>SKQC01000368.1 GCA_007119175.1 Myxococcales bacterium | reverse complement strand
GGCTTCCGACCAGGAACCGGAATATACGATCTCGTCGGGCCGCGCCGGGTTTTCGCGGATTAATTTTCGGACGTTTCCGTTGGGGCCGGTCCAGCGTTGATCGATAAAATTTCCACGCGCTTGTCCTGTCATCGGTGAGCCTCGTCGAGGAACGAAAGATTGTGCGGTGATGATGGGGACGAAACGGGATCGTGGCAAGGCTGGGATGCAAGGATTAAATCGGCACCCAGTCGAGGTTAGCACTCATGGCCGTGACGCCGGCGGCGGTTTCCCCTATTTTCGTGGTGATTTCGAGGCAGCGAGAAAACACTGAACCGACAGACCCTTTATGGCTGAGCATCTCGACGACAATCCAACTCCGGACAGTGGCCCCGACGAGGAGCCGCCGTCAAAATATAAGCGCTCTGCGGCGGATGATCTGCGGGCATTGGAGTCGGTGCTCCAGCGGACGGGCCGGCAATTGCGTATGCCGGTCCTCATCGAGGGGGCGCTGTGGTATTGCGTGACGATTTTGACGGTGTTGTTATCCGGCCTTATTGCGGCCCGAGTGGTCGTGGATCATGGCTATGCGGTGGCCCGCTGGATCACGATTGGAGGCTCCGCATCGGCAACTCTGGGGGCTGCCGTGGCCCTCGGCTTGTATTTATGGCGCCGCCCGGGACCGGAGCAGATAGCGGCGAGAATTCAGCGCCACGCCGGGGAGTTTCGAAGCGATCTGGTGGCCGCTCTGGAATTCGGTTATATCCTGCGCGACGACGGCGGCGATGCGCTCCGCGACCGCGGCTTTAGCCCGTCGATGGCAAAGCTTCATCTGTCGCGGACCCTGCGAAAGGTCTATGAGAACAGCGAGAAATCGTCTCTGGCTCATCTGGTGCCGTCCCGCGATCTGACACCGCCGATTTTGGCGCTATCCGGGGCGGTGGTTCTGATCTCGATTCCCCTGCTCTTTAATATGGGTTGGACCCTGGGCGTCATCTCCGGTGAGCGCCTCGGCGATCCCGTGGTCGGCGAGCGGGTGCTCGAGGAGACAATCGTCGGCAATATCGACGGCGTTTTCGTCTATCCCTCCTATACGGGCCGCGATCGGCAGATGCGCCAACTCGGCACCGGATTTATCGAGTCGCTGGAGGGGACCGAGGTCTTTATGCAGGCCACCTTGATGCGCACTGACTGGGCGAATATCGAGATGGTCATGGAGACCGGCGACGAGGAGCGCGAGGTCATCGATATGGGCGCCGTCGACGGCCACCGGGTCTCGGCAACCATAACCCTCGATGAGAGCGGTCATTATTGGTTTCGCGGCGAGACGCTCGACGGACGCCCCGTCGAGGAACCGGGCCGTCGGCGCATCCAGGTCCGAAAAAACGAGGCCCCCGACGTCATTGTCGCCTCTCACAGCGGTCGAGTGGAGGTGCAGCCCGACGATGTCGTGGAATTCGAATTAGAGGTCACCGATAGTTTCGGGATCGAGTCGGTGCGCATGGCCCACCATTTCGATGGATCGCCGGAGGACGCCGATTACGAGCGACTGTCGATCGGCGATGAGCCCGTCAACGTCGAAAAGACGGTGACCTTAGATCTGTCGCCACTTCAACTGGAGCCGAAGGACGGCATCGTCGTCTATTTCGAGGCCCGCGATACCAATACGACCACTGGACCCGGCGTCGGTGAAAGCGATCCGATCTTGTTGTACGTGGAGAGTCCGGAAGACAAGCATATGCGCAATATCGAAGCCCAGCAGCAGATCATGGAGGCGCTGCTGACGCACCTTGCCGATTTTCTGGAGACCCCGGTCGGGGAGCGCGAATTGCAAGACGATGGGACCTACCGACAATTGGTGGATCGGCATATCGAGGATCGAGATCGCATCGATCGCTACCAGCGCACGCGCTCTAATCACAATCAGCGCGAGGCGATTTTGGAGCGTATGGAGACCGTCGTTGAGCGCCTCGAAGACGATCCGATGATGGTATCGCGCAATCTGACCTTATTTCGGGGGCTGGCCAATCAGCTCGAGGAATTACAGGACGACGGTGACGAGCTCTTCGGGCGTCTCGACACGCGCGCCGATCGCCGTGATCTGACGGCGGCCCACGTTCAGCAGGTCGCCGATTATGCCGGCCGAAGCGAGGGGGAGCTGGAAAACGGGATCCTCAATCTCGAGGAGTTGTTGATCAGCCAGCGAATGGAACTCGTCGAGGCTACCGCCGAGGATATCGAGCGGCTGCGCGAGCGCCTTCGCGATCTATTGGAGCAATACCGGGACACCGACGATCCCGAGGTGCGCGAAGCCATTGAGCGCGAGATCCAGCGAATGCGCCAGCGCATGGCGGAGCTGATGCGGCGAATGCAGATGCAGATCCGCGAGATGCCCCAGGAGCACGTCAACCTGGAGGCCATGGAGAATATGGATATGCAGGGGCAGGCCGACGATCTGGGCAGTCAGCTAGACGCCATCGAGGATTTTCTCGACGACGGCGATATCGACGCCGCTCTCGATGCCCTCGACGATATGGAGGGCCATCTCGACGCCATGAGCGGGGATATGAGTGATGCCTTCGGGCAGATGCAGCCCCGTGGTCTCTCTGAGCTCGACCAGGCCGTCAGCGAGATGATGGACGAGGTCAATACGCTGCGTGAGATGGAAGAAGCCATCGAGGAGTCGACCCGTCACTTGCAGGAGGAGTTGCGCGAGGAACGCCGGGAGCAATTGGAGCGAATGCTCGCCCCGGTTGTCGAGGAGTTACTCCAGGAGATCGACGCCCAGCAGCAAGCCCTGCAGCAGGTCGAAGATCGGAATCTATCCGAACAGGATCGCTCCGGCGTCGAGAGGGCTAGCGACGAGGTCGACCAGCTCGAGGAGATGGTGGAACAAGAAGATATGGAGCAGGCATTGGAGCGCGCTCGCAACGCACAGCGGGCACTTCGCTCGATGCGTAATACGATGAGTCTGTCCCAGCGCTATCTCGATGCCGATAGCTCCCAGGGCCGCGATATCGCTGATTCTCTGCGCGATGCCGACGAGGCCGTCGACCGCGCCGACCGCATCGAGGAGCGCATCCAGGACTTTATGGATGAGGCCCAGCGAGATCTGCAACCCGCCGAAGAGGAGCGCTTCGACGAGCTCGCCGAAGAACAGGGCCAGGCCCGAGAGCGCGCCGAGCAATTGCAGCAGCAGATCGAAGAGCAGGGCGAGCAATATCCGGAGCTTCAGCAGGAGCTCGGCCCGTCGATGGAGGGCGCCCGAGAGGCCATGGGCGAAGCTGAAGAACATCTCCGAGAGCGCGGCGTACAGAGGGCTCTCGATGCCGAGCGCGAGGCCTTAGAGCAGCTCGGCGAGCTCGGCGAGTCCATGAGTCAGGCTTTAGAGCAGCAGCGCCAGCGCGAGCGCGAGGAATCGGGCCATGCGCCCGGCCAGGAAGACGAGGTCGAAATCCCCGGTGAGGACAGCAGTGAGATGCGCGAGCGTCTGCGCCGCGAGATGATGGAGGGAATGCGCGAGGGAAGAGTCGAGGAGTACGAATCTGAGATCGAACGCTATTTCCGGAGCCTGGTCGAATGATAAAAGCAATTATAGCGCGCAACCTGGCAGTGATCGCAGTCAGCATATCGCTGGTGATGATCCCGCTCACTGCACACGCCGACAATGACGTCTTCGATCGCGCCGAGCAGATGCTGGCGGCCTGGAATATCACGGATGCACGACAGGCCATCGATGAATATGCAGCCGGCGCAGAGGATACGCCCAGGCATCAGTATCTGGAGGGGCGATACGCCTTTTATACCGGCGACTATGAGAAGGCGAAAAAGCTTCTTAGCCAGGCCGTCGACGGCGAGTCGCATCCGCGCTGGGAGCAGCTCCGCGATATCGTAGAGTCCACGATGGAGGTGACCGAGGGATACGAGCGCCACGTCAGCCCCTCTGGGAATTTCGAGATCTTCGTCGAGCCCGGTCGCGACGAGATCCTGGTGCCATTTGCTCTCGAGGCGCTGGAGAAGGCCTATGATAATCTGGGCGACGAGCTCGGTCACCGCCCTGACCATCCGGTGCGCGTCGAGATCTATCCCCGCGAGAGCGTTTTGGCCGATGTCTCAGCATTGACCAAGCAGAATATCCGGACCTCCGGAACCATCGCTTTATGCCAGTATAATCGGTTGATGATCACCAGCCCCCGGGCCGTGCTTCGCGGCTATTCCTGGGTGGATACGCTGATCCACGAATATGTCCACCTGCTCATCAATCAGCGCACCGTGGAGACCGTGCCGATCTGGATGCACGAAGGGCTGGCGAAATTTCTGGAGCGCCAGTGGCGCGGCGATGACGAAGAGATGATCGAGGCATCGTCGGAGCATCTTTTAGAGCGACGCCTCGAGGACGACGATCTGATTCCGTTTGAGGCCATGCATCCGTCGATGGCCCTTTTGCCCAGCCAGGAAGACGCCGCCGTGGCCTTTGCCCAGGTCTATACGACGATGGAATATCTTCGCCGCGAGCTGGGGCAGGGCGCCTTTTCGCAGCTATTGGATACTGTCGACGAGGGCTACGAGGCCCGCGAGGCATACGCTAAAGTACTGGGAACGGAGTGGGACCGATTCGAGAATTTCGAGTGGCGCAATTATCTGCATGAGCGCTCACGGCCCGAATTGCCCGATGACGAGGAGAGTGTCTACGAAGAGCGCTTGATCTTTGATGACGAGGCCGCCCAGGCGGGCAATGAACTCGACGACGTCGAGATTCCCGAGGCCCGCGAACATTTGCAATTGGGGCAGATGTTTCAGGTCCGCGACCGCTTCGGTGCCGCCGCCGTACAATATCAAAAGGCCCAGGAGTTGATGGGCGACGAAAATCCGATTTTGCAGACCCGGATGGCCAAGTCATTTACTCTGAGCGGCGATCCCGAAGAGGCCATCGCCGCCCTGCAGACCGTCAAAGAATTGCATCCCAGCTATATCTACACCTGGGTGGAATTGGGCAGGGCTTATATCGCCGCCGGCAACTATCACGCCGCCCGCGAAGCGTTGCGCGAGGCGGCTCGGATCAACCCCTTTAACCCCGAAATCCACCAGAAATTGGTCCGCGCCACCGACGAACTCGGCGAGGACAGCGAGCTCGAAGAGGCGCGGCGTGCCGCCGAGTTGGTTCAGTAGGAAGGTAATTCGCTCAGAAGGGGATCACGTCGCTATGTTCGCCGATCCCACCCCAGTGTCCGGCGCCGATAACCGAGATGCTGGCCACCCACCACATTCCGACGGCGAAGCTCTGCAGATCGCTGATCTTGCGGCGCACTGCCTGGTCATATCCCACGGCGGCAATGGCGACGGCGACAAGCGTTAAAATGCCGAGATAGCGGTGGTGCTGCAGAGTTTCGTCGCCGCCGGAGAAGCCGCCGGCCAACAGGCCGCTGACCACGGCGACACAGGTCATGACCAATGCCACAACTCCGCCCCATCGAATCAGGGGAATAAGGGCGTCGATCTCGCATCGGCGCTCATAGGTGCCGCCCGCGGCTAAAGCCATGGGCAGCACGATGGCGAAGTGAAGCGAGAGATGGTGGATAAAGTCGGGCCACATCGAAGTGTTGCCTGTATTTTTCGGTCAGTGGTTCTCAGGCAGGCTCTAAAAAGGCGATGGTGACCCCGTCGCCGCCCTCACCGCGCTCGCCGCGGCGAAAGCGCTTGATGTAGCGCGACTGCGGAAGATGTCCGCGCACCGCCCGCTTTAACGCACCCGTACCGTGGCCGTGGATGATGTAGACGGCGTGGATATCGTTGAGATAAGCGCTGTCCAAGAAGAGATCGACGCGCTCTAAAGCCTCGTCGACGCGCAGCCCGCGCAGGTCGACGGAGTTGTCCGAGGTCTGGGGCAGCAGGCCGCCGTCTTCGCCTGTAGAACGGCCACCGCTCGGTTGTTGGGCGCGCGCACTTTTGGAGCGGCCCCGATGATGGTCGCGACGGCTGGATTCGCTGGAATGAAAGAGATCTTCGAAGGCCACCGTCGCTTTTAGATCGCCCAGTTGTACGCGCACCTCCTCGCTGCTGTCGTCGACGGCGATCACCTCGCCCTCGCGTTTGAAGGGGCGGCAATAGACATTGATGCCCACCTGAAGGTCGGCGGGGTCGACGTGCACCAATCCCTCGGGACCGGGCTCCGGGGGGCGGGTTTGTTCGCGGGTTTCCTCAAGTGTCGACTCCGCATCCTGGAGGCGCTCCTGCATCTCGTGGAGGTCTCGGTGGGAGAGATCGCCGCGCTCGACGGTTCGCTCGCTCTGCAGATCTTTGAGTCGTTTGCGGATCAAATCGCGGGCCTCGCGCAATTGCTCGCGCAGCTCTCGAGTCTCCTCAAACAGATCTTTTCGGTCTTTCTCCAGCAATTTCTGGTGCTTTTTGCGAAATCGCTCCTCGCGGCGCTCCGCCTCCTGTCGGGCCTCGCGCAGCCGCTGCTTTTCCTCTTCTAATTGCTGCACCTGGGTTTCGAGTCCCACCAGGACCTCTTCGACATCCTGGTGGTCCTGGCCCTCCAAAATCGCCCTGGTGCGCTCGATGACCGACTCGTCGAGCCCAAGCCTGGAAGCGATGCGCACCGCATAGGAGCGGCCCGGGATGCCCATGGTCATCTCGTAGGTCGGGCTCAAGGTCTCGAGATCAAAGCCCATCGAGGCGTTGGCAAATGAGTCCTGCTGGTAGGCCAGAGTCTTTAGTCCCTCCAGGTGGGTGGTGACCACCGTGGTGGCGTCGCGCTCTGCGAGGTCCTCCAAAAGCGCCACGGCCAGTGCGGCGCCCTGTACAGGATCGGTGCCCACGAAGAGCTCGTCGAGAAGCACCAGGCTTTTGTCGTTACAATGAGGCAAAAAGCCGTCGATATTGGTCACGTGCCCCGAAAAGGTGCTCAGGTCGCGATCGATCGATTGTTCGTCGCCGATATCGGTGTAGATGGAGTCGAAAAGCGGCACAGCGCTCTCCTCATCGACCGGCAGGGGCAGCCCGAAGCGGGCCATCAGGGCACAGAGTCCGGTGGTCTTTAGGGCCACTGTTTTTCCGCCCGTATTGGGCCCGGAGATGATCAGCGCCTTTCGCGGTGGTTCGACGACTATATCGTTGGGGACGGTCTTGTTTTTCTCTTTTTTCTTCTTCTTTTTTCTGGGCTTTAGCTTCAGATAAAGAAGGGGATGACGGGCGCGTTGTAATTGCATCGAGCCGTCGGAGATCTCAGGCACCGAGGCGTCGATGGTGCGCCCGAAGCGCGCCGAGGCGACGACGACGTCGACATAGGCCATGACTTCGATATTGCGAAATAGCACCGAGGCGTGACTGGCCACCTGGCGGGAGAGTCGCTCCAGAATACGGTCGATTTCGTCCTGGAGCTCGATCTGTGCCCAGCGAAGCTGGTTGTTTAGTTCCACCAGCTCCGAGGGTTCGATAAATGCCGTTTTTCCGCTCGACGAGTAGGCGTGGACGATGCCCGAGACCTCTCCCTTGGCGCCGATGCGAATCGGCAATACGTAGCGATCTTCGCGGATCGTAAAATAATCGTCGCGAAGCGAGGTTTCGAAGCGATCCGATTTGAGAAGCTGGTCGACCCGGGTGGAGATGCGATCGTGTTGATTTTGGACCGCACGGCGCAGCCGGCCCAGATCGGGGCTGGCGTTGTCGGAGAGGCGACCACCGGGTTCGACGGCCTTCGATAGCCGCTCCCGAAGACTCTCGCAGGGGTCGATGATTCGCCCTACTTGCGACAGGGTGGGCAGCTTTTCGGTGCGGCTTTTAAAATAGCGAAATACCCGGGCGGCCACGTCGCAATTTCGGTTGATGGCGGCCAGGTCTTCGGCGACCAAGACCCCGTCGAGTGTAGTGTGATGAATCGCCTTACGGATATCGTGGAGGCCTCCCAGCGGCGGCGCCGGGTCGGTCTCTAAAAGTTCCATCACCTCTGCTACCTCGGCGAGGCGGTGTTCGACGCCGGCCCGATCTGCCGGTGGTTGCAGGTGATCAAATAGATATCGTCCCTCCGGTGTCTGTGATTCTTGCCGCACCAACTCCAGGAGCTGATCCCACTGAAGATCGCGAAACGTCTTGGTCGGAAGATCAATGGAGGAGATATCGCCTTTGTCGATGAGCGGACGCAGCGTTTGCTCCATCAGCGCGCGATGAACCGGACTCAACTCGTCTGTGACATCGACAATGGAGAGCGTAGAAAATGTCGAAGATGAAGAAGAGGACTTCGAAGTGGATTCCATAAAGGGTCGATCTTGTATCTTGGAGTGTAAACGAGAATGTGGTGGTCAATGACCACCTGGTTCGGAGTAATGCGGGCGAAAGGCGGGAAATGTGATCTGAATGCAGGTACCCTCGCCGGGGCTGGTCTCAAGGTCGAGCTGACCGTCCATTCCCTCCACCAGCCCCTTGCAGACGAAGAGGCCCAGTCCGGCCCCCTGTCCGACGGTCTTGGTGGTGAAGAAGGGCTCGAAGGCTCGCTGGGCGACCTCGTCGGCCATGCCCGGACCATCGTCGCAGATCTGGAGGATGACGCGCTCCTCATCGTCGTGCAAGCTGACCTGCACACAGCCGCCGTCGTCGTCGCGTCGCGAGATAGCCTCTAATCCGTTATCCAACAAATTCCAGATCACCTGAACGACGCCGACCTCGCTGGCCCAGACCAGTGAAACCGGCGTCAACTCAGTGATGATCTGCTCGGCGCGAACGGCGCCGATGCGCTTTTGGGTGCGCTGCACAGCCCAGGATGTCAGCCGTTGTAAGTCGATCTGGTCTGCGCGGCTGTCGGCGGCGTCGGTAAACGAGCGCAGATCATCGATGATATTGCGCACTCGGGCGATACCGTCCTGAACTTTCTCAATGGCGGTTTCTACCTCGTCGCCGTCATCGCCGTCATCGCCGGCGGCTAATTCATCGGCCACAAACTCCAGATTCGCCATGGCGATCGTCAGCGGGTTGTTGATCTCGTGAGCCACGCCGGCGGCCAGGTTGCCCACGGCGGCCATTTTACTATTGATCAATACGCGCTGGCGCATCTGGTGGATGTCGGTGACGTCGAAGACGACCCCGTCGAGGTATTCCACCTCGTCGTGCTCCGCATAAACCGGCTGACCGCGCTCGGTGACGTGCCGAATTCCGCCGTCACGATCGATCATTCGATACGACAGATGAAAGGGACGCCGTTGCTCTAAAGCGGCCAATACCTCGCGGCGCACCACCCCTCGATCTTCGGGATGGGTCACACTGGAGAGGCTACGACGCCGGGCCATAAAATCCTCGGCCGGATAGCCCGTTAAACTCTCGACGGCAGGGGAGATATACACCGCCGTCCAGTCCTCATCGATCCGGCATCGATAGACCAGACCCGGGATATTATTGACCAGCGTTCGGTACTGGGTCTCGCTTTGACGCAACTCCGTTTTGCTCCGCCAGGAATCTGTTATATCTCGAACCAGACCCAGAACGCAGCCGGAATCCATGGGCAAAAAACGGGATTCGTAAAATCGGATCTCATCGTCGACGGGTAAAGAATAACTCATCCGGGTCGGCTTCCCACTGCTCAAGGCTTTCTGGAATTGTTCGCCGAAGTCTCGAGCGACCTTGTCGGGAAGCACAGCCGAATAATGCTTGCCCAGAAACTCCCCGGGCGGGCAATAAAGAACGGCTGAATGACCGGCATGCAGCGCTGCAAAATGGCCATCTGGCGTAAATTCGAAGATCAAATCCGGGATGGCGGCAACGATCTGGTCGGCCATCGAGACCGATGGCGAGACTGAATCGGGAATGGGAGACTTACACCGGTCTTGGGACGACATCTTCGGGAGTACTCTTTTGCTGAAAGTTCGTTCACTGCAAAATGGATCGTCGAGCATTGGGCTTGGAGGCGACCGCCGAGCTGGCGGAGGTTCGGATAGTGTAGTCTGAACGGAGAACGTAGCAAGGAATCTCAAAGGTGGAAACCGTCGGGCTGTGACGGTAATTCCCCTTCCAGGGTTGCTCAAGGATTCGTGGCCACACCGTGGAACAACTGCGAACCGCAAAGGTCGCAAAGAACACAGAGAACCCCTCTCCATAGAAAGCCTGTCCAGGAGTAAATGATGGAAAAAATACTCATCAGCGCCTGTCTGATAGGGCGCGAGGTTCGCTACGATGGGCAAGCGTCGACGGTGGAGGATGGCTGGATTGCCCGGTGGCAGCGTCAGGGACGCCTGGTGGCGGTGTGCCCGGAAGTCGCCGGCGGATTGTCCGTGCCACGTCCAGCAGCGGAGATTGAGGGCGGTGATGGCACAGCGGTACTGGAAGGTCAGGCTCGCTTAAAGACCGAAAATGGCGATGACGTCACTGACGCATTCATCGCCGGAGCTCGGCACGCACTGGCCGTGGCCCGCCGCGAAGAGATCCGCCTGGCGATCCTCAAGGCCCGCAGCCCCTCCTGTGGATCATCCCAGATTTATGACGGGAGTTTTACCGGACAAAAGCGCCGCGGATCGGGTGTAACGGCAGCGTTGCTGCGCCGAGTTGGGATCACCGTATTTCACGAAGGAGAGATCGATAAGGTCTTGTCAATCCTTGGGAAATTGGAAGGCAGGCCGCGTTAAATGCGGGGGTGGATTATCATTTGTATTGGGTTACAGATTGCGCTAAAAGCGGTGAATTATGGGAGCTTGAACGTGTTGAACTAACCAGAATTGGGTCGAAGGCCCGGGAGTTGTCGAAATGGGTAAGTGGACGAGATGGAATTGGTTGATAGTCCTCGCGGTGGCATTCGCCGTCGCGTGCGGGTCCGACGAAGTGTCGGAGAATGCCAATCAACAGCAAAACCAGAACCAAAACCAGAATCAAAACCAGAACCAGAACCAGAACCAGAACCAAAACCAGAATCAGAACCAGAATCAAAACCAGAACCAGAACCAGAACCAAAATCAGAATCAGAACCAGAATCAAAACCAGAACGATGCGGAGCCCGAATTGTCGGTCACCGCTGATGATCCCATGACCTGGACGCTGGAGATCGAGGAGTCGGATACGGACACCTTCGAGGTCTCCAATACGGGAGAGGGACAGCTTGAATTCGACGTCCACGCCGATCAGAGCTGGCTGGGATTTGCTCCAAATGGCGGCGAGCTTGGCGCCGACGAGACCGAAGAGATCGACGTTCAAGTCACCTGCCCTGACGAAATCGGGGAGTTCTCGGCAACGATTACCGTCGAGTCCGACGCCGACCAGCATGAGATAGCTGTTCAGTTGACCTGTGAGGCTGTGACGCCGGGCACCCTCGAGGTGGTCGTCGAAGGACTACCGGACACCCAGGATGCCGACATCAGCGTGACTGGACCGGAGGGATTCTCCGAGATGGTCACTGAAACCACCACCTTTGAAGATGCCGAGGTGGGAACCTATGACGTGGTCGCCAATGAGGTCGGCGACGACGCCGTCTATGTGCCGGACACCGAGCAGACCTCGGTGGAGGTCGAACGCGATTCTGAGACGACGGTGACCATCGAATACGAAGCCATTCCCGGGAGCATTCTCGTCGACGTCGAAGGGCTGCCCTCCGGTGCCGAAGCCGAACTGACCCTGGTTCGCGACGGCGATGAGTGGGACGTGCCGAGTAACGGACTCGTCCAGAATCTGGCTCCCGGAACCTATACGGTGATCGCCGAGGACGTGGAGTATGAGGGTGAGACGTACGAGGCCTCCGATACCTCGGCGACCGTCTATAGCGACGAGGTCACCGATGTGACCATCAGCTACCTGGTCGACGTCGGTTATCTCAGCGTCACTGTCACCGGGCTCAGCGTCGATCATATCGTCGAGGTCACAAGTCAGGAGACCAGCGACGTCATCACGCTGCCGCAGACCGGTGAGTTGACCCTGGAGCCAGGTGACTACGACGTGGATCCGAAGGATGTTCCCGTCGGTCTGGCAACCTATGAATCGGACGACGGCGAGACGGTGACCATCGAAGAGGGCGAGACTGAAGAAGTCTCGATCAGCTACGAGGTCATCCCCGCTGAAGCTCAGGTCAATATCAACGGCCTCAGCGGAGTCTCCGGAACGGTCAGCGTCACGCTTACGGGCGACGAGGATTCGACGACTCTCAGTGATTCGGGCCCGGTCACACTTTATCCGGACACCTACGACGTGGAGCCGGCCGACGTCGAAGACGGACTCGCAACCTATGAGGCCGATGATTTCCAGGTCGATCTCGAGAGTGGCTCCAATGACGACGTAGATGTCAATTATTCGCTGATTTATGCGGAGTTGGAGATCGAACTTACCGGCGATGTCGCCGAGGGCGATGCCGAGATTCAGGTCACCGGCCCCGACGGCTACGACGAGACCTACGACGGAAGTGAGACGCTCGATGAGTTATACCCCGGCGAATATACGGTGACCGTTCACGACGTCGATGACAGTCCTGCGACCTACGAGGGCAGCGGATCTGGGAACTTTAGCCTGGCCAGCGGTGAGCCGCAGACGGTGACGGCCGACTACGAGCTGATCACCCGCGATATCATCGTCAACGTCGACGAATATGGCGACGTGGATTACGAATTTACCCTCACCGGACCGGACAGCTTTTCTGAGAGCATCACCGGTAGCACCTCGTTTAGTGATTTGACGCCCGGCGACTACGAGGTGGAACTTGAGAGCGCTGATGATGATGGGTTTGGAAACGAGCCCTTTATCGAGATTGATAACGATGACTTCGAGCTGAGCTCGGCGTCTGACGAGACCGTGGATATCATCGTTCGCGCCGCCAACGTGGTCACCACTGAAATTGACGACGAAGATGAGCGTGGCTCGCTTCGATTCGTCACCGATGACGTGGTCTCAGAAACCAGCATTTATTTCGACGACAACGTCTCTCAGATCACCCTGGCCGAAGGCGAAATCGCCGTCGACAAATCCCTTGATATTGTCGGTGAATGGTCCGATCGGGTCACCCTCGATGCCGACGACGCCTCGCGCATCTTTTACGTCGAAGGCGACGGTGCGCTGACGCTGGAAAATCTGGTGCTCACAAATGGCTTCTCCCAGGGAGACTCCTTCGGAGACGGGGGCGGAGCGGTCCGCGTCGTCGATGACGGCCAACTCCACGCCCACCGCGTGCTTTTCAGTCATAATATGGCCGAGCACTCCGGAGGCGCGGTATTCGTCACTGATGATGGCGTGGTCACTATCGAGGAATCGGTGATGAGGGATAATGTCGCCGATAGCTGGGGAGCGGCGGTACAGTCGTATAGTATATTCAGCACTGCCGAGATCTATATCCGCCGCAGCCTCTTTCAGGACAATGAATCCAATGGAGAGGGTGGAGCCGTCGACGGCTATGCCGACGATGGTGTGTTGATGATCGAACAGAGCTCCTTTATCGGAAATGTCAGCGGCGGGCTTGCCGCGGCGATCGTCGCCTTCAGCGGCGACGCAATTTTGGAGGGGCTGACGGTCTACGGAAACTTCAACGGTAATGTCGATAACGACGAGGTTGGTGGCCTTTATGCCGCGAGCGGTGCGGAGACGACGTTGCGGGGAAGCATCGTCGCCGGAAATAGCGAGCAGGACCTGGGTGGATCAGCCGACCACCTCGAGAGCACGGGCTATAATATTATCGGTGATGACAGCGCCGTTAATGGCGATATCGACTGGCAATCCACCGATCAGACCGATATCAACAATCCCGGGGTTCAATCTCTCACCGATAACGGCGGACCGACGGAGACGGCTCGGTTGGGCACATCAAGCCCGGCCCGATTGCTCATCCCCATGGAGGAATGCCACCAGGGATTGCTCGACTGGTCGACCGACCAGCGCGGCTATAACCGGCCGGCCGGGGCGTTCTGCAGTGCCGGAGCCTATGAGGCGGAGGCCAATCTCGAGACCTTTGAGAATGCCGATATGAGCGCCGGAAGCTATCAGTCGGGAACCTTTACCGGCGACAACGGCGTGGAGTGGGATTACGACGAGGTACAACGCAATAGTTCCGGTAGTGGCACCATCGACGGAACGAGCGTGGTTCTTCGCCATAGCCCGGCCGGTTCCATTACCGCCACTGGTCTGACGGGTGGAATCTCCTCGCTTTCCATGCAGCTCGGTCACGCCTTTACCAGCGATAACGATCGTCAGGTCGAGGTGGAGATCAACGGCCAGACCTATCAGTCCGATCCATTTAACGACTCCGACGATGGTGGCATGTCCGGCGACGCGCCGGTCCGTTATTTTGCCGTCGAAGATATCGACGTGACCGGCGATTTCGACATCGAGATCCGCTCCATCGGTGATGGGCAGGTTCTGGTCGATAACGTGAGCTGGGAATGATCCCTGAGTGATTCGATCTCGAAGCACCGAGCGGTGCTCTCCCCGACGGGAGGGCGCCGCTTTTGTTTTTCTTGGAGCTAAAGCGCTGTTTCTGATACCCGTAGGAGCGCGAGCGATGGTGTGATGTGCAACACACGGGAGAATGCAATATGTGGATCACCAGGCAGTGGCGATTACTCAGTATTTTGGCGTTGGCCACGCTGGGGCTTGTGGCCTGTGCCGAGGGCAGCGAGCATCCCGACGACGCACCGGCTCCCGAAATCCAGATCGTCGACGGCGGTGCCCTGTCCTGGAATTTGGAGCCCGGCGAGTCCGACGAGGCGACGTTTACCATCGAAAATCCGGGTCAGCGCACTCTGGAATTTACCATTGAATTCGAATCCGACTGGCTCGACATAAGCCCGTTTTTCGGGGATGTCGATGCCGAGGGCGCCCTTGAGATCACTGCCGAGGCCACCTGCCCCGACGAAGAAGGTGAGCAGGATACGACCCTGCAGATCGAGCACAACGACCCTTCCTCGGCACCTGTCGGGTTGAGCGCCGTCTTAGTGTGCGAAGAAGAAGAAAACGGGGAAAATAACGGAGAGAATAACGGGGAAGAAGATGAAGAGGGCGAACTCGAAGTCGTCGTCAACGGCCTGCCCGGAGGTCTGGATGCGGCGATCGATGTGCAGGGCGCCGAGGACTTTTCTGTCAGTGTCACCGAAACCACGATCCTCGAGGAGGTGCCCGCGGGCACGGTGACCCTCTCGGCCAACGCCGTCGGCACAGACGAGGTCTACGAGCCCGACCCCGCACAGACCACTGTCGAGGTGGAAGACGATGAGCGCGCCGAAGTGGTCATCACCTATGAATTGGTTCCGGACGAACCGGAGGAGCCGGCGGACCTCGATATCCAGGTCAGCGGCCTGCCCGGCGGAGCGAGTCCGTCTATCGAAGTCGACGGTCCGGACGGCGCCGAGACCTATGATGAAGCGATGTTTCTGGAAGATATTACGCCCGGCGCCTATACGGTGGCCTTTCACACCATCGAATTCGATGGCACCAGCTACGCCGTCGATGATTCGCCCTTTGATGTCGACGTCGAGCGAGGTGAAGCCACCGTCGTCGCCGGAGAATACGAGGCATTGCCCGCCGATATCGGTATTCTCAGCTTTGATGTCGATGTGATCGGAGATGTCAGCTTTTCGCTCTCCGTGGACGGTCCCGATAATTTCAGTGAGTCCCTCAGCGGCACGACCTCATTTAATGATATCGAGCCCGGAACCTATACGATCGCCATCGACGAGGTCTCGGAAGACGATTATGGAAATGAGGGATATGTGATCATCGAACCGTCGACGACGGTCGACGTCAGCTCCGGATCGACGACCAACGTCTCCGTGACGGCCGGCGAGGCCACCGTGGTGGCTGCCGCCAGTGGCGATGGACCGGGATCTCTTCCGGCGATCCTGGACGGATCACTAAATGCCGGGAGCGTTGTATCATTCGACGCTTCACTCGATGTCGTCGACGTCAGCGGTGGCGAACTCATCATCGACTCGACGATTACGATCGTTGGAGACGATGACGCATCTGTGGTTCTTGAGGCCGATGGCGACAGGTTATTTCGCGTCACTGACGGCGGGTTTTTTGCCCTCGAAGGACTTACACTTCAGGGCGGTGACACCTCTGGCTCCGGAGGTGCGATTAATATCGAGAGTGGTGGCGCCGCAATTGTGGAGCGAACTATATTCGAGGACAATTCCGCCGACGATCATGGGGGAGCGATCTACGTGGAAGACGGAGCCGATCTGCTGGTGGAGGAGGCGATTTTTCGCGATAACACCGCCGGCGAAAACGGCGGCGCCATCGCCACGACAATGTCGTATGGTTCCTCGGCAGGCATCGATATTGAAGCTTCACTTTTTCACGCCAATAATTCGGGCGCCGATGGTGGGGCCCTCTATCTGAGCAACGACTCCCACGTTTTTGAGTCGACATTCTACGAGAATATTGCCACCGAGCGAGGTGGAGCGATCAGAGTCTGGGCCGATGAAACGGTGATTCTGGGGTGCACCATAGTGGAAAATCTGGCCGACGACGGTGGGGGAATTCAATATTACGGTGATTTCGACACATCGCTCGTATTGGGTCGCTCCGTGGTTGCCGAGAATTTTGCCGACACCGGTCCCGACATAGCGCGCACTCTGAACGACCGGGATGTCGACAGCGAGGGATATAATCTGGTGGGAGTCGGCGCCGACGGACTTCAGGACGAGGAAAACGGCGATCGGGTAGGTTCCGCCTCAGATCCCCTGAGTCATGAGCTGGGAGCGTTTACCGATAACGGAGGATTTTCGCAGACACGGGCGCCCTTTATTCAGAGCCTGGCCCGCGAGTCGGTGCCGGCGGCGGCCTGCGACGAGCTTCGCCGCGGCGAGTTGCCGGTGCGCGACCAGCGCCGAGAGCGCCGGCCCTCGGGGGCGTTTTGCAATATCGGTGCTCACGAACACGGCGGCGCTCTCGAGACCTTTGAAAATGTCGATCCAGCGATAAGCGCCACGTCTTACGAGGACGGCACCTTCACCGGCGATGACGGCGTGGAGTGGACCTACGAGGAAGCTCGCCGAAGCGGCTCGCAGAGCGGAACGATTGAAGATACCAGTCTGATTTTACGCGACAGCCCCGATGGCTCGATAAAATCGGAGCAGTTGAGCGGTGGGATCTCCTCATTGTCGATGCAATTGGCGCACGCCTTTACCGGCGGCGGTAATCGCCAGGTCGAGGTGTTGGTCAACGGCAATGTCGTCGGCGCCTCCGAGCCCTTCGATGACAGCGATGTCGACGGCATCGGCGGTGGGGGGACCATCCGTCGATTTGCCGTCGAGGATATCGACGTCGACGGCGACTTTGATATCGAAATTCGCTCCATCGGAAGCGGCCAGATTCTCGTCGACAACGTCACCTGGCGTTAACGCTCAATTCTCTTGGCGGGTTAAAAACGCCAGATATCCCCGAAAAGCCGGGTCCTTGCTCACGGCACGAGTCCTTTTCCCCGCCGGGGGAAATGTCGAGCACGCCCTGAGCGAAGCGAGGAAGTACCCTTGGGGTGACGTGAGACAATGGGGGAGTTTCGGGGAGCCACCAATGAACCATAGTGTTACTGCGATCTCCCCCTCAGCCCGCCCTGCGGGCGGACAGCTCCCCCGAAGGGAGAGCAGACTCTTCATGTGACTCCCATGGTTCGATGGCCCCCTCAGCCCGCCAGATCACTGTCGATGACTCAGTCTCGCAGCGTCGGCCGTTGCTCACCGTCCGGTGCGGAATCGATGATCCATACGTCGGTGAAGTCCCATCCCTCGAAATTGCCCTCGTCATCGAAGTCCGATGTGTCTCGGGCCTCGCCGCCGTTACTGGTATCCAATCCAGTGGTGTCCACGTCCCAATAGGAGTTTGTGACGGTGGCGTCCTCATCGTGGCGACTGATGAGTCCGCCGAGGTCGTCGCTTTCGCCGTCGATGGGGCCGGCGGCGTAGACATTGATAAGGTCACCATGGCTCTCACCGACGAATCCGCCATGGCTTCCCAGGGCACTCAAGCCCTGAGACGCACCGGTGGTAAAAGAGTCAACAACTTCTCCTGAGTTATTGCCGACAAACCCACCGACGCCGCTCGATCCCTCGACCGTGCCCGTGGAATAGGAGCGCGATATATCGCCCGTATTTCTTCCCACAAGCCCACCGATAGAGTGGTCCGCCTCGACACTGCCGGTGGCGTAGGAGTCGGCAACGGAACCGGGATTACTGCCGACGAGGCCGCCGCTTGTATCGTCGCCGGCCACATCACCGGTAGCGTGGGAAAATTCGATCTGGCCCTGGCTTTCTCCGACGAGGCCACCCACATGATTGGTCTCGGCATGAACGAAACCGGAGGCGTAGCAATCGGAGATGGTTCCCCAATTTGTAGCGGCGAGCCCACCGCCGGCGTGTGCCCCTTCAACCTCGCCCGACGCATGCGATCCCGTGATTGTACCATTGCTTCCATTTTCGGAGACCAACCCTCCTGAGCGACCCGTACCTTCGACGTC
>SKQC01000234.1 GCA_007119175.1 Myxococcales bacterium | reverse complement strand
GCTTAGCCCGGTGGCACCACCGCTGTCGTGCTCGCCGATCATCCGCTCCGAGTCGGCTCGCTGAAATTCGCGGCGACTCCGCTCCGTGCGGTGATAGCCTCCCTCATCGATGGACTCCCCTTCTGGCAGATCAATCTGACTGGAGGGCTGAAAGCGCAGCCTTCGCGGTGGCTCACTGGACGGCATCTCCCGCAAATCGAAGCTCTCCATGATCGCTCGCAGCTCATCGCCGCGCTCCTCGTCGCCGGTAATCTCCAGAAGCACACCGCCGCCGCTGATGACGCCGGCAAAGCGGGCGGCCTCCGCACTGGCAAAGCCGAGCTCTATTAGTTCTTCTGCCGAGACCTCGACCTCGGTATTTAGCTCGGTGCTATCCCTGTCGATTCGCACACACCGAAAACCGGCGTCCCGAAAGGCTTGTTTGACCCGATCGACCTGATCGGGCTCCTCGAATAAGGCGGTGGCTCGCAGCATCATGGGGGGACCTCGTCGGACTGAACCGTGTTAATTGACACACAAAAGATCGGCACGAAGCCCGGAATCCCCAATTTATCCGTTCGGCTCCCGAACACATGGCCACCCGGCCCCGCACACCACCGAGTCTTCAAGCGCACTCCCCCCAAATCTTCTGCGCCGCCGTTCAGGCGCCCCTAAATACACGACGGTTCGGCCTTACTCCCCACTGACGAATACCGTATCCCTGGCCTTCGAGCGCACTCCCCCAAAATCTTCCGCGCCGCTGTTCAGGCGCCCTATAATAGCCGACGGTACGCATTTACTCAGCCCCTCGAGAGCACAACAAACCCCGATGCTATTTAACGTCGGGTGGCCTGCGATCTCCGCCTATTTCAGGCGCCAAAAAGCGGCGCCGAAGATCTGGGGGGAGCCTTTTTGCACGATTCGGGGCGAAATCACCGATCCGTCGGCCGAGGAATCTCACACAATTGGCATTTTTCTCGCCCTGTTTAGATTTAAGAAGTAGCGGTGCGACTTCCGTTCCGCCGACGTTGATTGGAGGTGAGTATGTGGCGATTTGCTCCGTTGACTATTCTCTTGCTCTTCGTGGGGATTGCCCCGGCAGTGGCCGACGAAGATGGCGACTATCCGGTGCTGCGTATCCACGGTGATGATGTGGAAACGGTCGACGATGTCGACGAGATTGACGAGGAGGTCTTAGAGCTTCTCGGCGGCGAAGAGGAAGCCCGGGGGCTGCTCGACGAAGACGAAGAGGTCGAAGAGTCGCCGGAGTTCATCATTGATTATGTGGACTGGGAGTTTATCCCGGTCATCGAGGTTCGCCACGCCCGGGGAGCGGTCACCGAGGCCGACGTACAGCGCACGGTCAACGCCGACCGAGAAGCCATCGCCGATTGTTTCGAGGCCGACTCCTATCCCGGTGACGGCGCCGTCGAGGTCGATGTCTTTTTATCCTATAACGGCGTGCCCGTGTCGGTGAATGGAAATACCGACCAGGTGCTACGGCCGAATCAAGCGCGCTGTGTGCTGCGCCGCGCCTGGCGCTATCAATTCCCCCGCATTGCCGAGGTCACCGACCAGGAGTCGCAACTGGGCTATCGGGTCACTTTTACAGGCCAGAAAATCGACCCTCCAGAGATGGAATTGGGGCGCGCACAGCTTTTGTTGGAGCGTGTCAGAACTGACGACGCCGACTTTGACGACGTCGTAGCCCGGTCGCTGGTCACCCACCTTCCCGACGTACGGGAATGTGCGGTCGACGGACTCCAGGAGATGTCCACCGACATGGTGGCCACCAGAGTCGAGGCCGCCTGGGAGCACGCCGGCGCCGGACGCTACCGACCTACCGACGTCGATATCACGGTCACAAATAAGACGTCAGACCAGCTCCCGTCGGCCGACGTGGTCAACTGTTACGTCCAGGAGATCCGCCGCTGGGAGGTCGAACTCGACGATGAGATAGACCGACTCCCCGACAATCTGAGCGGCTCGTATTATATCACCGTCCGACCGGCGGGATGGTATGGGCTTTGATACTCCGTGCTGGCAGATCTGGGGTGGCATCCTCAGATCGGAGCTTCGCATCTTCGCGCCGCTTCCCCTCACCTACGGGCGATGATAAAACACGCCTCCTATGAGGTCGCCGTCTTTCCAACGCTTTATATCCGCCATCGCGGCGCTTTTGTGCAGCCTGGTCGTATTGCTCTTTTCGCCCCCTGCGGAAGCGATCGACGATCCGGCTCTCGATTATTACACGATCACCACCCCCCATTTTCACGTCCACTATTACGACGGACTCGAAGATTTGGCCCGGCGCGCCGCCATCGCTGCCGAGGAGTCCCATGAGATTCTAAGCCCTCTGCTGGACTGGGAGCCCGCTTCGCGGACCCACATGCTGGTCACCGACCACCTGGACCGGGCCAATGGGTTTGCCCGAATCTTCGGGCGAAATTTCATCACCATCTACGGAAAACCCCCGGTCCCCGAGGGCGTGCTCGGCTATTACGACGATTGGCTTCGGGTGCTCGTCTACCACGAATATGTCCACATCCTTCATCTGGACACCAACCCCGGGCCTGCGCAGTGGCTCAATCGCATCATCGGCAAGCAATACCATCCCAATAGTGTTCTTCCACGGTGGTATGTCGAGGGCATCGCCGTATATCTGGAGTCGGTGCGCACGGGCCGCGGACGAGTCGACAGCCCACTATTTCGGATGTGGCTGCGCACGGCAGCATTAGACGACGACCTCTTCTCGTTGGGAAAGGCCACGGGATTGCCGTTTCAGTGGCCCTCAGGCACCGGCTCTTATCTCTACGGCGCCTTTTTTATCGAGTATATGGCTCAGGAACACAGCGAGAATTTCATCCGCGACTTCAACCATGAATACGGTCGTCGAGTCATTCCCTTCGCCATGAATCATATTACCCGCGAGATCACCGGCGAAGACCTCGACGAGCACTGGGATGGATTTATCGCCAGTGCGAAGGCAGAAGCCGAGGCAAAAAAAGCGTCCGTCGAGGCACGTGGACAGACGCAATTGCACTATTTGACCGACGGTGGTGGCCGAAACCGCTATCCCGTCACCCGACCGAATACACGAGGCGAGGTTACATTTCACCGCGCCGACCTCACGGAACACCGCGTCTTTGCCTCGGTGTCGACCTCGGGCGGCCCCCACCGCGAGATACGCGATGCCGACGGCGCCGCTGGACCCTCGGCATGGTCGCCCGACGGCAAAACCCTGTATTTTTCGCGCTCTGAGACTGAAAGAGGGGTCTATAATTACCAGGATCTCTTCGCCTATACCCCGGAGACGGGAGACCTGGAGCGTCTGACCGTCTCCGACCGGGCCCGGGAGCCGGCGATCAGCCCCGACGGCACCGACATGGTGCATGTGCGAAACCGCCAGGGCTCAATGGAGCTTGTGCGCCGCCCACTGGACGCCATCGACAACGACGAGGTCTTAGTCGGCCGCCACGACTGGCCGGCCCGCGAAGACGGCCACTGGCAGCAGATATCCAATCCAGTCTACACCCCGGAGGGCGACGCCGTCGTCTTTAGCTGGTGGCGCCTCGACCGCCGCCAGCGCGACCTGTACCGCTACGACTTCGACACCGGCGAGGTCGAGCCGCTGACCGACAGCCCGGCCCACGATATCGATCCCCACTTCGGGCCGGACGGGCTTTTATATTTCGCCAGCAATGTCGACGATATTTTCAATATCCACGCCATGGACGTCGACACCGGTGAGATCTGGCAGGTCAGCAATGTCCTGCGCGGCGTCTTTAATCCGCAGATAACCCCGGACAAAAATTGGATCTACGTCTACACCTACACTCACCGCGGCTTTGAGATCGCCCGCTTTCGCCATCCGCAGCGGCTGCGACACGCCGACCGCCGCGCCGAACCGACGAATAATCCCCGCATTCGCTATCCCGAACCTCGGCCCGAAGGACTCGACGACCCACAGCCATACTCGGCGCGCCCCTGGATGCGGCCAATGTTTTTTGAGCCCGATATGGGCGTCGTCTCCGGGGGGGTTGGCGTCGGCGCCAGCCTCCGCGGATACGACCCGGTCGAACACCATGAATATACCCTCTCCGGTGGCTGGACGACCGGCCCCTCCTTTACCGACCAGGGCGCGAATCTGGGGCTGCAATATCGCTACACCGGCGGCGCCTTCAATATCACCACCCGAGCGAGGATGCAGGATTTTCCCCGCACCCGCGGAATGGTGGGCGCCAGTCAGGATATCCCGTTTATTGAGCGCCAATACCGAGGTGACTTAAGCCTGTCTTATCCAATCCGGGTTCACGATCACCGCTTTTCGCTTTCTTCCAGCTTTCGCCTCGAATACGCCACCGTTCGCGAGCGCGCCGAATTTGAGCATGAACCGGGAGATATCACACCGCGGCAGCCGGATCTGGGCTTTTTCAACGAACTCCGTTTCGGGCTCTCCTACAGCAACCAGAGTCGCTATCCCCACTCCATCTCCGTGGAGCGCGGCGTGACAGCCAGCTCCAGCATCGGTCTGCAACACCCATCGCTCGGCCATCCCGACAGCGCCATCACCTACAGTTATAGCGGCAGTTTTTTTCAGCCCAATCCGCTCGTCGACCGGCACGTCTTCGCCCTGCAATTGCGCGGAGCTATTAACCGCAGCGCCACCGGCCAGCAGCGCCAATACGCCATCGGCGGATTGAGCCCCCAGGATGTCCTTCAGAGCACTATTTTTCAGGAACCGCGCCGCGGATTCCCCCTTCGCGGCTATCCCCCGGGATTATTGCGCGGCGATCAATATCAGGTGTGGAAGCTGGAATACCGATTTCCCCTCCTCGATTTCGACCACGGATTTTCGACGATGCCCGTCTTTTTTCGCAATCTCAAAGGCTCGGTCTTCGCCGATACGGGCGCCGCCTTCAACGGACACCTCGTGGACGCCGATTTTGTCACCGGCGTCGGCGCCGAAATCCAGCTCGATACCATCCTCGGCTATCAAATGCTCAATAGCTTTCGCCTGGGCTATGCCCGCGGGCTCAACGAGGGCGGGATCTCCGACTGGTATCTGCTCTTCGGCGGCGGATTTTGAGCCGCGCCTAGTCGATCAACAATTTAGGATTCGGGCTCATCGGGCTTTTGGGGCGGCTCATCCAGGTCGTGTCGCCAGATCTGCAGATCGCCGTCGCCCAGGCTCTCCGGCAGGCTCTCGTCGTCGACGATATCGACGAAATCGGGACTCTCAAACGCCTCTACTTTATCGATTCCTTTTTCGTCAAAGCGCACCACCGCTACATTTCGCGGTCTCCGCTCCCTCTCTCCCAATAGCTGCCGTACACCCGACCCCAATGCCGAGGCGTGCAGAAAAACCGTCTCGTCGCGCTTTGCCGGATAATAGGCGTGATGATGGCCGCTGATCATCATATCCACGCCGTATTTCGAAAAAATTTCCGCCAGCTCTTCATCTGCGAAAACCTCGTGCTGCCGGCCCTCGGCAACGGCGTATTGAGGCACGTGACTGGTGACGAAACTGAGCTCGAGATGTGAATTCTCGCGCAGCGTCTTCTCCACCCAGGCCCGCTGGCCCTCATCGAGATCACCGACTCCCGTGCCGTCGAGCGATATAAAGAGCGCCGGCCCCAACTCAAAGGCGTAATAAAAGGGGTAAAACGAATCGTCGACAAATTGCAGGCGAGGCTGACGGCCCTCCCACTGAGCGGCGAATTCGATGCGTTCCTCCCAGAAGGCCGGCTGCTCCGATGCATCGTGATTACCCGGTGTCACCGCCATCGGTATCCCCGCCTCCGCCAGCTCGTCGGTCACCACGCGATGAAAGGCATCCCACATCGCCGGATAATCCAGCCCTTCCTGCTGGCCGGCCACCATATCACCGGCGACGACCACGAGATCGGGCTTTAAATCCTCGCGAAGCCACTTTACAGCGGCTTTTACGTGCTCATTGTACTGCGTCGACCCGTAGGAGCCGTTCAGGTCGGCAATCACAGCTACCGTCCAGCTCCGCCGATCGTCGTCCGAAGGCGAATCTGTCGCACCGTCATCAGCGACGGCGACGCCCGGAACAATCAGAAACACCACTAATAGCAGCGCCACAACCATCATCTTTTGTTTGCACATCTGGACTCCCGAACGATATAAGGCGGAGTGTAAAATTCCGGCCATATTGAAATCTTTCAGTATTACTGTCAAAACTACCCCGGCCCCGCACCATGCCACAATTTACTACCTCAGACGAACTGACGCTTCATTACGAGACTCACGGTTTCAGCAACTCCGGTCCGGTGATCGTCTTTCTAAACGGCATGACGCAGACCACGCGTCACTGGACGACTCATTGCCGCAAACTCCGCGACTCGCACCGGGTGCTGACCTACGACGCCCGCGGCCAGGGCCGCTCCGACGCTCCGACATCGGCACCCTCGCTGGAGACCCATTCCCGCGATCTGCTCGAGCTTTTAAAGCATCTCGAAATCGACGAGGCCGACCTGGTCGGATTCAGCCACGGCGCCCGCATCGCCCTGGGCTTCGCCACTCGCTACGCCGACCGGCTTCGCCGCCTTGTTCTATGCGGCGCCACAGCCCAGCCGACGGCCCTCGCCGAGACCATCGTGCGCTCCTGGCAGGAGATTCTCGAACTCGGCGGACTCCCGGCGCTCGCCTGGGCGTCGCTTCCCACGATTATTGGCAACGATTTTCTCGAGAAAAACGCCTTTCTCCTCGACAATATCGTCCGCGCCTCAGTGGAGCGAAACTCCGAGCAGGGAACGCGCTTGCTTCTTGAAGGACTCGTCAATTTCCCACCGCTCGACGATCTCGCCGACCAGGTCGGGGCACCCACATTGGTGATCACCGGTGAAGCCGATCTTCTCGCCCCCGCCGAAGGCGCCCGCCAACTCGCCGAACTCTGCGGCGGCACCCACAAGCTCATCAAAAATTCCGGTCATACCGTACCCATCGAACAGGCGGAGGAATTTCGCCGCCTGATCACCGATTTTCTGGGCTGACGTTTTTCTTGAGACGTCCGGCGAGAACCTGCGCCGGATGCCACGCGTCGGCTCCTACGCCGTGATCGATCTGGTCGCGGCACGACGTCCCCGTCGCCACCACTGTCGCCGCCTCATCGACCTCACGCAGCGCGGGAAATAAGACCAACTCCCCGATTTCCATCGACAATTCGTAGTGATCGGCCTCGTAGCCGAAGGAACCGGCCATTCCACAACATCCGGTGGCCAGCGTCTGCACCGAATACCCGGCCTCTCTCAATACGGTCTCCGTGCCGCCCGTGCCGACAAGCGCTTTTTGATGGCAATGGCCGTGCAATACGGCGAGTCCGGCCTCATCGTCGGCAAAGATGTCGCAATCAAATCGCCCCTGGTCGATCTCCTCTGCCAGAAACTCCTCGAAGAGATAGGAACGGGCTGCGAGATCTTCAGCGACGTCGGCCACCTCCTCACCGACCAGATCGGGAATTTCATCGCGAAAGGTCAACAATGCACTGGGCTCCAGGCCGATCACGGGCCGCTCCGGGTGGGCTGCCAGCTCGTCGGCCACCTCGCGAAGTGCCTGCTCGGCATTTTCTCGCGCCTTTCGCACCATCCCTTTCGACAAATAGGTTCGGCCGTCATCGTCGATGCCAAATCGCTCCACTTTATAGCCGGCCGCCTCCAACACCTCGACGGCCGAAATCCCGATCTCGGGCTCCGTAAAGTCAATAAAGGGATCGACAAAAAGCCAGACCGTGCGTTCCCCGTCGATCTCGCCGACCTTCTTTCGGTACCGGGCCAATAGTCGGTCGAAGGACTTCGGCGCCAGCGCCGGCATTTGCCGCTCCATAGAAATGCCGAACCACCGCGAAAATATCCATCGCGTCAGCCACAGCGAGAGCATGAAATTGGCCAACCACGGAAGCCACATCCCGAGCCGACTGAGTCGGCCGAAGTTGCCGAAAAATCTGGCCGACAAAGGCGTTCTGTGCCGGTCATATCGCTGCTGCAGATATTCGGCTTTCATCTTCGCCATATCGACACCGGCGGGACATTCCGTTTTGCATCCCTTACACGACAGACACAGATCCAGTGCCTCGCCGAGTTCATCGCTCTCAAAGGCATCGGTGGGTTTGGCGCCGGTCAATAGGGTGCGAAATGTATTGGCACGACCCCTCGTAGAATCTCGCTCCTCGAGGGTCGCCATATAACTTGGACACATCGTACCGCCGGAATCGGCGCGCTTTCGGCACACTCCGGCGCCGTTGCAATTCTCGGTGGCCCGCACCAATCCCCGCTCCTGGCGCCAGTGAAAATAGGTATCTAGCTCGGGCACTTCGCGTCCCGGTTCGAAGCGAAATCCCTCGTCCATCGGCAGTGGATCGACGATATTTCCGGGATTAAAAATCCCCTTCGGATCGAAGGCCGTTTTCACCTCTCGATGCAGCTCCATGACCTCGGCACCGTAAAAGCGCTCCAATAATTCCGAGCGCACTCTCCCGTCGCCGTGTTCTCCGCTGATCGAACCCCGGTAGTCCTTTACGAGATCGGTGATATCTTCTGCAATCCCCCGAAATCGCTCCACATCCTGCGGATCTTTTAGATTCAATTCAGGCCGCATATGAAGCTCGCCCACCGAGGCATGAGCGTAGTACACACAGGCCGTATCATAGGCGTCCATCACCTGCGCAAAATCACTGATATAGTCGGGCAACACATCGACGGCCACCGCCGTATCCTCGACGACGGTCACCGGTTTCACGTCGCCCTCGATGCCCATTAACAACCCGAGCCCGGCCTTTCGAAGCGCCCACACGGCGCTGTCGCGCGGAGGGCGGACGACCGGATAGGCATACCCCATCTGCTGGTCCTTGAAACGATCGACTAACCGCTCCACAGCCTCGTCTAAGGCCTGCACAGTGGATCGATAAAACTCAACGACCAATACGGCGTTCGGATCGCCCTCGACCCAGAAGCGATTCTGGGCCTGCTCGAAATTATTTTTCGTCTCCTCCAATACTCGCCGGTCCATCAATTCTACAGCCGCCGGATCGTGGCGTACGGCCTCTACGGTGGCCTCAAGCGCCGATTCAAGACTCTCAAAATGCACACAGACCAAGAGCCTGTGCTCCGGCAGGTCGACCAGATTTAACTTGGCCTCCGTGACCATTCCCAACGTCCCCTCGGTTCCGCACATAAATCGGGGAAGCGAAAACGGCCCTCCGTCACCGTAGGGAGCCCGACTGGCCACGTCGTCCAGCGCGTAGCCGTTATTTCTTCGGAGCACCTCGGCGCGCGGATAACGCTCCTCGATCAATGCCTTATTCTCTCGTGCAATCCGATCGAGAGCGGCTAGGCCGTCAGCCAGTCGTCCCCCACCTTTTGCATGGCGTTGTCGCTCGTCGTCGTCCCAGGATTTGATTCGGGCCCACTCACCGTCGGCAAAGACCACCTCCATCTCCAGGATATGATCCCTGGTCGTGCCGTATAAAATGGAGTGGCTTCCACAGGAGTTATTGCCCATCATCCCGCCGAGCATGCACCGATTCGACGTCGAGGTATCGGGACCGAAAAATAGCCCGTATTGCTCAAGATGCCGGTTCAGATCGTCGAGAATCACTCCCGGTTGTACGCGAACCCACTTTTCCTCGCGATTGACCTCCAGGATCTGGTTCATATATCGCCCCAGGTCGACGATCAGCCCGGAGCCGACGGTCTGGCCGGCCAGACTGGTGCCGCCCCCTCGCGGAGTCAGCCCGAATCCATGGGCATCGGCGGCGCGAACCACGGCCTGCACATCGCTTCGATCTTTGGGAAAGGCAACCCCCAGCGGTTCTCGCTGATATACGGAGGCGTCCTGCGCGTAGAGCAACCGGTGCAATCTATCGACCCGGACTTCCCCCTCTATCTGTTCTGAGAGCGACGACAACCGCCGTGCTACTTCATCCTGGCCGACATCCATCGACGAACCCTTTCTTCGGATCGGTGACGACAAATAAAAATGCCCACGTTGAGTATCAACGCAGGCATTCGAATCCTATTTCATCTGTGGCGGTGCGAAACCATGCCATCTCGCCCCACGGTCCAACCCCGGACGGCGATTCACACCGTCACGACCCAGACCGTAATATGGGCATAGACGCCGCTGGCCAATTTGACGGGAACCCGGTAGATGCCGAGTTCGTCGAGCCCCTGGCCGACCTCGATGAAGCGGTGCTCCACCTCGAAGCCTTCCTGCTTGAGGACACCGGCGATATCGCGGGCGCTGACCGAGCCGTATAGCTTGTCTTCTTCGGCAACCCGCTTCGGAATTGTGATCGACAATCCGTCGAGATCACCGCGGACTTCGAGCGCGTCTTCGCGCTCCTGCGCTTTTCGCTCTTCGATCTGCCGCTTCTGGTGGGCCAATTCCTTCTTCTTGGCCGAACTCGCCGGCAACGCCAACCCCTGAGGGATCAGGTAGTTGCGGCCATATCCGGGCGCGACCTCTACGATCTCGCCCATCTCGCCCAATTTGGGAACATCTTCTTTTAGTATTACTTCCATCGTCGCCTCCTAATTTTCGTGCTGCCGAGCGCCAAGGGCAATGATTATTCGGGCACCACTACTTCTATTTCTTCTTTCTTGGAACTGGCCAGCCGCTCATCGGCGATCAGATTATCGTCCAATTTCACGGTCAAAAACTTCAAGACCGGATCGAGCAGGCGCAGATTTCGCTCTACCTCCGCCACCGTTCCCGGGGGAACCAGATAGCGGTAATATTGGTACAGCCCCTGCTCAAAGCTTCGACCTTCGGTCTTGTCTTTGATCTCGTAGGCCAGCTTTCGCCGTCCCCAGTCATCTTTTTTGAGCAGATGACCGCCTTCGGCGTCGATGATCTTTTCGACCCGCTCGCTGACCGTCGACAGATCTTCGTCGGCCGCATCGGGGCGAATGATATAGATGGTTTCGTATTCTCTCTGTCGTTCTACGGGCATTTTAAGACCTCTCGGAATAAGCCCCGCCTTCAATGGGCGGAGCGAGGGTAATTCTCGATTTCTCGTCTTGAGCTCTCGACTGGCGAGAGCCTGTCAAACTTCAATCCACGCTTCTTAATCGCTTGTGCCATGTGGCGCAAGCTCAGTGAAATCGGTTCTGCGCCGCCGATACGCCGTCGGTCAATAGGATCTCTACGGCATCGCAGCCATCGACGACCAGCTCGGCGACGTCATCTTCTTCATCGCCGGCAAATCGCCCCAATACATGGGCCGTGACATTGCCGTGCTCCGGGCGACCGATGCCGAGGCGAACACGGATAAAATCGCGTTCACCGGTCCGGGAGATAATATCACGCAGACCGTTGTGGCCGCCGTGGCCACCGCCGTCTTTAAGGCGCAACACACCGGCCTCCAGATCGATCTCGTCGTGCAATACGATCGTGTCTTCCACGGCGATATCGTAAAATTGCCGGGCCGCTAATACGGACTTGCCCGACTTATTCATAAACGTCTGCGGCTTGAGCAATACGACGTCTTCGCCGGCTATGACGCCCGTGGTGTATAGACCGTCGAACTTCGACTGATTGACCGACAGGCGCGCCCGCGCGGCCAGCTCATCGAGCAGCCGGAACCCGATATTATGCCGAGTTCCGGCGTATTTGCGTCCGGGATTTCCCAGGCCGACGATCAACTTGCGGCTCACAGCCTACCTCGAGGCGGCGGGTTATTCTTCCGGCGTTTCTTCGCCTTCGACTTCTTCGCCTTCGACCTCGGCGCCCTCTTCTCCCTCCATTTCCTCTTCGGTGGTGGGAGTGACGGCTGCCGTCGTCGCCGGTGCCACGGTGGTGACAATTTCTTTTCGCGGCATCTGAATTCGAATCACCGCATAATCCGTGGTATGCGCCGGCTCCACGTTGTCCGGATACTCCAATTCGTCGGTCATGACCGCGTCGTCGGGCATCAGATAGGACACATCGACCTTGAGCGACTCCGGAATATCATCGACGGGCGCAAATACATCGACGGTGCGGCGGATAAAGTGTAGGCGGCCACCAATTTTGACGCCCTCGGCTTCCCCGTATGCTTCGATGGGGATGCTGACTCGGAGCGGCTCTTCGGGATTGATGGCCACAAAATCGGCGTGCATCAATTCTCGGGTTACCGGCTCCACCTGATAGTCGCGGAGCATCAGGTTTTCCACGGTCTCACCGTCGTCTAACTCGACCTGAAAAACCGTATTCATCGCCACTTGCTGTTCGGCGAGCTTGTCGAATTCCTTCGGGTCTAAAGCGATGGTGATATTGTCGATGCCGTGGCCGTAGCAGACCGCCGGGATCTGTCCCCGCCGGCGCACACGGCGGGCCTCGCCTTTTCCTTTCGCCTCTCGCACCGTGGCTTTTAACGTCGGTGTGCTCTCAACAGCCATGACTTTCCTCCAGATTCGTTGCCCCAATTTTCGGGGCTCTGTAACTCAAAAAAACGCGCAGACCTCTGCTCGAAATTCGAGAGGACCTGCGCGGTCAGCGATAAGCTCGGTTCGTCTCGCTCGCTATTCTCGATCGCCTTCTCCGCCATTACACGCCGGGTGAAGACGTCACTTCAAGCTGGGGTGCCAGGATTCGAACCTGGGAGTGCCTGGACCAAAACCAGGTGCCTTGCCACTTGGCTACACCCCAATGCGTATGCCCTTTAAAAGGGCCCGTGACCTAGTTTAATCGCGGTCACGCGGGCAGTGTGTTTAGCAACGGCCCCTACCGGTGTCAACCCTTTCTCTCAATTAGGGTGTGCACACCCTGTCAAATACAATAACCGGCCTCACACTCGGCCCCACAATCGGGCGAGTCGGGAGCGCAGCAATCACTGTCGACGGTGCACGTAAAACGGCATTCCTGAGCGACGCAATCCAAATCCGGTCCGCATTCCTCATTTGTGGAACAGGGGGGCATACAGGCGCCGATATTGTCGAGCCCCAGAAAGTAATGCTCATCGCAGATGGCGTCGATCGGACAGTCGCTCATGCCAGGACGACAATATTGCAGGCAGAAATTATCCTCTCCACCGGCCACGCAGACCGTAGCGTCACTGCACCAATAGCCCTCGGGACTGCACGTATCAAATGTGCTGATTCCGCTCGTCGTCTGATTGGGAGTGCATAATCCGGTGCGATGCCATTGCATGGCGCATTCCTCTCCGAAGCCACAGTCGCCGCCCGTGCCCCAGGGATCGCACACCGTTCGGCACTGACCGCTGCCGTCTGTGGGAGCGTCACAGGCGAGTCCCTGCTGGCATTGGCCGCCGGCGCCATCTTGACAGGGATCGCCCTCGAATCCGGATCCCGCCTCCAGACAAAAAGAGTAGGAATTATCGAGGTCGATGCAGGTATCCGTGCCACAATCGGCATCGGTCGCGCACTCTGAGGGGGCGCATACCGGCCCGTTATCGGAGTTCAAACAATAGCGCTCAGACGCACAATTGCTGGCCTCGCCGGCGGAGTCGCAGCCTATAAAACACGCGCCATCGCCATCCTCGAGCTCCACACACTGAAAACTCCCCTGATTTGGCTCGCTCGGATCGCAGGCGTCGAACTCCTGAGTACACGACGACTGGGGGTCGTTGACCACCTGATTGGGATCGGGAACCGAGTTAATACCTCCCGGCCCGTTGCCATCATTATTATTGGTGTTATTGCCACCGGAACCATTATTGTTGTTGCCATTATTCGTCGGAATCACCGTCGAATTATTTGCGCTATTGGTTCTCGGCGCTTCGCAGATTCCCAGCGACGCATCGCAGAACTGACCATCCGGGCAGTCTTCGCTCGTCTCACATTCGCGCTCTGCTTCGTCTCCCCCACATCCGCCGGCGATGGAAAATCCCAACACCAGCCCGGCGACTAACAGTATACTCCGCAGATAAGTCCTCATCCTGATCAATCCTTCGCAGTCCCACCGCGCCCACGTTACGGGTTAAAAAAATTCCGGTATCCATCTGACTGATACCTCCTTGTTCTCACGAGGCCCACATTCTGGAAACGCCCCGCCCGTTGTCAAACCCCATCGACCTTTAATCGGTTTCAATAGTCAGTCACAGATGCCGATATCATTGGCAAATGGATAACAACTATAGCCCATCGGACAGGTACTCCGCTCGTAGCCGTCGGTGCCGAGGCCGATGAATTGGCAAAATTGCACGCACTCCGAGTCCCCGTCCTCATTTAGACAGATGGAGTCCTCACCGCAGGCCATCCCGGGCTGCTCGCAGGGCTCACCGACGCCCGGTTCTTCGACAATTTCGGCGCAATGACCGACATTGGCATTCCACGGATAATTAAATAGGCAGGTCTCATCGCTCCCACATTGATGGCTCAGATATTGGTCGGTAAAGGGCTCGCAGACCGCCCGGCACTGCAACCCGGCCGCCCCGCTACCGACGTATGGAGACAGCAGGGATTCTACAAATCCGGTCTGAACCGAGCGGGCATAAATGCATTCACCGCCGGGAGCACAATTTCCGGGCACACAGGTATCGCCGATAGACGCCGGCCCCGATGGCCAGCAATAGGTCTGCTGCACCTCGACGTCGTAGCCGCCGTCAACGCCGTCACCGGCGGGAACCAGCCGACCTTCGGGGAGGCATTTCTTTAAGCGAAGCGGGCAATCGTCGTCTCGATAGTCGGTATCGGGCTCGCATTCATAGCGGCACTCGCCGATTTCGTATTGCGACAACCCGTCGAGCGAACGGCAACTCTGCCCGTCACCGCAGCCGGCGTCGGAGTCCACAAAACACAGCGGAGTGCACTCCCCTTGTTGATTGCCCTGCCCTCCACTTCCGAATTCCTGACAATATAATCCCTCACCGCAGGCCCCCGAATCCTGGGGAAAACAGGAGTCTCCTTGCTCCAGACTTCCCACGGGCTGACAGACCGTCTCCCAGTCCGAACGGTGATCTAAAAACCGGGGACCGCACCCCATCGCCTCTCCTCTGCATCGTCCACCGGCGATGTCATCGATTCCGGTGCAGACCTCCATACATCCGCCGACGCTGCCGTCGTTGATCGCTCGGCAGGTCAACGGAAAGGCCAATTCCGCCTCCACATCGGGCAGATCTGCACTGGCCAAAACCGGCGGCGAGATGCCGTGGATATCGCCGTCGTCCATCGTCCCGGAAAATGCCGCCAACGCGTTGTCACCTGCGATCTCCACACCATCAAATTCCAGGAGCGCATCGGCGTCTTCGCCGCTGCCGGACGCCACCAGTCGAAGGTCATAGATTCCTTCGTCGATATCGCGACTTTGAATCGACCCGGCCGAAAATTCCTCGAACCACAATCGCGATCCGCCATCTTCACCGATAGCCCAGACGTCGACATCTTCCAGATCAGAAATGCCCTGTAGCCACTGCATTGAATCGACAGCCTGGACATCGACGACATTCGACTCCAGCCGGGAGTCGCGCCCCGCTTCAGGAGTCAAAACCAACATCTTCGAGCCTCCGGCGCCGAGGTCGAATTGCCCCTCGATGATGGGCACGTCTGTCGCCGGCGCCCCTTGAGGCAGCGCCCTCCATTCTACGCGACCGGCCTCGCGAATCTCGTAGAGCTCACCCGACTCAAACTCGGCAAGTGCGCCGCCGTCGACCTGCACCAGGGGCTCAGATTGTTCGCCGACATATACATCGAGTGGCTGCACCGCCGGGGCGAGATGCCACACCACCCACAATCCCTCTTCACGCTGCGGCTGCGGGCAGGTCTCATCGCGTGCCGCCTGTCCATCACTATCCAACCGCCCCTCTTCGTCGAGTTCGGCGACACTCAGATCGCAAACCGGCAGACAGCGCCCAAGGGGCTCACCGCTTTCCTGAACGGCACAAATAGTTCCCATCTCGCAGCCCTCCCCGTCTGGATCGCAGCTCTCGAATGCCTCAATACTGCCCGCCGGCTGACAGACTCCCCCGCCATCGCTGGTCGGCACACAGGTCTCCTGGCCAGCACATCCCTCGCCGTCCTCTCCGGGCGTACAGGTTGACGTGCAGACCTCTACCTCGACCTCACCGGCAGCGCGACTCACACATTCTTGTTCTCCGGGACAGGTTCCATCGTCGCAAAATCTCTCGCACATTCCGCCCACACAGACCGCCTCGGCAACGCAGCCCTGGGCAAAGGAGTCAGTCTGCAGCGCCTGTAAACCGTCGATACAGCTCTCGCCGACCTGACGGGCCCCCTCGGGAATACAATAATCTGCTGTGATGCCGATTCGGTCACAGCGCTCGCCTGGCCCACAATCCGCATATAATCCGTCGGCCACCGAGCAGTCCGAGGGGCGACAAGAGGCCACCATACACTGACCCTGCTCACAGATCTCCTGATCTCCGCACTCCAGATCGATCGCACATTGAGTGCCGACTCCCGGCGCCACGAGAAAACACTCGCTACCCTCCGGACAGGGCTGAGTTCGGCAATCCTGAGAGCACACCGCCTGGCTTCCCATTCCGGTCTCCCAGTCCAGGCAGATAAAATCCTCGTCCCACTGCAAATGCTCGCTGCCATCGCAGGACTGGCCGTGATGATCACAGCCCCCGCCCTCAGACAGGCAGCGATCGTCGCGGCAGATCTCCCCATCGCCACAGCTCGGCTCACATCCCCCGTTGTCCGTGGAGACACACTCGCCGTCATCGCAGCGCTCGCCAGCCGGACAAATGACCTGCTCACATGATGATTCGTCTCCACTTCCGCAGCCGATGGCCAATGCCATGACTACCAATGCTATCAATCCCACCCACCTTCGATTCGAATGTGTCTGCCGGGCCATGCCTTGCCTTGTCACCGGACCTTTCTACTCCCAGTTGCCGTTGCTCCCCGACGCGAGTCTATCATCATTTCATTGCCCAAAAAAAAGCCCGCCGATAATACCGGCGGGCGAGGGCGTGTCTGAGAACTCCTGACGGAGCAGGGGCGAGATGATTTTGGCGCCATCCTTGATCGAAAAACGCAGGTTTAGCCGCGCTATATCGAGTATTTTCGATGGGAATGGCGTGAAAATCAGCCGCCAACTGCGACCAAAGGGGCTCTCAGACACGCCCTAATAATAATCATCGAAAAGCTCAACGACACAGACCGAGGAATCCAAATAGCGGTCCACCGGAGAAGCCCTCGATACAGCTCGTATTACCGGTGCAGCCGGACTCGGTGGGGAAGTCGCAAAACTGCAGGCAAATCGATTCTTCCGGTGCACAGGCCACAGCCTGATCATCGATGCAAAACGAGTTGTGGTCGCACATGCTTCCGACCTCATCGACCGGACAAGACTGAAGCGAGTCGGCGCGGACATCCATCGCCGGCACGCAATGTCCTTCGGTACGACTGACCCCCTCCGGTGTCACCGGAGAGCAGGCGTATCCGTCGGGGCACCCGCTATCGAGTTGCGTTCCCACAAAGGGCTGGCAGGTCGAACGACAGGTCGCCACCTCACCGGATTCAAGCTCGGCAAATGGCTCATTGACCACCTCGCTCAACGTGCTTCCGCTCTTGGCACACACCATTCCCGGAGCGCAATTCTGAACGGTGGGACTGCCGCAATCGTCTCCATGCTGAAGATCGCCCGAGGCCGAACAATAGGTCATCGAGCCGGTGCCGACGCAGTTCTGAAGATTGTCGGGACAACTCGTATCGGTTCCCACTTCGTCGGGCTCACAGGGAAGTCGACATTGACCGAAATTATCGTGGTCAGCGTCGGGGACACAGATCTCGTCGCTCGCACAGCCTAGTTGGTCATTCGTCTGCTCATCGGGCTGGCAGTAGGAGCGACAGACTCCCTCGCCGTCACCGGCGAGATCGCAATGCAGACCATCGGCGCAATCCTCGTTTTGCTCGCAGGTCTCACCGGCGAGAGCGTCGGCGGTATCGAAGCAACTTCCCTGAAGATCGGGGAAGATCTGCTCCATAATTCCGCTAAATGGCTGACAGGCATCACCGTCACTGGCACACCGACCGGTTCCCCAGTCATCACTACTGCTACAGGCCTCAAAACAAATGCCCGACCCCATCTCGGCACCGACCGTATTCAGGCATACGCCGCTGAGTCGCTCCCCGCTGGGCGCGGAGGCATAATCGGCAACAAAGAGTGCCGCCGATGCTTCGGTAGTGCCGACGCCATACGCGCTGAGGACAGCTTCTGAAGTGACGGTCAACTCCTCACTAAAATAGGGCTCCGGAGTTTCGCCGTTATCGCCGTTATCGCCGTTATCGCCGTTATCGCCGTTATCGCCGTTATCGCCGTTATCGCCGTTATCGCCGTTATCACCGTTATCACCGTTATCACCGTTATCGCCGTTATCGCCGTTATCGCCGTTATCGCCGTTATCGCCGTTATCGCCGTTATCGCCGTTATCGCCGTTATCGCCGTCGGGCCCGGGTTCTCCGGTAACACCAATGG
>SKQC01000091.1 GCA_007119175.1 Myxococcales bacterium | reverse complement strand
TGGCATTGGCGATAGGAAAACTTTTGGGCTGGCGCTGGGCGCCGGTGGCCATCGCCGCCCTGTTGTTGACCCACGGCCAGGACGGAGCGCCGATGTGGACCTGGATTCATCTCATCGCCTCCCTGGCCTTGCTTCGCGCCCTTCCCGACGGCTGGTGGCGAAAGGCGGTCCACGTCTACCGCGTCATTACATTGCTCGTGCTCTTCTCGCTTCTCGCCACCTTCGCTCACGATCAGATTCGCACCGCCATTCATCCCCAGGTCAGCTCCCAGCCCTTTTTCACAGGTATGGGCGAAAGGCATGCTCTCGACGAATTTGGCTCACAGGAAGTGGCCCGTGCATCGGTCAATCTTGAGGAGATGGACGTCGCCTATTCAAGCCGGCAAGACAGCATCAAAGACGCACCAAAGCGAGAACGGATCGAATTGAACCAGATCGATCCCAACGCCGTCGTTCAGACCGGTCCCGGAAAACCGGCCTGGCATTGGAACCAGTGGCAACTCGACTGGAGCGGTCCGGTCCACCGCGATCATGAGATCCGGCTGTGGCTTATCTCACCGACATGGAACCGGCTCTTGACCTTTTTGCGGGTAGTCTTGTTGATCGTGCTCGCCCTGGTGGTGCTGTCGCCGCGAGATATGGCCTGGAGAAAACCGGACAGCGATGACAGCGACGACAGCGACGACAGCGATGAGGACTCTGGAGGCCGCAGCACGTTATGGCGCTATCTCCTACAGAGCAGCGTCGTATTGCTGGCCTGTGCCTTGTCATTTGCGACGACCTCCGTGGCTCATGCCGATGAAGATGCGACCGCCACGACAGCCGACACTCCGGCGTCAACGACTCACTCCACCAATACGCTCGTCGACGGACTCACAGGGGTACCAAACGCCGAATTATTGAAAATATTGCGCCGGCGGATAACCGAATCAAAAACCTGTGATGAGCAATGCCTCGTGGCCAGTCGTGTCGATATCGACGTCGACGGATTGGAGCTGACAATGGAGGCCGACGTTCACGCTCAAAAAGACACGGCCTGGCATCTTCCGGGACCGGCCGATCCGCTGCAGATCGAGTCGGTGAGCATCGACGGCACCCCAACCTCGCAACTTCGCCGCCAGCCAGGCGGCCTGACAGCGCTCCGAATTCCCGCGGGGCGACATACGGTGCAGATGGTCGGCCACCTGGCCAATCGCAACGCCGCGACCCTTCGCTTTGATGATGACGCAAGACCGAAGAAGGTCGTATTTTCAAGCGACGACTGGACGGTCGACGGTTTGAGCTCCGCCGGAATTCCCGACAGCTCCCTGCAGCTAACGCGGAGTGAAGACGCCGCAGAACAAGCTGCCGATGGAGCAGACGCCGCACAGGATCTTCCGCCCTGGTATCAGGTAGAGCGCTTTTTGGCCCTCGGGCTTCCCTGGCAGGTACGCACGACGGTAACCCGTGAAAACGCCGACCGCTCCCGGCTTGTGCGAATCCCACTTCTCGAGTCAGAGAGCGTGATCACCGATGGACGACGGGTTGAAGACGGCGAAGTCCTGGTCGATTTTTCTCGCGGCGAATACTCCGTGGAATACGTCAGTGAATTACCGATCCAGGACACTATTGAATTGACGGCCCCCATCGACCAACCCTGGTCGGAGACCTGGATGGTGGAGTGCAGCCGCATCTGGCGATGCGACTTTGATGGCCTTGCGGCCACCGGGCTCGTCGGCGAAGACGGCATCTATCGCCCGGTCTGGCAGCCCTGGCCGGAGGAGTCCTTGAGCGTCGACGTAGAGCGCCCGCTCGGCGCCGAGGGCCAGTCGTCGACGGTGGACTACGTCGAATATCGAGTCACCCCCGGAAATAGGCTCTTGCAGGCAACATTGACGCTGGTGATCCGCGCCTCAGAGGGCGGCTCTCAGACGATAACACTGCCGGAAGGTGCGGAAATCCAGCAGACGCGCATCGACGGCGACGAACACAGTCTTCGTCTCGACGGACGCGAGCTCGATCTGCCGATCCGCCCCGGCGAGCACAGCTACACCATCGACTGGCAGCAATCCTGGGAACGCAGCCTCGTCGAGCGGATGCCCGAGGTCGATATCGGCGCCAGTGCAGCCAATGTCAGCCTGTATATCGAGCGTCAAGAGCAGCGCTGGCTACTCCATACCATGGGGCCGAGCTGGGGTCCGGCAATTCTCTTCTGGCACCACCTGGCGATCCTGTTGGTCATCGCCCTATTGCTGAGTGCTCTGCGCGGCATTCCGCTCAAACCATACGAATGGATCTTGTTGGTCATCGGTATGTCCCAGCTTCCCTACGTGGCCCTGATTCCGCTGGTGGCCTGGTTCGCCGCTATCACGCTGCGCAAAAAATCACCGGCGAATACGTGGTGGAAATTCAACCTCGGCCAGCTCACCATCATTGGTCTGACCTTTCTCGCCGCGCTCACCCTTTATTCGGCGATTCATACCAATTTGCTCGTCGACGTCGATATGCAGGTCGCCGGAAGCGACTCCAATAACAATCTCCTTCACTGGACTGTCGACCGCAGCGACGGAGAACTCGACTCCGCGGGCCTCATCTCGGCGCCGATTTTCGTGTGGCGGATCTTCATGCTCGCCTGGGCTTTCTGGCTGGTGAGCCGATTACTGACCTGGCTTCCCTGGGGCTGGAAGGCCTTTAGCGAGGGTGGACTGTGGAAGTCATATAATGATCGCAGCAGCGCCCAGAAGCAGTCGATCTCGCCATCCGATACACCGCCGGATACCGACGGCGAGGCCGGAGAGCCTGAAGTGCCTGAGGCGCCGGCAGCAGACAAACCGGACGCAGATGAAGGTACAGAGCCCGACGATGCTCCTGAAAAATAGGCCGAATCGCGCCGTAGAGGGGTTTTCGGGGAGACTTTTCTGATAAATAAGACCTCTCGGGCCTGTTGCACGACCCGACATCATTCGTCAATGCAACCTGGCTTCCTGTCTCGATCTCAAGATACCATTTCCATCGAGCCAAACATGGGATACAGTCGCGAAGTTCGATACGCGAGTACTTCAGACGCCCCACGATGCCGAATAATTGGCGCGATAGAGCCCGCTGTACTCGCGACACCACAGTGTATTGACTCTAATTTCCAATCGGAAAACTACACCCACGAGGTTTAAACCATGCTTTCAAAAAAACTGATTGCCCTGATCGCCGCTCTTTTTGTTCTCTCGCTGGCTACCGGCTGTGACGACGAAGCCGAAGCCGACGACGGCGAAGAAACCGAAGAAGTCGAAGAGGTCGAAGAAGAAGATGACGGCGAAGAAGAAGAAGCTGAGGAAGAAGAAAGCGCCGACGGCGACGCGGCGACCTTCGACGCCAGCAGTGAAGAGGCGATGAACGCCTCGCTTGAGGAATTGCGCGGCGATCTGCCGGAAGATATTGCTGAAGGGTTCGAGCTGATTCTATTCGGCTATGCCCTTCACGCCGCTGAAGAGGCGGGTATCGACATCGAAGACGAATCTCAGGAAGAGGCTGCCGAGGAAGCCGCTCAAGAGGCATTCGAAGAGCTCGACGGAATGACGGCTGACGAAATCGTCGCCCATCTCGAAGATGCCTTCGGAGAAGAGCTCGGCCAGGCGATGGAAATGGAGTAATTCCATAGCTCGACCCAAAAAGGGCCGCGCCAAATTGGCGCGGCCCTTTTTTATTTTAGGCCCCTTGTTTTTTCCTACTCAAACCCGGTCGCGAACCTCGGCAACGCCGGCGCTTCCCGCGCAGTGAGCAGAACAAAAGATTCTTCCTGCCGCCTCGGTGCCGTGGCCGATAACCCGAGTGCCGCAATTTCCACAGGTGGGGGCCAGAGCCATGATCGCGCATTCGAAGCTATCGAAGACGTGCTCCGCGCCCTGGTATTCGATCGTCATCGTCTTGTCGTAATCGTTGCCGCAGACTTCGCATCGCATACTGACCTCCGCTCGCTCGATTGATAGGAGCCTTATGCTCCGACTTCCCGATCAAAGATTTACGCAAGTCCACGGCGAGCAACGATCTTTCTCAGACGAAACGCACAAAACCCCGGCCGATGGCGTCCACAAAAACAAGACAACCACCGACCGGGGTTTTGCACAATCACTGAGCCCTATTTGACTCAGAGCTCCTCGAAGGAAAGCTCATAATCAAAGAGCGGATCAAAGAAGACATCTCCGTAATAATTTCCGACTCGGACGATGATATTGACGCCCGCCACGAATTCGAATTCCTCGGAAACCACATCGTCTTCGTCGATTGCTTCCTCACTCATCGCCAACTGATCGTGGGCGAGTGTGTAAAATGCGAATCGAGCCCGGCCTTCTCCGCCCGTCTTCTCCAGCGACACGTCGTAGGTAGTCGTATCGGAGAGATTGACCAGATAGTAGTCGTGGCGATTGCCGATGAGCTCATCGGAGGTTCCCTCGATAGTTTCCGAAAAGTCCGTGATCGGCTCCGGCTCAAAGGAGTCAGTGCTAATCTCGACCTCGCTCGCATCGGGAACATTCCCCTCTCCCTCAAGATCGTAGTAGCTGACCGTATAATCGGCATCGAGGGGAGCGATGAGGGCGAGTCCGTCGTCTTCATCGCTCACTTCTCCCTCGATGAGAATCTCCGTTTCGTTGGCCTGTACCACCGCCAGGTACAGTGGCTCTGGATGGTCATGGCTGACCTCGTAGATCCTGGGCTCGGTCTGCGGACTGTCGGGGACCGTGAAGGTATCCAGTTCAACGGGCTCTCGCAATTCCTCGAAAAATTGCAGTCCCGTGATACCGTCGAAATTGTAGTGATACGCCGTATGGTCGCCACTTTGTTCAGCGTAAAAGCCGATAAAGGTATTATGGGGCATCAATGCCTGATAGGCCACATCACCGCTATCGTCGTGAACAGCCGACAGGTATATCTCGGATTCCTGATCGTTGACCTGTCCGAGCAGAATCACATCGAGGGAATCGGCCTCAATCCCACCGATATCAATAGCTGCTGTGACGTCGACCTCGAGCTGAAAATTGGTGATCTCCTCACCGGAGTTATTCTCGAAGACTGCCGAGTAGTCACCGCCATCGAGACCAAGATAGATCAGCTCGCCACCTGCTCCCAGCGACCCTTCGTCGACCACGCTATCGTCGGCGTCGTCAATAATTGCCACGTCCATCGGCCCGTCTCCCACAAAGTCGACGGTGACACGGATTCCGTCGTCTTCATTGGCAGTAAATGGCTCGATGACCTCTTCGCCATCTTCGACCTCCACGGTCTCCTCGATGGACAACGTGTAGTCGAGGGTCGCGGAACCAAAGCTGATAAACCAATCGACGACGACGTACAGCTCGCCTGAATCAGCGACAATTTCGTCGATCGAAAACTCAATCAATTCACCGCTAAAGTCGTCGTATGTCGGGAAAAATTCGCCGATATAGTCGTCCTCCGATGACCACAATTGCAGAATCGGATCGACGTCTACGGAGAACCCGTCGAGATCGATAGCGATGGTTGTCTCAGCGCTGAATTCGTCGGTCATCAGGAAATTTTCGTCGAGAGCACCGAACTCTCCGTCGAAATCCTCATCTTCGAATTCGTGGTTCATCGCCGTCGGCCGTTCCAATTCTTCGACGGTCCCCACGTAGTCCCAGTCGGCGGCGCCGACCGGTGCCTCCTGCAAAAAGCCGAGCTCCGGTTGAACTAGCAGGTAGTAGCTGCGCGATTCCGGAATCAGAAATTGACGGACCTTCATGCTCCCCGTTCCAAAGGAGCTGAGCCGGTTATAGGAGTCCTCGGTGAGATCGGCGCCCAATAGTTGGAAGGCCGGATCGAAGTGGCCCATCGATCGCACGGAAATCTCAATCCAGTCGCCGGCTTCGGCCTCGATTTCGAAGACATTCATCTGCTGGTTGAGCTCGCCATCGCCATCGAGGTCATCCGGCGCGTCGATGGTGCCGGTAAAGATCGTCGGATCACCGTCGCCGCCGACGGGGAGATCGGCAGGGACACCGTCGAATAACAGATTGGTATCATCGCCGGCGACGACGTCGGCATTGGCCGCCATTTCTTCGGCCTCGGAGACGCAATATCCGTCGAGTACCGCATCACCCGGCTGGCATTGGGCCTCCGGATAGCACAGCCCCTCTTCGCCGTTATAATAGGTGCCCTCAGCGCAGACCGTCTCGGTCGGCACACAGGTGCCCTCATCACCGGAAAAGGCGGTATTGTCGCCGCAGACCTCGTCGGTGGGAATACATTCGTTTTCGTTGGGATCGAGTTCTGTATTGTCGCCGCACTCGACGGCCTCGTCGGCAATGCACATATTATTTTCGTCGAGTTGGGTATTCGGCCCACATTCGACTTCGTCGACGCATTGACCGTCTTTGAAGACCTCGCCGGCGTCACAGTCGATTTCCTGCTCGGGGACACATTCGCCGTCGACCTCGAACGTTCCGGAACCGCACTCCAGCTCACCGCCGTTCTCCACGGGGACGCACTCGCCATCTTCCTCGACGGTACCCGCCGGGCACCCGGTGTCTCCTTCGAGAACACACTCGCCATCTTCCTCGACTGTCCCCTCACCGCAATCGGTGCCGCCGCAGGCGCTTAAAAATAACGTCCCGGCCACTAATAGCCCGAACAACAAAATCACCAGAGATCCGACCTTCTGCATAACAACCCTCGATTTCAAAAACTAATCTATTGGTCCAATGGTTCCCGATCCGCGGAGAAATAGCCAATCGGGCACCGAGAGTCAAGCTGAAGGCCCGTTCATTACCCCACAATACGACTTTGAAGAGACAATTTTGCGGTTATTCGAGACGCCGGCGGACCATCTCCGCATCGATCAGCCACTTTTCATCGCGGCCCAGCTCCTCGGCATATTCCAGATAGATCGAGGCGACCAATGCATTGAGCTCACGCGGTCTGCCCTCGCATCGCAGGGCCAACTCCTCGGCGGCCTCGTCGGTGATGGTCACGCCCAGGCGCAGTCCAGACCACTTTGCAACTTCCACCAGGGCCTCCGCCTCATAGGGCTGAACCCGCGCCGTAAGCCAGTCCTGGATGACGTCGACCGAGATCTCTTCGGCTGTGGTCGCGATCAGGCTAAAAAATGGCAGCGACACCGGGGTCATCGCGCCGAGTTCCTCTTCGATATTGGACACCTCGAGGCAAAATTCGCGGGTCGCCGTAAGCAGTTGTCGATACAAAGTCGGATCGAGAGTATCGACATCATGGACGATCAATACGTCATTGGCCTTTAGCGACAGCAACTGCCTTGCCAGCTCGGAGCGACTATCGATGGTGTCGGCTTCGACTTCGACGATCGAGTCTTCGCGGTCGCCCAAAAATTCGCGCGCCACCGCAGCGGCAATGCCCTGGGTCTGACTATCATCAGAGCCGATCAGCAAGAGAGGTGGCAGCGGATGCTCTCGCACCTGCGAGGTCCGCACCAATTCGCGCAGGGTCGTGACCAATTCGTCCTGGCCGCGAATGCCGTCCAGCGATCTGGGTTCGAGTCGATCAACGAAATTTGCCACGGCTCTCTCGATGGACGCCATCAGCTTCCCCTTTCTTGCCGATTCAAAACACGGTTAACGCTCTCCACCATGACTTCCATGGAGTTGGCCAGTGGGTGGTCGTCGTCGACCTCTATCATTTCGATGCCAAAGGGCTCACAGAACTCGCGAACCTCGTCGATGGGAATGACCTCATCGCGGGTGCCATGGATGACGACGGCGTTCTCAGGCATTTGCTCCACCTCATCGACCATGCCTCGACGAAGCGCCGGCGCCATCAGCACGTAGCCGTGAAATCGCTCCGGATATCGCGAATATAACAGCGCCGCCAGAAGCCCTCCAAACGACGACCCCACCACGACAAGATCGCTCATCTGCCGCGTTATGCGCTCCGCCTTCTCCAGGCGATTCCAGATATCCATCATCCCTTCGAAATCCGGCGAAACCACGTCGAAATCATCGGTGAGACGGTGGTATTTTCTCCCGTGTGGACCCGATTCGAGTCCGTGGAAGAAATATATCGTTGGCTTTTCTGCCATCGTTTTCGACTCCTTCGAGTTGATTACCCGGCGAATGCTTGTAAACCGGCGCCACTTAGGGCAAATTCCGCGTCACCGCAATCTCACGGCCCAATCTCGAGGTTCATTCGTGGTGCAGACAGCTCTGATAAGCGTCAGCGACAAGTCCGGTCTCGTCGATTTCGCAACTCGGCTCTCTGAGCTGGGAATAGACCTCGTCTCCACCGGAAATACGGCAGCACACCTGAGAGATGCGGGCCTCAATGTCCGCTCCGTGGCCGACTGGACGGGATTTCCCGAAATCCTCGACGGACGCGTAAAAACACTCCACCCGGCCATCCACGGCGGCATATTAGCCAACCGCGACAGCACTGCACACCTCGAAAAATTAGACGTCTGCGATATCGATACCATCGATCTCGTGGTGTGCAACTTTTATCCCGTCGATGGCGACGCAGACCAGATCGACATCGGCGGCCCGGCGATGGTACGGGCCGCCGCCAAAAACCACGCTCACGTCACAGCCGTCGTCGACCCCGGCGATTACGACGCCGTCGCCGACGCCGTGGCCGGCAACACGCTCGACGAAGAGATGCGACGCAGATTGGCCCTAAAAGCCTTTCGCCACACCGCGGCCTACGACCGTGCAATCATCGCTTCTTTCGAAAGCGGCGAGGAGATGCCGGAGCATCTGCCCGTCGAGCTTCGCCAGATACAACCGCTGCGCTACGGGGAAAACCCACATCAGCGCGCGGCGCTTTACCGCCGCGTCGCGGGCGATGAGACAACCCGAACAGAGAAACTCCACGGCAAAGAGCTGAGCTATAACAACCTCGTCGACCTCGACGCTGCGCTGCAATTGGTGTGGGAATTCGACGCCCCCTGTGCCGCCGTCATAAAGCATACAAACCCGGCGGGCTGCGCCGAGGGAGATTCCATCGAGGCCGCCTTCGAGCGCGCTCTGGCAGGCGATCCAATGAGTGCTTTCGGGGGCATCGTAGCGCTGAACCGAGTGCTCACCTTAGAGGTTGCGGAAGCGATCGACGACGTATTTATCGAAGTCGTTGCCGCCCCGGATTTTGAGGACGAAGCGCTCGATGTGCTCACGCAAAAGAAGAATATCCGTTTGATGCGCATCAGCACGCCCGGCCTTCCTGCCCACCAATTTCGCAGCACCTCATTGGGCTGGCTGGTGCAGAGCGCCGACCCAAAAACTTCGACAGCTCTCGCGGACCTCCAGATCCCGACGGTGCAGAAACCGAATGACCGGCAATTCGATGACCTGACGCTGGCCTGGAGAGTGGTCAAACACGTAAAATCGAACGCCATCGTCCTCGTCAAAGACCGCCAGGTCATCGGCGTCGGTGCCGGCCAGATGAGCCGAATCGACGCCGTGAAAATCGCGGTCAGAAAGTGCGTCGCCAATAGCCCCCGGGGGGCCGTCCTCGCAAGTGACGCCTTTTTCCCCTTTCGCGATGGTCTGGACGTCGCCGCAGAAGCGGGCATCACCGCCGTGGTTCAGCCCGGTGGGTCGCGCCGCGACGGGGAGGTCATTAAAGCCTGTGATGAGCACGACGTGGCAATGGTCATGACTGGCCAGCGGCACTTCCGCCACGGCTGAGCATTGTCGTTATTCTTCATCGACACGGCGCAGCGCCGCGCTGCGAGCGTGCGCCTTGAGGCCCTCCATTTTGCCCAGCGCGACAGCGTCTTCAACGAGTGGAGATGCTCCTTTCACGTCGTCAATTCGCATCCAGGTGGCGACCTTCAGAAAATCAAATACTGAGAGCCCACTTTGCGAGCGCGCCGTCCCGCCGGTGGGAAGCGTGTGATTTGGGCCCGCGCCGTAGTCGCCGAGCACCTCTGCGGCGTACTGGCCGACAAAGAGACCACCGTAATTTCGCATCTTTGTCCCAACCTCGGCGGCATTTTTCGTCAATACCTCGAGATGTTCGGGGGCCAGTCGATTACAGACCTCGATTCCGGCGTTGAGATCCTCGACGACCACTGCGAATCCATTCTCCAGCGCGGCCCGGGCCGTAGTCGCCGTCGGCAGGTCGGCGAGTTGACGGTCGAGCTCACGATCGACCTCCTTTATCAGCACTCTTGCGGTGGTCACCAGAATTGGCAGCGCGTCCACGTCGTGTTCGGCCTGCGCGAGCAGATCGGCTGCGACCACCGTCGGATCGCTGGATTCATCGGCGAATACGACCAGCTCCGAGGGCCCGGCCAGCATATCGATGCGCACAAAACCGCTGATCAATTGTTTGGCCGCCGTCACCCAGCGATTGCCCGGTCCGACGACAGCGTCACATGCCGGCACGCCCTCAATTCCAAAGGCCAGAGCGGCGATGGCCTGTGCGCCACCGACCTGGAGTACTCCATCGACGTCAGCGATCGCAGCGGCCGCCAGGGTTTCCACCGTCGGTGTCGGCGAGGCGACCCAGACATCGCGAACGCCGGCGGCCTGTGCGGTCAGCGCCGTCATCAGCACCGACGAGGGAAGCGGGAATCGGCCGCCCGGCGCATAACATCCGGCGCGCTCTACGGCGATAACCCGATGCCCGGCCACTCCCCCCGGTATCGGCAACTCCATCTCCAACAAACTCGCCCGCTGGCTTCGCGCAAAATGAGAGATTCGCTCCGCCGTGCGCTCCAGCACGTCTCGGCGCGCCTCGTCGAGCGACTCCAATGCTTCATCGAGCTCCTCCCGATCGATGATCAACGGCTCACCGGGCGCCAGATCGCCGAGCCGTGCACTATGCTCTTGCACCGCATCGGCGCCCCTTTCTCGGACGTCGTCGACGATAGCTCCCGCCTCCTGAAGTGTCGTTTTGTCGACTGGTTGACGCCGAAAGCTGGGGACGTCTTCCGCATTTACGATCCGTAAATGGCGACTCATTTCTTCTCCTTCGAATCTTCAGATCGGCGCGTGACTTTCAGTGCCCGTCGCTCAAGCTCGGCTTCCACTTCGGCGAGGCTTGCGCCACCTCGAATCATGGCAACCAGCGCAAAATACAGCAGGTCGGCGCTCTCCCAGACGACATCGTCCACACCGTCGGCCTCGGCAAGCTCTGTGGCCTCCTCGCTGAGCTTTGCCGAAAGGAGCCGCGGCTCATCCAGCAGCCGCCGTGTATAGGAGCCATCGGGAGCGTCCTCGAGCCTGTCGCGAAGCCGCCTCTCCAGACGACCCAATCCCCGGTCGTTGCCCCAACAGGTCCTCGTTTCATGGTGGCAAAACCCGTGGCCGTGCTGGCGAACCGTAAAGCGCATCGCGTCGCGATCGCAGTCCAGATCGATGGCCAGCAATGTCTGAATCGCCCCCGATGTCTCGCCCTTTTTCCACAGGCCGCGGCGCCGTGAATGATAGACGCCGCGCCGTGTTTTCACCGCCTCGCGGACACTTTCTGCATTGGAATAAACCAGCCCCAGAGCCATGCCTCGCTCATCGCAGACCACGGTTGGCCATAGACCGTCGTCGCGATCGCTTTTCATCGGCGCGGCGATGGCGTCCCCGAGGTCCATAATCCCTTTGTACAGCGCCATTCCCACCTGCGCGTCGGCCCCCAATCTATCGAGTGTGCCGATTTCGGCCGCCGTGGTCACACCACCGGCGATGGTGACCTGTGCGTCTCCGGCTCGCTCTATGACCTCTCGGGCGAGCTTTTCATCGGTTCCGCCCAGCCGCCCCTCGCGCTCGACGAAGGTCACCAAAAATCCGCCCACATAGGGCCGGAGCTCATCGATTCGCTCCAGAATGTGGCGACCAGTTGCCGAGGTCCAACCCTCGACGACGACCTCGCCATCGACGGCATCGAGCGCCGCAATCACCCTGTGGCGCGGAAGCTCGCGCAATAGCTCCGGGCGAGCCGCCGTGCCAATGATCACCTTCTGGGCGCCCGCATCGAGCCAATTTCGCGCCGTCTCCACATCGCGAATTCCACCGCCGACGCGACAGGGCGCCTTTTCACATAATTCGCGGACCACCGAGGCATTCGAGCCCTCGCCCAGCGCCGCGTCGAGGTCGATGACGGCGATCTCTCCGGCGATGCGAAATTTCTCGGCGAGCGGTCGTGGATCGCCGGCGTCGAGCTCCTTTTTCTTGCCGCCGATAAGTTGCACGGCGTTGCCCGACATCAAATCAATCGATGGAACGATCATCGCCGCACCTCCACGCCCGCCTCTGCGAGGTCGTCTTTTAATTCGCCCACTTCGACCTCCCCGTCGTGAAAGATAGAAGCCGCCAAAACGGCATCTGCACCGGCGTCGAAAGCATCTACCAGATGTCCCACATTTGCCGCTCCACCGGAGGCGATGACCGGCACGTCCACGGCGTTCGAAATGGCCTCCAAGAGTTGTAAATCATAGCCGGAGCGCGTTCCGTCGCGATCCCAACTGGTCAATAATATCTCGCCGGCGCCCAGTTCTGCGGCTTTTTGTGCCCATTCGACTGCGTCGAGTCCCGTTTTTTCTTTGCCGGAGCGAATCACTACTTCCCAGCTTCCATCACCATCGCCACGAGCATCGATAGAGACGACGGTACACTGGCTTCCGAATTGCTCGGCGAGCTCCGTGAGAATCTCGGGCCGATCGGCAGCCGCCGTATTGACGCCCACTTTGTCGGCGCCGGCGTTGAGGAGCCGACCCGCATCGTCGACGCTTCTGACGCCGCCGCCCACGGTGAGCGGAATCGACAGCACGGAGCGAATCGCCTCGATGGTCTCGACCTGATGGGCCCGTCCCTTGGGCGTCGCCGATACGTCGAGGACCACCAATTCGTCGGCTCCCTGAAGCTGGTAGGAGTCGGCGAGTTCCACCGGCGAGCCGGCGTCGCGCAGCCCGGAAAATTGGACGCCTTTGACGACGCGGCCGTCGCGGACATCGAGGCAGGGAATGATCCGGCGGGTCACCCTGCCGGCGCCGGTGGTGCGCGGGCCGCGAAGCCATCGTTCAAAAATGGCCTGCCCCCAGCCTCCGGAGATCTCCGGGTGAAATTGGCAGGCCAGCCACTGGCCTCGCTCCATGGCGGCCACAAATTCGACGCCGTGGCGCGCCATCGCCGCTTGCCAGCCGTCGGGAACGTCCATCGCCGCATAGGAATTGGCGAAATAGGCGTGCCCCGAGGTCAAATAACGAGTCGACGTGCGGGCATCGACATAATTCCAGCCGAATTGGGGTACTCCCACGGTGTCGGGAAAGCGCTCGATCTGACCGTCGACCAGGCCCAGCCCGTCGACGCCAGGACTCTCCGCGCTTCCCTCGAATAGCAATTGCAGGCCGAGACAGATCGCCATCGTCGGCCGGTCGTCATCGAAGCGCTGGCGAAGCGCGTCGGCGTAGCCCGCTTCCTCGAGTCTCTTCATTCCCGCGCCGAAGGCGCCGACGCCGGGAAATAAAAGATATTCTGCGTCGACCACGTCGGCCGCATCTTCTACAAATCGAGTGCTCGCCCCGGCTCGGTTTAATCCGGCGCGCACCGACGCGATATTGGCCACTCCCGTATTCAAGATCGCCACTTCCGGACGCTCACTCATAGTACTCCCTTCGTACTCGGCACGGCTTCTGTTCCGTCGCGTTCCACCGCCTGGCGAAGCGCCAGGGCCAGCGCCTTAAACGCCGCCTCCGCTCGGTGATGATCGTTGTCGCCGCGCAACACATCGACGTGAATGGCCGCCCGGGCGCGATTGGCGAGCGTGACGAAGACGTGATGAAGATTTTCACAGGCGACCTCGCCGATCATCTCGCGGCGAAGCCCGAGATCGACGACCGAGGCCGGCCGTCCCGACAGGTCGACCACCACCCGGGCCAAGGCCTCGTCCAGTGGCGCATAGGCGTAGCCGAAACGGGCGATTCCGCGCCGCTCTCCCAATGTCTCGTCGATGGCACTTCCCAGCGCGATCGCGCAATCCTCGACGGTGTGGTGGTCATCGACCTCCAGGTCGCCGTCGCAGCGAAGCCGCAAATCGAATCGGGCATGCCGCCCGAGGGCGTCGAGCATATGATCGAAAAACCCGAGCCCCGTCGCCACATCGACCTCACCTCGGCCATCGAGGTCGAGTTCCAACTCGATGTCTGTCTCCGAGGTATTTCGCGAAATTACAGCACTTCGTTCACTCATCATAACACCTCGAATAGCTCCTCAAGACTCTCCAATACGCGGCCCCCACCGGCGCTCAACAGTGCACTCTTCATGCGGCGTTCGTCCTCCTCCGGGGCCACGATTCCCAGCGGCAACACCCGGGCAGCGCGACCGGCGCGCATATCATCGGGCGTATCGCCGACGAACCAGGCGCGCTCAATGCCGAGTCGCTGCATCGCCAGGCGAACCGGTGCCGGATCGGGCTTGATTGGAGCATCCTCCATACAGACCAGAGCGTCGAAATAATCGCCTATTTTCCAGTGCTCCAAAAAGCGTTCAGCATCGCGCCTGGGCCGACCGGTGACGACGCCCATCGGCAATCCCAGATCGGCGAGCTTTTCGAAAAAATCGAGGTCGACGAGCAATTCTTCCTCAGCCCACAAGCCGGGCTCCTCGTCTGTCCCCTGATATAACTTTTCGAAACGCTCGGTCACCTCGTCGAGCTCCGTGCTCACGCCGTGATCGGCGAGCAATTCCCGGGTGACACGCCAGTCGTTATTGGCATTTCCCCGGGCTTTCGCTGCCGAGATCTGCTCCTCTGTGACCTGGACGCCATAGGTGCCCGCCGTTCCGATAACTGCCTGGCGATAGGATTGCGAGACGTCGGCGAAGACACCATCGAGATCGAATAATAGCGCCTCCGGCGTGGCCACCGTACGGACCGCCCTCTCAACCCGGCGTAGATTCTCGTCGGAGCCGGGACATGCGATGCGCACGGCGTCTTGCAACCCCGCTCGCTCCGGAAAGGCCCGCACGCCAATCCCCTGGCCTGCCAGCGCATCACGCCACCACAAGCCGTCGCCGACCCGGGCGAATACAAAATTGGCCTGCGACGGCATCGGTGAAGCCCCCACCTCGCTCAATACCCCTTGCAAATAACGGCGTTCCTCGACGATGCGATCGATGAATTTACTCACCGCCTGCTCGCCCACATCGAGCCATCTTTCGGCGAGTAGAAGCGACGGTTTTGAGACCGGATAGGGATTGCCCGCCGTCTTAAGCCACTTGATGATCGGCTCTTGTGCCACGGCATATCCCACGCGCAGACCGGCGAGCCCCCACGCTTTCGACAGGGTCCGGGTGACCACCATATTCGGATAGTCCACGGCCTGCTCGGTCATATCGTCGTCGGCAAATTCCACATAGGCGTGGTCGACCAGTAAAAGGCTCCCCGGACAATTCGTGGCGAGCCTGTGGAGCTCGTCTGGCGATGCCACCACCCCTGTGGGATTATTGGGACTAATAGCCACGATCAACGCCGTATCGTCGTCGACCGAATCGAGGACCTCATCCACCGGAAATACCGACTGACCTCCGGGAACTCGACGCACCTCGGCGCCGGTCATCTCGGCAAATCGCGGGACCATCTCGAAGGTGGGAACGGGAATCACAGCGTTGCGCCCCGGGCCGAGCACTGCTCGACAGATTCGGTCGATGGCGTCGTCGGCTCCGGCGGTGACGATGAGCTGAGATGGTTCGACCCCGACGTTTGCCGCCAGGATCGCCTCCAGCTCCGCCGTGCTCGGATAGCGGCGAAGGGCCTCGGCATCGAGACCCGAGAGCGCATCTAAAACCGCATCGGAGGGCGAGGCTCCCTCGTTTCCGTCCAGATATAAATCGATCGGTGTCGGCGCCCGCGGCACCCGATAGGGGCGACTGCGGCCGACAATCTCTACGGCGGTCACTTCGTTGGACATCGCCGTTCCTCAGGGAATGATCTGGGCAAGTTCGCTGACCACGATATCCGTGCCGCCCCGGCGTTTTAAGCCGGGGATAATGGCCGTCAGATCCTCGCGCGGAACCGCCGCTTTGACTGCAAATCCTGCGTCGCCGCGAAGCGGTGAGATCGTCGGCTCGCGCATACAGGGCACATAATCGATGACTTCATCGAGGTTCTCCTGATCTACGTTGACCTCGAGCATGACCCTGCGGCGAGCTGCCAGCACGGACTCCAATAAAAGAAGCAGTCGGTCGATGATGGCCTTTTTGCCGGCGTCCTCCATGACTCCCGGGTGGGCATATAGACGGGTCGAAGAGGTCATCAAACTATCGACGATAGCAAGATCATTTGCCCGCAGCGTCGAACCGGTCGCCGTATTGTCGACGATGCAGTCGGCGTCCTCCGGCGGGAAGACCTCGGTGGCCCCGTAGGAATGCACAAAGGTAGCATCCAGCCCCTTGTCTTCAATCCAGTCCCTGGTGAGCGTCTCATACTCGGAGGCCACCACCATTGGACCCTCCGGCAATTTACCGTCGGAGACCGTCTCCTCCGGCGCCGCCGCCACCAGGCGCACCGGATCGAGGCCGGTATCAAAGAGCTCCACCAACTCCACGTCCATCTCCGCAACCCAGTCGGCACCGGCAAATCCGATCTCGCGGGAGCCGGCATGGAGCATCTCCACGATATTCTGCGGTTTCAAAAGCTTCGCCTCGATGCCCTCCATCGACACCACGGGGCGATAGTTGCGGCTTCCGACCTGGATCTCGATGCCGGCGTCGGCCAACAATTTCATAACGCCCGGCTGCATGCGCCCCTTCGGCAACCCGAGGCGCAGGGGTGTAAGCTTACTCATTCAATATCCTCATCGACTGTGACACCGGCCTCGAAAACCGATTGGCCGGCTTTTATTGACGCCCAACAGGTATACGTTCAGTCGATGAACCCGATCAACTGCACAATGCGATGAGTTCGCAATCCCCCCGCCGGACGATGTCATTCTTCCGGCAATTTCAAGGCCTCCGTCAGCCGGGCGACGTGTTTTTTCTCATCGGCGTCGATGACTTCGACGGCCGTCAGCGATGTTTCGTCCTCGCGCACCGAAATCTGACGCGGAGCGGCGATGCGATGTTCAATCTTTTCGGTAACGATGGAAAAGGCGTCATCTCTTGGATCGTAGGAGAGCCCATCGAGGCGAATATGCGACATTTCGGGTTGGGCGCCCAGCTCGGGAGTGTCGATCTCCACGTCTACATGGGCCGCCGGAAGCTCTCGGCTGACGGCGTCGAAATAGGGCTGCCACTGGCTTTTTTCGATTCTCCGGGTCGGCATCGCTGCACCTTTTGTGTCGATGAATTGTCACCTGCTCGTGAGCCGAAGTTAGACGCGCCGACAATCTCCCCAAGGCAATTGCTCTTCCACTCTCGTCATCAACGAGTTTGACAGCCCTGTCCTGGCAGCTATCTCGCTCCTATCTGAAGCAGTTTCCTTGCCAGACCTCCATAAACCGTCGTATCAAATTGTAGTGCCACTCAATGCCTGCAGCCTACTGACCCGAGAGGCGTTATGATCTTCAATCGTCCGTTGTCCCGACTCGCCGTGTATCTCTGTGTCTCAATTCTATTTTGCCTCGGCATGAGCCTCGCGGCCTGTGGAAGCTCCACCAACGGCACCAGTCCGAATGGCGGAGGCAACGGCACCAATAACGACAACAATAACGGCAACCACGGCGAGTCCTGCCAGGTCGATGAGGACTGCGACAGTCTATTATGTGCCGGCAATATCTGCATGGGCGAAGGCGCATTCGTCTCCCATTGGACGGTCAGCGATGACGATGCGGAGGACCCAAATCAGATCCGGTTGCCCCTTGAGGAATCCGGTAATTATGACTTTACCGTGTACTGGGGCGACAACACCCAGCACGATATTACAGCCTGGGACCAGGCCGATGTGACACATACCTATTCTGCTCCCGGCAGCTACCGGGTCATTATCGACGGTCAAATAGAGGGGTGGCGCTTCGACAACTACTTCAACGCCATAAAAATAGACGAGATCCAGCAGTGGGGAGATCTGCGCCTCGGAAATTCCGGCGGCTACTTCCTGAACGCCATCAATCTCGAGATAACCGCCTCCGATCCCCTCGACCTGACGGGCACCACGAATCTCACCGAGGCGTTTCGCTACTGCGAAAGTATCACCACCGTGCCCGGTATCAACGACTGGGACGTCTCGAATATCACCGACATGACTCGGGTCTTCGCCGACGCCACCAACTTCAATAACGACCTGAGCGGCTGGGACGTCTCCAACGTCACTATGATGTTCGGCACATTCGAGCGGGCCACGAATTTCAACCAGGATATCGGCAATTGGGATGTCTCAAACGTCACCGATATGGCCCATTTATTTCTGGGCACCGAGCATTTTAATCACGATTTAAGCGGCTGGGATACATCGTCGGTCATCGACATGCTGGGGATGTTCAGCGCTGCCGAGAGCTTTAATCAGGATATAAGCGGCTGGGATACATCGTCGGTGCTTCACTTCGGCTCGATGTTCAATGAGGCATCGAGCTTCAACCAGGATATCGGCGACTGGGATATCTCCTCGGCAACCAACCTGCAGGCCATGTTTAGCAATGCCACCAGTTTCAACCAGGATATCAGCGACTGGGACACCTCGTCAGTCGTCGATATGCGCTGGATGTTCGACGGCGCCACCGCATTTGATCAGGATATCGGCGGCTGGGACGTCACTACTGCCACCGACATGGATCGGATGTTCTCTGATAACGCACTGTCGACCTCCAACTACGACGCCCTCCTCACCGGCTGGGCATCACAGGAGGTTCAAGACGACGTGGGATTCGACGGTGGCGACTCCCAATACTCGGCCGGTGACGCCGCCAACGCACGTCAGTCGCTGATCGGCGACCACGGCTGGGAGATCACCGACGGCGGCCAGGCCGACTAAGTCGCCCGTTCTCCGCAGACTAAGCCCCCACTCGACGTTCACTCCACGTCGTCTCCTTGCCATTTTCCATCTCGAACTTATTTGTCATGACCACCTGCAATGACGACTTCCGTCGTCGCAGTGTCCGCACCCGTTGTAGGCAGTCCCTTAATCGCTACTGATATTTTTGCCCAACAAAGGAGAAGGACCATGACAATGCTCAGTCGCTGGAGAGGACGCAGTTCTAATGGTGGTTCCCGCGAGATGCGCCGCCGCGAGATGGATGAACCGAGCGAGATGCTCGCTGAGATGACTCGGCCATTGATGAAGATGCAGCGCGAGCTAAATCGCGTATTCGACGACTTTTTCGAGGGTGGCTCAATGATGCGCCGGCCCTCGATGCTCACGGATACCATGCCCTTTGAGCCGCGAATGGACCTGAGTGAAACCGCCGACGAGTTCAAGATCACCGCCGACGTACCGGGCATGAGCGAAGACGATATCGACATCACCGTCTCCGACGACACCCTCATCATCAACGGCGAGCGCAGCGAAAGCACCGAAGAAGAAGAGGAAAATTATTTTCGCCGCGAACGCTCCTACGGCATGTTTCACCGCCGGGTTCCCCTGCCCGACAACGTGGAGCGCGACAATATCGACGCCATCTTCAAAAACGGCGTCCTCACCATCAACGTCCCAAAGACCGAAGAAGCGCGCAGCAACTGGAGAAAAATCGAGGTCAAATCCGAATAAGTATTTTAATTGTTGTTCGACAGGGCGGCCGCCGGCGATATTTTCGCCGGCGGTTGCGCTTTCATCAACTCTCGGAATGCCCGTGCCGCCGGGCTGTGGGTACGATCGCTTCGGTAGATCACCGCCAGCTCCCGTTGGATTGGCTCTTCGACACAGCGCAATCCCTGCTCCGGTGAGGCCAGCGCGAATTGGCTGACAAACCCAGCGCCGATTCCCTGGGCGACCATCTGCTTGATGGACTCGATGGCCCGCAATTCCATCACGATATCAACGGCAATGCCCGCCTCCTCGATTCGGTGATCGATGATCTCTCGTACCGCCGAGCCCGCCTCGAATAACACCAGCGGCTGGTCGTCGAGCTCGGCCCACCGAAAGCTGTCTTTTTCGCTCAACGGATGCTCCGGCGGTACGATCAGCCGCAACTCGTCTTCCACCCAGGGCTCGATCTCCAACTTCGCCGCCGGGGCTCGGCTCTCGAGTGGCATCTTCACCGGCAGGGTCACGATCCCCAGATCGAGCTCTCCTGAGAGCACGTCCTCCACTGACTGCTGGCTGGACTGCTCGCGGACGAAAAACCGGATCGCCGAATGCTCCTCATGGAGTCGTCCCAGCACGGGAGGCAAAACATAGGTCGTCGCCGTAGCGCCGCCGCCCACCGACAGCGAGCCGCGCTGCAGACCGATCAATTCATCGAGGGCAATTCGTCCATCCTCGATCCTGGCCAGCGCCCTTTCTACATAGCTGCGAAATGTGGTGCCCGCCTCGGTGAGCACCATCCCCTTCGGAGTTCGATCGAAGAGGGGCTGGCCGAGCTCCTCTTCGAGTTTGGCGAGCTGTGCGCTCACCGCCGGCTGGGTCAGGTGCAGGTGAGTCGCCGCCCGGGTCATATGTCCCTCACGGGCGATGGCGAGAAAGGTACGCAATTGGCTGAGCGTCATAAAAACCTCATCAATTATTTTTATCACCGAAATAACATCAATCCATTTCCATTATATCAAACCAATCCCTACGTTGTACCCCGGATTATTCATGACGTGTCGTTGACGAGGCAAAATCAGCGTCAAAAGCGCAAAATTGAACCCCGCAGGCGATGCAGCGCATCGTTGAGGAGTGAGATGAAGCGATTTTGACGCTGATGAGCCGCAGTAGACGGGTAATGGATAATCCGGGGTAACCCGTCCTACGAAGTATCGCGCACCTGACCTGCTCTCCTACCTAATTAGAGGAAGCCATGACCGACACCAAGAATCCCTGGAATTCCAAAAAGACTTTCGACTCCGAGAAGGGCGAATTTACGGCATACGACCTAAAGGCCCTGCAAAAAGCGGGATTGGGTGATATCGACAAATTGCCCTACTCCATCAAAGTACTTCTGGAGTCCTGCCTTCGAAATTTCGACGGCGATATCGTCACCGAAAAACATATCGAGGCCCTCGCCGGCTATGACGCCACGAATGTCCCCGACCAGGAGATCCCCTTTAAACCGGGCCGGGTCGTCCTTCAGGACTTTACGGGCGTTCCCGCCGTCGTCGACCTGGCGGCCTGTCGAAGCGCCATGGACCGCTGGGGCAAAGACGTCTCCCGGGTCAATCCTTTGAGCCGTGCCGATCTGGTCATCGATCACTCCGTGCAGGTCGACGAATTCGGCACCGCCCAGGCGATGCGCTTCAACACGAAAAAGGAATTTGAGCGCAATAAAGAGCGCTACGAATTTCTGAAATGGGGTCAGGGCGCCTTTTCAAATTTCGCGGTCGTCCCCCCCGAAACGGGCATCGTCCATCAGGTCAACCTGGAGTATCTGGCCGGTTGTGTTCTGACCGAAGATCGCGATGGAGACCAGGTCGCCTTTCCGGACTCCCTGGTGGGAACGGACTCCCACACCACGATGATCAACGGATTGGGGGTCACCGGATGGGGCGTCGGCGGCATTGAAGCCGAGGCCTGCATGTTGGGTCAGCCCATCTTTATGTTGATTCCCGAGGTGGTCGGCTTTGAGATGACCGGTGAGCTGCGCGAGGGCGCCACGGCCACCGACCTGGTGCTGACGGCAACTCAGATGCTTCGCCGCCACGGCGTAGTCGGAAAATTCGTCGAATTCCATGGGCAGGGACTGGCGAGCCTGACGCTGGCCGACCGGGCGACCATCGCCAATATGTCCCCCGAATACGGGGCGACCATGGGCTATTTCCCAATCGACCAGAAGACCTTGGATTATCTTGAGCTCACCGGCCGCGATGCCGAGCAGGTCGACCTGGTCAGAGAATATACGCAGCTCAATGGCTTCTGGCGAAACGACGACTACGACGTCACCTATACGTCGACGCTGAAACTCGATCTGGGCGACGTGGAGCCGAGTCTTGCCGGCCCGAAAAACCCGCACGAGCGGGTGATTATGAGCGAGATGCAGGGCGATTTTCGCATGCACTGCGAAAAAACCTTCGACAAGCCGGAGAAGACGACGGCGAAAGATGTCGAATTTCGAGGCGAGACCTTCGATTTGACCGACGGAGACGTCGTTATTGCCGCCATTACATCGTGCACCAACACGTCGAATCCGGCGGTGATGATCGGCGCCGGACTGCTGGCTCGAAAGGCCCGAGAGCTGGGCATGAAGGCCAAGCCCTGGGTCAAGACCTCGCTGGCGCCGGGCTCGCGGGTAGTCACCAAATACCTCGACTCCGCAGACCTCACTGAGGACCTCGAGGAGGTCGGCTTTTATACCGTCGGCTACGGTTGCACCACGTGCATCGGAAACTCCGGCCCCCTGCCGGAGCCCATCGAAGAGGCGATTATCGACAACGAGCTCATCGCCTGCTCCGTATTGTCCGGAAACCGAAATTTCGAGGGTCGAATCAGCCCTCATACCCGCGGCAATTACCTCGCTTCACCGCCGCTGGTCGTGGCCTACGCCCTGGCCGGCACCACCGATATCGATATGTATAACGACCCGATCGGCACCGATCAGGACGGCAATGACGTCTATCTAAAAGACGTCTGGCCCTCTAACGCCGAGATCCGCGAATTTATGAAGAAATTCGTCAGCCGTGATGATTTCCTCGAGAAATATGCCGAGGTCTACGAGGGCCCCGAAAAATGGCGTGCCCTGGAAGTTCCCACCGGTGATGTCTACGACTGGAAGGACGACTCGACCTATATTCAGGAGCCGCCCTTTTTCGTCGACATGGGCCTCGACGTACCGCCCATCGAAGCGGTCAAAGAGGCGCGATGCCTGGTCAAAGTGGGCGATAATACCACGACCGACCACATCAGCCCGGCCGGCCATATCCCGGTCGACAGCCCGACGGGTCGCTATCTATTGAGCAAGGGCGTGAGCCGCTCGATGTTCAACTCCTACGGTTCACGCCGTGGCAACGACCAGGTCATGACCCGGGGAACCTTCGGAAATGTGCGGCTCAAAAACGAGCTCGCTCCGGGCACCGAGGGTGGCTACACCACCTATCTGGGCCCCGACGAGTCACCGGAAAACCCGGTGGAGCTCAACTACGAATCCGACGTCGAGCCCTCCCAGGGCGAACAATGCTTTATCTATGATGCCGCCGTAAAATATATGAAGCACGGCATCTCCACCGTCGTATTGGGCGGTGAAAACTACGGCATGGGCTCCAGCCGCGACTGGGCGGCGAAGGGAACCTATCTGCTGGGAGTGGAAGCCGTCATCGTCACCAGCTACGAGCGGATTCACCGCTCCAACCTGATCGGCATGGGCGTGCTGCCCCTGCAATTCCAGGACGGCGAAACTCATGAGACGCTCGGCCTCACCGGTCACGAACTCTACGACGTCGATGTCGATGACAGCCTGAAACCCATGCAGGAGGTCTCGGTGACAGCCACCGATCCCGACTCCGGTGAGAGCACCGAATTTACCGCCATCTGTCGAATCGACACGCCGGCGGAGCTCGATTATTACCGCAACGGCGGCATCCTCCATATGGTGCTGCGCCAGATGGGTAATCAGGAGTGATCCTGGACACTCGTTGTTGAATTTTTCCTCGGCAGAGTGGTGGTCCACACGCTCTGCCGAGGTTTTTTTTGTGCTGTCCCAAAAGACTCCAGATGCAAGCGTTCACCTGGGGCCTGCGGCCAGCCTGGCCGCCTCTCGGGCTGCTGGCCCGAACCTCAGGGGCGTATTGGCGCATGATTTCGTCACCCCACTGAACGGTTACCTCAAGATCGGTTCTTTTACACCGCCCAGGCTTTTTCAATGTCCAGCGACGTCGACACTTTCTACGGAGATAAGCTCGGTCCCGCCCTCGACAAACTTCGCCAATTGCGCACCTCTCGGTGGCGAATCTTAGCCCTCCTCGTTTTCATCTGCCTGGCCGTGGCCGTGGCGGCGGCCGGCTTCTTCGGTTTTACTGTCGTCGGCGGTGCCGACGCCTGGCCCGGCTTTGCTGTCGGCCTGGGCCTTTCTGCGGGACCGGCGATACTCTTGAGCGTCCTCGCCTACCTGATGGTGGTCCGCGACCCGCTCCACGCCCAATTCGAGCGTCAAATCTTGCTCCCCATCTTGCACGAGTTCTCACCTGATAAAGCTCAGGACATCTTCGAAGCTCAAACGGCACCGACACCGACGAAAAATCCCTTCCGTCCCGTCGTCGACGACGCCGCCCTTCGCGATTTTATCGACACGGTTGCACGGCAACGCGGCGGCGAATAAACCCCCGGCCTATCCCCCAAATTTCTGAGTCCAATAGGTATTATAATAGCCGACGCCGATGACGCTGTGGCTACTGCCGAGCATATTTTCACAATGGCCGGTATCGCTGGTCCTCCATCCCTCGACGACGGCCTCGGGTGTGGGATACCCCTGAGCGATATTCTCAGTAACGCCCCCACCTGAAAAGCCGGCCTCATCGGCTCGCTGTGCCGGCCCGACGCCTTCGGGATCGTCGTGATCGAAGAAGTCTCGATCCGACATATCCTTGCTGTGGAGTCGAGAAGCGCAGCGCAGCTCCTCGTCCATCTCCACCGGGCCCGTCGCCGGCATCACCGCTCCCGTACCGGGGCAATTCGTGCCCTCGGCGCGCAATTCATTGACCAGGTCGACGACCTCTTCTTCCATTTCTACGGCGTCGTGATCCCAGGTGCCGAGGTGATCACAGGCCGGCGAGTGGTAGTCATCGGGCAGACAGGCGTCGACCATTTCCGTTGGCTGAGAGCCGCACTCAGCCTCGGTGGCCACACAGAGCTCGCCGCTACGCATCAGATCGTGGTGGAGGCATTCCTCGACACAGGTCTCCTCATTCATCACCGCGCCGCTATCGTGTTGAAATACCTGCTGGCAACCGCCGTCACTGGTGCTGGCGTAGACGACATTGCAGGCCATCTCGCAGATCTGCTCGGGGTCATCGGGGGGATCGTCGTTATTAAGAGTTACAGCGCCGTTATCATCGTCGTCTCCACAGCCGACCACCAACAAAAGTACCAGAAGACAAATAAGGGCTATAAACCGTCGCCGAAATTGCATCGATCGCACTCAACTTTGTGTAGAAAGATCTCGATTTACCGAATCAATCACTCTTGGCTTGCAAGCTTTAAGGTCCAGCGCTCAAATTCGTATCGGCCGATTCCGATATGCTCAAATTCTTCGTCCATAATCGTCTGGCAACGCTCGGAGTCCGTCGCCCAGCCTTGCACCAATTGTTCAGCCGTCAACTCACCGCTGGTGACCACGCCACTGACCTTGCCGGCTGCGTAGCCGGCGGCCTCGATCCGATCACTGGTATTTTCGCCGGTCTCGGGATTGGTGGTGCTGAAATACTCGGAGTCCACCATATCCTTGCTATGCAGCCGCGCGGCGCATCGAAGGGCATCGTCCATCTCTACCGGGTCGACTGAATCGAGTTGTTCGCCGTCGCATTCGAGGCCGTCGGTGCGATGCTCGTTGACCAGTTCTACGGCGCGTTCCTCCATCTCTTCCCATTCCCGCGGCCACAGACCGAGATCCGAGCAATGGGGATGATGGTAATCGTCGGGCAGACAGGGCTCGATCATATCGTAGGGATCGTCGGTGCATTCCGCCTCGGTTGCCACACACCATTCGCCGCCGCGAAATTTATTGTCGTTTAGACAGCGGTCGACGCATTCCGTCTCCGGCATCGCCCCGCCCTCTTCGTAGACGAAAAAATCGTCACACCCGTCCTCATCATAAATCGCCCCGCAGGCCGCCTCACAGAGCTCTTCCGGATCCTCTGGCGGCTCCTCAACGGGCTCCTCCTGGTTGGTATTTTCCGCTTCGTTATTTTCGTTATTCTCGCCCTCTGCGTCGTCATCGCCGCACGCAGTAGCAAGCAGCAGGACGACAGAGCAGGCGATAAACAGGCGAATTACCCGGCGTATATTCAGCATCGTCACTTCTGTCCTTCGAGGGTGATTAACTCACGGCTGAACCGGCGATTAAGCGACGATCTCGTCGATCGTCTCTCGTGAGACCGCTCCGGCCCTGACCACCTCAATAGCACTTTTGTCGACGTCGATCACGGTAGAGCCAGGCACTCGGCTCAAGTCTCCGGCGTCGACAAAATAGTCGATGCGACCCAGAAAGTTTTGGCGCACCTGTGCCGGCGATGTCTCCCCCGATTTTTGGCCGCGATTGGCACTGGACACCAGCACGGGCCCACCGAAAGTCTCGACCACCCGACGTGAAAGCGAATTCTGAGGGATCCGAACACCGATCTTGCCGGTCGCTTTCGTCAATTCCTTGGCCACCTTTCGGGGAATCTCGCGACTGGCATCGAAGCGAATCGTCAATGGCGCCGGCCACAACTCATCCATGATTTTTCGGGCCACGGGATCGATGGAGTCGGCGATCCTTTCGAGAGCTTCGATGGAGGCGACAAATACCAGACAGGGCGCCTTATGGACTCGACGCTTGGACTGAAAAAGGCGCATCACCGCGCCTTCGTTGAGCACGTCCGCGAAGAGGCGATAGGTGCCGTTGCACGGCAGGCAGGCGACACCGCCGTCGTCGATGACCCGGCGTACACTTTCGACGGTTCCTTTCGGCGGCTGACCTGACTCCATCTTGACGATCTCCATCGATCCACCTCTCTCTGTGCAAGAATAGTCGTAAAACCTCAGCGAAACTACCGGGCAAAGATACCAGCCCCGGTCCGCTTACTATACCACGAGGAGCGTCGAAGCCCACAATCCGATCGACGATCGATTCGCATACCCGGCCGTTCGATTCTATCGCCGGCTGAGACCGGGAGTGACCACTGTCGTTGATCCGCGCCGCCGCAGCGACTACGCTTCTGACCTCTTAAATGAGAAAGGAATTTGTCTAATCGCGACGGCCCCATGATTTCACTCCGACCACCTCGAATTATGCTGCTCTCGGCATTGACTGCCGCCATTGCCGCGACGGGTTGTTTTGACTCCGACACCGGCTCTCAATCCAACGTCCAATTCGCCGACACTGGCTCACAGGACGCCGACAACTCGGATGTTCAATCCGCCACAGATACCTCTTCCAGCGCAGACATCGCCACTCCCGACGCACTCGCTGACGTGCCGGAGTGGGAGACCATCGACGCCGGCGGTGAACTGCCGGACCTGGACGATGAATTGACGATTGGCCCCGCCGATCGACCGGCTCGAATTTTACTTCCCGATGACTACGACGGAAGCACAGAGCTTCCGGTGATCTTCTTATTTCACGGCTATACGGCTACCTCCGGGCTGCAGGATTTATATTTCGGCCTCTCTGAGGAGCGCCACGATCGGAAATTTATTTTGATCCTCGCCGACGGTCTCGTCGATTCCGCAGGTCAGCAATATTGGAATGCCACCGACTTTTGCTGTGATATATATGACGAAGAACCGGACGATGTAGGCTATTTTGAAACTCTTCTCGACGAGGTGCTCGACGACTTCGCCGCCGACCCCGATCAGGTCCATCTGATGGGCCACTCCAATGGGCATTTCTTTTCGAACCGCCTGGCCTGCGATATGGGTTCGCGCCTGACCAGCGTCGTCGGCCTCGCCGGAAGCGGCCACTACGACGCCGACGACTGCCCGGAGGATGGCCAGGTATCGATGCTTCATATCCACGGTACTGCCGACGCCGTCATCTACTATGGTGGGCTTATCGGAAGTTATCCCAGTGCTCGGGCGATGACCGACCGCTGGAGCGAGCGAAACGACTGCTCCGGCTCCAGTTCCATTGACGGCTCCACTTCCATTGATTCGGCGATCTTTGGGTCGGAGACCACCCAGAGGCGCTACGAGGATTGCCCGGCCGGCATCGACGTTGAATTGTGGAGCATTGTCGGTGGCAGCCATACCCCGGCTCTCTCGTCGAGCTTTAGCGACCAGGTCCTCGACTTCGCACTAACCCGGACGAACCCCGACGCCACCACGCAATAAAAGGGACACCAAATTGCCGGCCGATTGGTTGCACCTTCCGCCTCGCGCGTGCTACTAATTTGTATTGAGTGAAGCGATTCGGCTCCGAATCCCCGGCCACCTGGAAGACGTCCAGCACCGGCGCTCCGGAGAACCTATATGACGCCAGAAAATCAAGTATTACCGGAGGCCGGTGATCTCATCGGCGGACGGTTTCGCATCCTGGAAATTCTGGGGACCGGCGGGTTTGGAACCGTCTTTAAGGCATTGCAGGAAAATATCGGCCGCGAAGTGGCCCTGAAGTTTTTGACCCCCGGCGTTGCCAAGGACCCGATCAACGTCAAGCGCTTTCGCCGCGAGGCATTCCACGTCAGTCAGCTTCGTCATCCGAATACGATTACGCTGTACGACTACGGCCAGACCGAAGACGAATTGGCCTATATGGTCATGGAGTTTCTCGACGGCGATGCCCTGGGCGATCTGATTCAAAACCACGGCGCCATCGCCTGGCCGCGGGCCTCCCATATCTATATCCAGATTCTAAAAAGCCTCTCCGAGGCCCACCGTCACGGGCTGGTCCACCGCGATCTAAAGCCGGAAAATATCTTTTTATGCGAGATGTTCGGCGAGCAGGACTACGTCAAAGTCCTGGATTTCGGCGTCGCCAAGATGACCCTGGTCGACGAGACGTCGGAGGACGAAGACCTGGACGGAGACGCCCTGACCCGGGCGGGCCGAATTTTTGGAACCCCGCTTTATATGGCGCCCGAGCAGGCCTGTGCAGAGCCTATCACCCCGGCCACCGACGTCTACGCACTGGGGCTGTTGCTCTTTGAGATGGTGACGGGAAAGCCGCCGGTCACCGGTCGAAATCGCATGGACGTCATCCACAAACAGATCCGCGATCCCGTGCCGGTGCTTACCGAGGAGCTAAAGGGCACGCCCATTGCCGAGCTCATCCAGAAGGCATGCGAGAAGGAGCCGGAGCACCGATTTCCCGACGCCCCGGCCCTGCTGGAGCATTTTTATAAAGCCCTGGGCCAGATGCAGGTCCATCCGCGTCCGGAAGGAGGCAGCCGGCCCGAGATTTCCGGCTCCCACCTGGTTCCGCCAGAGGTTGCTCAGGCCCACCAGCAGCCATCGCGCACAAAAGTCGAGCCTCATCCGGCGCCGGCCGCTGGCGCCACGGCCGCCCCGGACGACGCCACGGAGGTCATGGATCCGCCGAGCCGAGACGCGACGGAGCGCTTTAACGCCCGGCACGGCAACGGAGCCGGCGCGCCAGATCGGCCGCAGGGACCGCCGAAGGTCGAAATTCGGCGACTCGAAGAGCCCGAGGATACGACTCCGGGCTCCGCACCTCTTCAGCCCTTTCAGACCCAATCCCATTCTCGACCCCGCTACGATCTTCCGCTGATCGGTCGCGATCGCGAATTCGACAAGCTCGCCGGACTGGCGCGAAACGCCAGCCAGACCGGCACCGGCCACATGGTGCTCCTTGAGGGCGAGGGCGGCGTCGGCAAAACCCATCTGATCCACGCCGTGATAAGCGATCTCTCGGATCAGCAATTTAGCTTTTCCACGGCGGCGTTTCGCAAAAACAGCCTGCCCATGGAGGCTTTGCGCGAGGCCATCGCCGGGTTGTGGAATGTCTCGCACCGCGAGCGCGGCGAGGTCGATCGCATCATCCGCGACGATCTAAAGCAGGCCGCCAGCTTCTCCGGTGAAGAAATCGACGGAGTCATCGAATTTCTTCGGCCCCAGTCGGCAAACTCCACCGACATGGTGGGCTCCGACGCCGGTGTCCTTTATGCCCGGCTGGAGCGATTGCTCATCCGCCTTGCCGAACAACGCACGGTGGTCCTGGCGCTTGAGGATATGCAATACGCCGACAGCGCCACCCTGGCCTTTTTGGAATATCTGGCCGTCACGGTGCGCACTCACGCCTGTCCCATTGTCATCTATATGTCGCTGCGCCCCGAGGAGCGGGCTCTAAATCCAAATCTCGACCAGCACCTGCACACGATCAGCGCCAATATTGGCGTCGGATTTAGCCGGGTGCGCCTGCGCCGGCTGCGAGGGCGGTCGCTGGCCGTCTTCTTAGACTCTATTCTCCCTCTTGAAGCTCGGCTAAAAGAGCGGATCGGCTGGCTGTCTCAGGGGGTGCCGCTGCACGCCATCCAGATTATCCGCTATCTTCAAAACGAGGGCGAATTAGTCCGCGAAGACGATCGCTGGCACCTGAAAAGCGGCAATCCGCGCTCCATTGATCTCCCCCCGGATCTCATGGAGTTGATGGGCCTGCGCATCCAGCAAGCTGCCGAGCAGCACGCCGACCGCCCCCATCTGCATCGCATCCTGGAGTGGCTCGCCGTACTGGGCATGCAGGTCCCCATCGAATTATTGCAGCGGATTATCGACCATGCCGAGGACTTCGGCGACGATCACGACCTGGAACGCGATCTCCACGCGCTCAGTGAAGAGGCGATCTGCCGGCAGTCACTACATCAGAATATGATCTGCGTCGAATTCGAAAATAGCTTATTGCGCGAGGGATTGCTCGACTCGTTGCGCGACCAGTGGTCAACGCGAAGCCTCCATCGAGTGGCGGCGAAGCAAAAAGCCGAATTTTACCGGCAGCGCCAATCCGAGGTGCCCCTCGTCGAGATTGCCGATCACTGGCGCCAAGCCGGCGAAATGGAGCGCTACCGCGACACGCTGGCCGCCAGTTGCCGCCGATCGATGGAACGCTTTGATCTGCGCGGCGCCCGCGATCGCTACCGAGAGCTGCTCAATCTGCTGGAGGAACGCAATGAACGGGGCCAATTGTGGACCGAGGCCCACCTGGCCCTGGCCGATCTGGCCCGCCGTTTTGGCGAATTTGGCCTCGCCGAAGATCATTATCGCCAGGTCATCGACTCTGGCGCCGCCACGGGCACCGAGAAAAGCCGCGCCCTGCGAGGTTTTGCCCATCTGCTGCGCATTCAATCCCATTATAAACAGGCCACCCAGCTCTACAGTCAGGCCCTGGATTGGAGCCAGCAAATCCGCGACCCCGAAGGACTGGCCAAGGCCCTGGTCGGCCTATCGAGCGTTCACCTGATGCAGGGCGACCCTCGAGCCGGACGCAAGGTCCGCGAGCGACTGGAGTCGATGCTCGGCGAGATCGAAAGCCAGGAGGTCCACGGCAAAGTTTTGCTCCATCTCGCCGAGGCCTCACAGCGGCAGGGAAAACACAATGAGCGCTACCAATATCTGGTGCGGGCACGACAGGCACTCGAAAACTCCTCGGACCGACAGGGCTTGAGCAATGCTCTGACCGCGCTCGGCGGAGCATTAATGGCCCCGTCACTGGATGCCCCGGATCGCTTTGAAGAAGCAGAGCACCTCTTACAGCAAGCCCTGGAGCTGAAGCGCTCCCTGGGCGACCGCCACGGAGTCGCCGACGCATTTCGCCATCTGGGCCACCTGGAGGTGGAGCGGCATAATTTCGACGATGCCGAGGTCAAATTGGCCCGCAGTCTGGCCATCAATCAGGCCCTGGGTACGCCGTTTAGTATCGGCGCCACCCAGAATTCGCTCGGCGTTCTGCACCTTCTGACACAGCGCTATCAATCGGCGGAGCGCCACTTCGACGCCGCCATCGACACCTTCAAGCGAATGGGCGATCAGATCGCCATCTCTCAGCCCCTGCTCAATAAGGGCATCGGCGCTATCAACCAGCGTCGATTCAATCAGGCTCAGACCTATCTTCGCGAGGCCCGCCGACTCAAAGAATCGCTGGGAACGAGCTGGGCGCTCTTTGATCTGCGCAATAATCTGGCCATCGTCGAGATGTGGTTCGGCAATTTCGAAAATGCCGAGCAACTCCTCAAAGAAACCCTGACTCATGTCGACGAACACGGCACTGCCGAGGACCGGGCCACGGCGCGCAGCCTGATGGGACTATTGCAGTGCTTTCAGAGCCGTCTGCAGATGGCGGCCCTCGAGCTCGGCCGCGCCCGCGCCGATGCCGAGGAATTGCATATCGAGCGGGTCCGCGTATTTTGTCTGGCCAACGCCGCTTTCTACGCCCTGCTCACGGAGTCTCAGACAGCTTTCGATGAATTGATCGAGACCGTTGACGATAACCCCATGCTCTGCGAGCTCGATCGCTCGGTATGGCTCGATCTTCTGGCCAATATGGCGGAATTTACCGCCGAGCGAGATCGCACCCGTCAATCGGTTCGATTGCTGCGTTCCGTGGCCACTCTCAACAGGCGCTACGACCACGACGAGCGAGCCCGCCAGCTTCAAAATAACGCCGATTCGCTTGAAGAAAGTCTTTCAGAGCTTAAATAGATGTCCGGAAGCCCGACATCTATTTTGGGCCTGTTGGAAAACACCTTCGGTCGCAGATAACAGCTGATTTCACCGCAGACTTCGTCGAAAATCCTCGATATAGCGCTGCTATTCCTTCGTTTTTCGATCAAAGACTGCCGCAAAATCATCTTGTTCCTTCTCGGTCAGGAGTTCTCAAACAGGCCCTGACCCGGATTTATTCTTGAGCCGCACATGAAAAAACAGGGTTAAATCTCTTCTCTTTTATCCAAAGGAGCCCGCCGATGAGTACACAACGCCTCGACGACGACGCCATCAAATCGCGACTTCAAGAGCTTGAAGGCTGGGAGCGCTACGATGACACCATTAAGCGCTCGCTGAGCTTCGACTCCTTTCTCGACGCCATCAGCTTTATCAACCGCATCGCCGATGCCGCCGAAGAAGCCGATCATCACCCCGAAATTTTCAATGTCTACGACCGCGTCGAACTGACCCTGACCACCCACGACGCCGACGGGCTGACGCAGAAGGACTTCGACCTCGCAATGCAGATCGATCGTGAGGTCTAATCCCCCTCAGGTATGACCTCGTCGAAGCAGGTCAGTATTTCGCCAGCCACTCGATCTTTTCGGCAATATCGTCGATCTGGGGCAGAATTTCGTATTCCAGATCGGGGTGATAGGCCACAAAGCTATCGAGGGAAGCCACGCGCTGAATCGGACCGTCGAGGTATTCGAATAGCTCGTCGGAGATCCGCGAGGCGATCTCGGTGCCGAATCCCCAGGACAGGTTGTCCTCATAGGCGAGGATGACCTTATTGGTCTTTTTGACGGTCTGCGAGATGGCATCCCAATCGTAGGGATTGAGGCTTCGCAGGTCTAGAATTTCCACGCTCACATCGTCGAATTGCTGAGCCGCCCGCCGGCTGCGCTCCACGAGCGCTCCGTAGGTAATGATCGTCAGATCCGTTCCCTCCTGAACGAGCGAGGCCTTGCCGAAGGGCACCATATATTCGTCGCCGGGATCGCGGCCCTTATTATGCTGCTGGCGATATAAGTGCTTATGCTCCAGAAACATCACCGGATCGTCACAGCGAATCGCCGTGCGCAACATCCCCGCGGCGTCTTCGGCATTTGAGGGCATCACCACGCGCAGCCCCGGAGTCTGCGTAAATAGCGTCGTTCCCGATTGGCTGTGATACGGCGCGCCACCCTTTAGATAGCCACCGATGGGCACGCGAACCACCACGGGCGCCGAAAAGGCGTTATTTGAGCGCCAGCGGATATTCGACAGCTCGTTTCGGAGCTGCATAAAGGCCGGCCAGATATAGTCGTAGAACTGAATCTCCACCACCGGTCGAAGCCCGCGGGTGGCCATCCCGATGGCGCGCCCGATGATATTGGCCTCGGCAAGGGGGCTGTTGAAGACGCGGTCGCTGCCAAATTCCGTCTGCAACCCATGGGTGACCTTGAAGACCCCCCCCTTTCCTTTGACGTCTCCCAGATACTCCTCGCGGGTAACGTCGGCGACGTCCTCGCCGAAGATCACGATCGACGGGTCGCGGCGCATCTCCGTGCTCAGACAATTATTGAGGAGATCGACCATCGTCGTCTCCGTCGCATCGTCGGCATAGTCCGGCTCCGTATCGAATTGAGACGTCGTCGGATCGGCATCCTCGCTGTAGATGTGGTCCAGCGCCGTCTCTGGAGCCGGCGTGGGGAGTTCCAAAGCCTCGTCGACGGCCGCGCGCACATCGGCCTCCACTTCGGCGCGTAATTCGTCGACCTCCTCGGAGGTCAGGATCTGCTCTTCGACCAGAAAATCGGCGAAGGTATTGACCGGATCGCGTTTTGCCTCAGCTTCGCGCTCGGCTTCCGGCTTATAATCCTTTTCGTTGTCCGACATGGAGTGGTTATACGGACGAATCACGTGGGCGTGAGCCAGCGCCGGGCCTTTTCCGGCGCGAATATAATCGACGGCCTCAGTGAGCTTTCCGTAGCTCTCGACCGGGTCGCAGCCATCGAATTCGGTGATGAAGAGGTTCTCAAAGCCGCTACAGGCCTTCGAGATCGATCCGCCGGCGGTCTGCACTTCGACGGGAACGCTGATGGCGTAGCCGTTATCCTCCACCATAAAAAGCACGGGCAATTTGAAATTCGCCGCCGTATTGACGGCCTCCCAGAATTCGCCCTCGCTGGTCGCCCCGTCGCCGATGGAGACGTAGACTACTTCGTCGTCTTTATACTCATCACTTCGATCGGCCAATTCCTCCACGGCTGCCATGATGCGTCCCACCTCGGCGGCGCCGGCGGCCTGAAGCATCTGGGTTCCCGTGCAGGAGGATTGGCTGACGATATTGAGATCGACATGTCCCCAGTGACAGGGCATCTGGCGGCCGCCGGAGTTCGGATCTTCCGACGAGCCCACCGCCTCAGCAAGGACCTCGGTGGGCGTCATTCCCAGGGTCAGTGCGAGTGCCCGGTCTCGATAATAGGGATAAAACCAGTCATAGCCCGATCGCAGCACCTTGCCGGCGGCCACCAGAGCGGCCTCGTGGCCGGCACCGGAGATCTGAAAGTAGATCTTTTGCTGCCGCTTCAGCGTGATCTCAGCGTCATCGAGCTTTCGCGACAAATAGATCAACCGATAAATATCGATCAATTCCTCGGCGGTCAGCCCGTAATACTCCTCACTACCGGGGCCAGCCTGTCCGTTCGAGCTCCGATCTTCGATTCGCGTCGTTTTTTCCTGCTGGGTCTGTTCCACCATTTCACCTCCCACGAAATATTCGTCGACTCACATCTTCTAAAAGAAGGGTTAGCACACCGTTTCGCCGGGGGCAAAGGGACGATTCCTCGCGCCAGCATTGACACATCGCGTCAAAGCGCCGTGCCGCTCAGCCCACCACGAAATTGAGGATTCGCCCCGGCACAAAGATGACCCGCCGAATTTCTTTTTCTTCAAGGTAGCGCTCGACGTCTTCGTTTTGTCGCGCCGCCGCCACCGCCGTATCTTCGTCGGCGTCCTGAGGGATTTCCACGGTGCCCCGCAACTTGCCCATGACCTGCACGGCCAACTCGTAGCTATCTTCTACCAGCCAGTCCTCGTCGTATTGCGGCCAGGGCTCTTCGATGACCGAGGGCTCATGGCCCAGCCGCGCCCACAACTCCTCTGCGGTATGCGGGGCGTAGGGGGCAAGCATTTGAACGAGCGGAGAGATCGCAAGCCTGGGAACTTCATCGAGCTTATATAGCGTGTTGACGTACTCCATCATGGCCGCAATCGCCGTATTAAAGCGCAGCTCTTCTGTATCCTCGGTGACCTTCTGGATCGTCTGGTGAAGCGCTCTTTTTAGATCGTCGTCGAGTTCACCTTCGCCAACTCCTGCGGGCGCGTCCTCATCGCCGGCCACCAATCGCCAGATGCGCGACAAAAAGCGATGGACGCCGGTCACGCCGCGGGGATCCCAGGGCTTGGTCGCCTCCAGCGGGCCTAAAAACATCTCGTATAGCCGCAGACTGTCGGCGCCGTATTCCTCGATCACATCGTCGGGATTGACCACATTTCCGCGCGACTTCGACATCTTCTCGACCACCGGATCGAGCTCGATATCGGCGGTGGGATGCATGGGCCTGTCCCCCTCCCAGCGCACCTCGTCGACGTGGACCGGATAGCCGGTGACGTCGCGGCGGTCGGCGGCCTCCTCGCCCAAAATCTCGCCCTCTTCGGTCTCGTAATACAGATAGGACGTGCCCAGGATCATTCCCTGATTGACCACCCGCTGAAAGGGTTCTTTCGTGGAAATAGCGCCGATATCGTAGAGGACTTTATGCCAGAATCGAGCGTATAATAGGTGCAACACGGCATGCTCGGCGCCGCCGACGTAGAGATCGACGGGCAGCCACTTTTGCTCGAGTTTTGGGTCGATGGGCGCCTCGTCGTTGTCGGGATCGACGAAGCGCAGATAATACCAGCACGAACCGGCCCACTGGGGCATCGTATTGGTCTCGCGCCGCGCCGGCTCCCCGGTTTCCGGACACTTCGTCTCCACCCACTCTTCAATCGTCGCCAATGGCGACTCGCCGGTGCCGCTGGGCGCATATTCCTCGACCTCCGGCAGCTTCAGCGGCAGCTCTTCTTCGGGAAGCGGCACCACTTCGCCGTCTTCTTTCCGATGCACCACCGGAAAGGGCTCGCCCCAGTAGCGCTGCCGAGAAAATAGCCAGTCGCGCAGCTTGTAGTTGATCGCCCCCTTGCCGAGACTGCGCTCCTCGAGCCAGTCGATGATCTTTTCTTTGGCCTCGTCGACGGGCAATCCGCTGAGAAATTCGGAATTTACCAGCTCCCCGTCGCCCTCGTGGGCCTCTTCCTCGATGTCGCCGCCGGAGATCACCTCTACGATCTCGAGATCATGAGCCCTGGCGAATTCCCAGTCGCGCTGGTCGTGACCGGGGACGGCCATAATCGCTCCCGTTCCGTAGCCGTAGAGCACGTAATCGGCCACCCAGATGGGGATCTTTTGCTTATTTACGGGGTTGACGGCATAGGCACCGGTAAAGACCCCGGATTTTTCCTTTTGCAGCTCCGTTCGCTCCAGGTCGCTTTTTTTGGCCGCCTCGTCGCGATAGCGCTCCACGGACTGGCGTTTTTCCTCGGAGGTGACGTCGTCGACGAGCGGATGTTCCGGAGCCAGCACCATATAGGTAGCCCCGAAAAGGGTATCCGGCCGCGTCGTAAAGACCCGAATATTGGCCTCCAGCCCATCCGTCGACTCCGGGTCGACGGCGAAGTCGACCTCGGCACCGCGAGAGCGACCGATCCAGTTGCGCTGCATCTCTTTTAGGTGCTCCGGCCAGTCGATCAGCTCCAGATCCTGGAGCAATCGGTCGGCGTATTCCGTGATCTTGAGCATCCACTGGCGCATCGGCTTGCGCACCACCGGGTGACCACCGCGCTCACTGCGGCCGTCGATGACTTCCTCATTTGCCAGCACCGTCCCCAGGGCGGGACACCAATTGACGGGAACCTCGGCAATATAGGCCAGATCTTGTTCGTAGAGCTTCAAAAAGATCCACTGCGTCCACCGATAATAGTCGGCATCGGTGGTATTGATCTCGCGATTCCAGTCGTAGCCAAAGCCGAGCGATTTTAACTGCTCGGTAAAGGTGGCGATATTCTTCTCGGTGGTCTCCCGAGGATGGGTTCCCGTCTTCAGCGCATATTGCTCGGCGGGAAGCCCAAAGGCATCCCAGCCCATCGGATGAAGGACCTCAAAGCCGCGCGCACGCTTAAAACGAGCCATAATGTCGGTGGCCGTATATCCCTCGACGTGACCGACGTGCAGCCCGGCACCCGAGGGGTAGGGAAACATATCCAGGACATAAAACGGCGGACGATCGGAATCGGTATCGGTGCGGAAGGTCTGGTTTTCCTCCCAATACGACTGCCACTTCTTTTCGATCTCCTCGGGGTGAAACTCTGACATAGCTGCGCTCGCCAAGCTCGGGTGGGATTGGTGATAAAATCGGATTGTCTCAACACAGAAGGTGTAACGAAGTAAACTACTTCTTTCCACCCCAGACGCCATAAGGAGGGAGTTCCTTGAGCGATTCCCGAATATAGGGGACGTCGGGCTCCAGCTCTTCGCGGGCGTTTTTGATGATCTGTTTTAGCTTCGAGTAGCTATTGACCAAAATCTGCAGCGGACTCGGAGGGTTGCGAAAAGTCTTGTGATACGACGAATAGGGCATATTGGCCACCACGGCGGGCCGAGCGATCTGCTGGATGGGAATCCAGATAAGATTGCTCCCTTTTGACAGCGGCGCGAAGGCATCAAAGGACATGATATGAGTGTTTCGAGTGCCAATCGAGCCCCGCTGGACCGACTCCCAGGCCACCTTGGAGGGAACATTATTGATCACTCCTCCATCACATAGCCGGAGTAATTGGCGCCGCTCGAATACCTGCTCTAAGGGACCGATGGTCTCGGGATCATCGTGAAAAATATCGTAGTTGAGTAGTCCCGGTACAGCACAGCTAAAACCGGCGGCCTCAATGACCGGAAATTGCTCCGTGCCTTCCTCGGCGCCGAAGACCACCTGGGTCAACAGCCGCGGATTTTTGCTCAATTGCCGGACCGCTCCGAAAAATAATTTCAGCTTTCGGCGCAGCGCCAGCGGGGTCAAGCTCTCGTCGCCGGCCTGCTCGTATTCCCGGTCGTCGAAGCGAAAGCCCTTTCGCACCCCGGTGGCCACAATCTCGAGCCGAATCGGCAGATCGCTGAATCGCGGCATACTATGGCCCAGAAGTTCCTCAAAGACCTCTCGGGCTAGTCGCATGATATTGAGGTGGAAAGCCCCGGGGAACCCGAAGCGTGAAAACCCCGAAAAGGGCCGAAAAATCGCGTTATAATCAACGCTCTTCGGAAAGGCCATCGCCACTGAGATCGGATCGTAGGAGCGATCAATGGCCCGCATCAATCCCATGATACTGCCCATGGAACTGCCGACGATAAGCTCCGGAGTAAACCCCAATTCTTTGAGCAATGCGAACGTACCGAGGTGAACCAATCCCGACCCACCGCCGCCACCGAGGACCAGAACCAGACGCTTTTTTCTCAGCTCGTCATCGAGGGCCTCGGAGCCAAAGTCGTTGACGTGCCGTTCGAGCATCTGAGAGCGCGTCTTCTCGACCCGCAGCGCCAATACCGGCGCGATCTCGCGTAACGAGTCGATCTGAGCCTTTTTGTCGGGTGGGAGCATGGGGACGATGGATTCGATCATCCACCGTCGAAGCCCGTCGACATCATCTGCCAGATCGACGTCCGTGCCCTCGGCGGTGCGAAACTCCTTCATCTGAGCCAGCGACAGCGCATATCGAAATAACGCCTGATGCCGGGGGTGCAGCGACGCCGAATCATCGACGAGCAACTCGATGAACCGCCGCTCGAACTCCTTGAGCTCCCGGGTTCGCACAAAATGTCGACCGTATCGACTCAAACGCCTCTCGCTTCTCGTGGGACGATCAGCTCTTCAGAAAGGAAAACAGGCCTTTCTTGCCATCTTCACCGTCGTCTCCGTCGCCTAGCGGTTGGACCTGGGCAACTTTTTCGGCGAGGTCCATAAACGCCTTCGCCACGGGACTGTCCGGCTCACCGATGACCACCGGTTTGCCCTCGTCGCCGCCACGACGGACCTTCGTATCCAGCGGAATCTCACCAAGAATCGGTGTCTCCAACCGCTCCGACTCTTTGGCGACCTGCTCGGGATCGCCGAAGATAAAGAATTCTTCTCCCGAGGAGGGAACGATAAATCGAGCCATATTGGTCACGATTCCCTTCACCTCGACATTGAGTGTCTTAAACATCTGCAGCCCGCGCGCCGCGTCGAGCAGCGACAGATCCGACGGTGTCGTCACGATAAGAGCTCCATCAACCGGCACCGTCTGGGCCAGCGCCAATTGTGCGTCACCGGTTCCGGGCGGCATATCGACGATAAGATAATCGAGACCGCTCCAGTCCACGTCACGCAAAAACTGGCGAATGATCCCCGTCACAATTGGACCGCGCCAGATCACTGGAGAATCCTCGTCCATTAAAAAGCCGAGGCTCATCAGACGCAGCCCGGAGGCTTCGATGGGCAGGATTCGCCGGTTGCTGACGGCCGGGCGCTCTTCGACGCCCAACAGGGTTGGAAGCGACGGGCCGTAGATATCGACATCGAGCAGACCGACGCGAAAATCCTGCTTTTGAAGCGCCAACGCCAGGTTGACGGCCACCGTAGACTTTCCGACGCCGCCCTTGCCGGAGGCGACGGCGATGACCTTTCCGACCCCCTCGATGGGCGCCGATGGCGGCGTGGCCGCCTGCTGCGGACCGCCTCCGCCTTTCGGTCCCGGCCCCGGCCCCGACGGCGACGGAGTCCCGGAGGGTTTCGGCGCCTCCGATCGCTTCGGCGTCGGTGACTCACCGCGGGCCTCGCGCTCCAGCGCCTTCGGAGTCATGGTCTTCACCTTTACTTCGCGCACCCCGGCGATGGCCTCCAGTTCGTCGTAGACCTCGTCTTCGATGGCAAAGCGCTCCTTTCGGTCCCGGCTCGACTCCATCACCAGAATCACGTCGACGACGCCGCTATCGACCTCTACCTGCTCTACGAGGTGGGAGTCGACGATGCTCTCTTCGGCCTCGGGATCGTCAATTGCTTCCAGAGCCGTGATGACTTCGCCCTTTATCGAAAAATCGTCTTTCATACTTGCTCTCTCAAAAAGTCACAGATGTCTGACGCACTGATATGGCGCACGGATGCTAACCGTTGGAGCCCACCGGTCAAGCGCTTTGCGCCGGTCGGTCGGTCATGCTGGCGGAAATTTCAACTTGCCTTGTGGGGACACGACGGATCGTCGCACTCGGCATATAATTCGATTTTCTTTCGCCGCACCGTGTAATCGAGATCGGCGACGATATCCTTGATCCGCGAGTTGAGCTGTTCGTCGTTGAACTCCATGATCTTGCGGCAATCGATGCAGATCAGGTGGTCGTGCTGGGGATCTTGATTGTGGATCGGATCGTAGCGGGTCTGGCCGTCGCCAAAATCCTTGGGCACGGCAAAACCGAGTTCCACCAATAATTTCAGGGTTCTATATACCGTGGCGTAGCCGATTCGCCCCTGGTGCTCGCGCACGTCCTCCAACAATTCGTCGGCGCTTATATGCTTGTCGAGCCAGAAGAAGCGCTCCACGATCACGTCGCGTTGCTTTGTCGACTTCAAACCCTCTTCCTGCAGTCGCTCGTAGAACGCCTCCAGGGCGCCACTGACGCGTTTATCTCGCTGTTGTTTGGACATTTCACCCACGACTTACGGCCTCCAGTTGAGATAGGGCGATGGCGGAAGTTACCTCGCTGAGGCGGACAGACCATCCATCGACCATGAGGTGGAGATTCAACGCCTGATGTATAGTTCAAGCCCGCTGGCCTGACAACACCGGCGTAAAGCTCACAATTCCAGATGGCAGCCCGCTTATGGGGACTCGAAACCTCGACAGACGCGGCATCGCCGTGTACAACCGGGGCACGCGAAGGCATTTTTCTCACTTACACAACGCAGCGACGCCATGAACCTCGAAGCGCTCTGTATTTATTGTGGCTCTCGGCCGGGGGCCCGGGCTCATTTTCGGGAAACGGCCAATAAAATGGGCGAATTGCTCGCCGGTGAGGGAATCGACGTCATTTACGGGGGCTCGTCGCGGGGAATGATGGGAGCCGTCGCCGACTCGGCATTGGGTGCCGGGGGAAAAGTCGTCGGTATCCTACCCGGTGGGCTGGCTTCCAGGGAGAAGGCCCACCGACAGGTCTCGAAGCTCCACGTCGTCGATTCCATGCACGAGCGAAAAGCTCTGATGGCGAAATTGAGCGATGGATTTATCGCCCTGCCCGGCGGCCTGGGCACTCTGGAAGAGCTGTGCGAGGTCACCACCTGGGCCCAACTCGGCATTCACCAAAAGCCGGTGGGAATCTGCAACGCAGCCGGTTATTTCGATGGCTTTCTGGCCTTTATCGACCACGCCGTTCAGATGGAATTTCTCACCGAGGAACACCGCCGGCTTCTCATCGTCGACGAGGACCCGGAGGTGCTGCTCGACAAAATGCGGGGATTCGAGCCCTTTTTAGAGCGCGTATGGCTCGACGAATCAGAGATCTGAGCCGGCGTTTTTTTACGCCGCTGCACAGAATGATATTTGTATGACTAACCCTCAATTCTCACCAGAGGGGGCCCGAGGGTTAACTCAACACCCCGACGCTGTAGACCACGCCCGCCGTCACCCCATAGATGATATGCAATAAGATCAGCGCCACAGGCATCCCCACGCCGATATCCCGGCCGAAAAAGCCGGGAGGCTGCAAGACCTGCCCGCTGCCCATCCGCGGATGGACCACCGGCAGCGCTCCCAGCGCGCCTCCCACGGCCACTCCGTGCAGAGCGCCAAAGACCGCTCCCCATGCCGCCGCCATTCCCACCAGCCCCGCCGCTCCCACGGCGGTCAAGGCGACGGCGTATAAGATCCCGAATAGCGCTCCGAACGCAAAGTGGACGATCAATCCCACGCCGTACACGCGCCGTGGGTGCTCCTCGGAGACAAATGCCAGCCCCAGTATGCGGACCATATCGGAGGCCAGCCCCATCAGCTTGCCTGCGACAATAGCCACCGTCATAAGCGCCGTACCAATGAGTCCTGCGGCCACCGCGTACTCCCATAAGATCTCCATACTACTCCTCATTTTGCTGAAAGCCCCGATCACCTCAATCGTGTAAAAAAATAACCACAACTCGAGCCCTCTCAACTTTGTGCCCCCCCCGATTTGCGGGCCCCGACGGCGTATGGCCGCCATTTCCTCGGCACCTGCACCAGCTTGACCCGGTCCGAGGCACCATGCTAGTGCAGGGATCCGTTTCGCCGCTCTCGTGAAATCCGCTCTACAGGGTCCTGATGAAACGCAGCACACGGATTTGTGGATTGGCCATTATCATGGCTCTCTTGACCGCTTCGCAGGCCTGGGCACAGGCCGAAGAACCCGATCCTGAACAACAAGAGGAGGAGGTCGACGACGCCGAACCGGCTCCGGCCGACGAAGATGAAGTCGATGATGAGGAGGTCGACGACGCCGAGCCGGCTCCGGCCGATGAGGAAGACGTCGATGATACCGAGCCGGCTCCGGCCGACGAGGAAGACGTCGACGATACTGAGCCTGCTCCGGCCGACGAGGAAGACGTCGACGACGCCGAGCCGGCTCCAGCCGACGACGAGGTCGAGGACGCTCCCTCGGTAGAACCGGAAATCGAAGAACCCCCGGCACCACCGGAGGCCGACGAGGACTTCGACGAGCCCTGGCCCGACGATGACGACGATGAGTGGGACGACGACGAATGGGATGACGATTTCGAGGATTTTGGCGACGATATCGACTTCGTCCCCCTCGAAGAACTCGACGATGCCATGCTCGACCGCATTACGCCGGTGGCCACATTTCCCTTCGTGGAACACAGCGGCCGGCTTCGCATCCGCCCCCGACTTCGCCACGGCTTCGACCTCGGCACGGAGGGCACATCGGCGATTCTTCCTCCCATTGACACCCAGGTCCCACAGGATCAACCGGCCGACCCCGATGCCCGGCGGCTGCGAACAGCCGAGCTGCGCCTCGATCTGGCCCCCACTTTCCACTTAAGCGAGAGCTTCCGGGTTCACACCGACCTTCAACTTTTGCCCGGTGTCGCCCTGGGCGCCGACCCACGCCACGACTTTTTCGTCCCCGGCGCACCCTCTGCCGATCGACGCATCATGGACTCCAGTGTCGGTGATCCGCTGCCGGTCTACGTCCGCGAGGCGTACGGTGAGATGGACACCTTCCTGGGCACCTTCCAGGCCGGTCGCATGCTCAACCACTGGGGCCTTGGCATTTTTGCCAACGACGGCTCCGGCCCCGACGCCGACTTCGGCGACCAGGTCGATCGCTTCTCGATGCGCACTCGACTTTTCGATACCTACTTTATGGCGGCCTATGATCTGACCGACTCCGGCCTCGCCAGCCATGTACCAGGCTTCGACCAGGGGCATTCACTGGCTGTGGGCCGTTTGGATACCGCCAATCAGTGGACCTTCTCGGCATTTCGCAGCCCCCTGAGCCGTGAAGAGCGCGAACGACAGGCCCATCAACTCGCCGACGGCAGCCCGGTCTACAACGGCGGCCTGTACTTCTCGATGCGCAGTCAGGAGGGCGCTTTTCCCTTCGACGGCGACGACTTTGACGCCGATGATACCCAGGACCCGATCTATCGCGGCCTCCAGCTTTATACGGCCTCCCCCTGGATTCAGTTTTTATTCAGCCCCGAGCCCGATCATCGCATCCGGCTTGAGCTTGAGGCGTTCGGAATCCTGGGAAGCGTGGACAACCCCACCAGCGATCGCGTCGGATTTGAAGATGAAGAGGCGCCCGGTGAGACGCCGGATATAAACTGCTTTAACGACGACGCCCGAGACGATTTTCCGGCCGCCTGCCGCACCGGAGCCGACGGCGAACGCCGCGATCGCTCCGTGCGCCAGCTCGGCGTGGCCGTGGAGAGTGAATTTAACTTCGGCGGTCGCAGCACCTTTGGACTCAACAGCGGATTTGCCACTGGCGGCGACGAGCCCAACTGGGGCTATACCGCTGCCCCCGGCGATCAGCTCGACTTCACCCGCTTTAGCCCCGACTATCACGTCGACCTGATCTTATTCCGCGAGGTCATTGGCACTGTCACCAACGCCTATTACGTCAATCCATATATCATGGCCACGTTCCTCGACAGCGGCCTGCAGCATATGGAGATACAGCTCGACGCCATCGGTTCGCGGGCCTTCGACGCCGCGGGAACCCCCGGCCAATCGCCCTGGCTGGGAGCTGAATTCGACCTCTCTCTTCGCTATATCGACGGTGACACCTTCGTCGCCGCCCTGGAGGGTGGCATCTTATTTCCCTTCAGTGGACTCGGCGCCACAGAAGGCACCCAGCGGCTCAACTACTACGGCGACCCCGGCCCCTTTACCGACGACCAGAGCCCGAATATGGCCTGGACGGTACAGGGCCGGCTGTCCTGGAATTTTTAAGCCGTGAGCAGCAGCCCACCTCAGCGCTCGCTGCCCATTGTCGCAGCCGTCGTGCTCGCGGTTTGCTCCTGTGCCACGCTTCATCCCCCCCTATCAGCGCCGGCCGATCGCCCAGTGGCTTCACTGGCGATCGAGCCATTGCGCGCCGATCCCGACGGACTTCACCTCGAGATACTTTGCCGCGAGGCTCAGCCGGGCGACGCGCTGGAAGTTTTGCGTAAACGCGACGGACAATGGAGCGCCGTACAGCTCATCGAGGTCGGCGAAGACCTCGTCGCTCCCTTACAGGCCGGAACCGTCCACTGGATCGATCCCCTCGAGCCAGATCCGGAGTCTCTCCAGTATCGAATTCACCATATCCGGGGTGAAACCTCGTGGCTCTCCGAGCCAATATCCGTCGACTGGACCGGCTGGCCCGACGCTCCCCACATCGAGGCGACCCCCTCCGAAGAATCGGCTCCCCAGATCACGATTAGCTGGAGTGACGACACGAAATTCGGGGCCCGAATTCTTCGACGCGACGTCCTCGGCGACAACCCACTTTCGCCCATCGCCGTCGTCGACGCCGCATCGGGCGGAAGATTTTACGACACCGACGTGGAACCAGGCGGTGTCTACGCCTACAAACTCCAACTCATCGACCGACAGCGGCCACTTCTCCGCGTCAGCGACCTCTCCTCAGAGGTTTATGTCTCCGTCCCGGAGTGACGAAGTGCCCCCGACCGGCCGTGCTCACTCGAACCTGCGTCTATTTTTGGGATTTAAGATTTAGGGGGGGTGCCTTTTTGACCGCCTCGATGATCCCCGTTGAACGATCCTTCAACGAGAGATAAGCTCGCGTTTTCCTTTCTAGCGATGCCTGTGCCAGGGAACTTGCGTCATGACGCGCTACCGAGAC
>SKQC01000371.1 GCA_007119175.1 Myxococcales bacterium | reverse complement strand
TGAGACGTATGCCGATCTGGCGATTGTGGTCACCAACCCGGAGCCCGTCGGGTGTCACTCCACCGACGAGTTGGATCTGACGGCGGTGCCGCCGCCGACCGTCGACGAGGTGGCCCCGGATCCGATGTGCATGGTGGAACCGGAATCTACTCTCACCATTACCGGTCATGGCTATCTGGCGATCGGTGACGGCGAGCCGGTGGTCCACGTCGGTGACGAGACCTACGAGGTCGATACCATGGAGGACTGCACCGACGTGCCCACTCCGGAGACGACCACCGTCTCATGTGAGACGTTGACCGTGACGGTCGCCGAAGAAGATCTGGGCACGGCAGTCCACGACGTGGTGGTCATCAATCCCGAAACCGCAAATTGTCAGAGCGAGGACCAGGTGGAACTCGCAACTTCTCCGCCTCCCCAGATTAGTTCTGTCGAGCCCCGGGCCTTATGCACGGTTGATGAGACCACGACCTTCGAGATCACTGGAGAAGACTTCTATGTCGTCGACGATCAGTCACCGACGATCCTCCTCGATGGCAACTCGTACACGACGACAGCGTCGGATTGCACTGAGATCGGCGACGACCTGCAGGTGTGTGAACAACTGGAAGTCGACATCGCCGCCGATGAAATCGGCGACGATCTGCATTCCCTGGTGGCGCTCAACCCCGATCCCTTCGGCTGTGAGAGCGAGCCCTCTGATCCGATCATGCTCAGCGGGCCACCGGAGATCGTAATGAGTGAGCCGGGCGCCCTGTGCGACGGGGAGACGATCACTGCCGAGATGACACTTTTTGGTCAATTTTCCTATCAGGTCGACGGCGAGATGCCCGAGGTCACCGTCGAAGACGACAGCTCATCGGCGACGGCCACCGCGCTAAGCCTCGACGACTGCGACACCACTGACCTCGGCGATCTCACAGTCGCGACCTGCTCGGAACTCACCGTTGAAATCCCCGAGGATTATCGCGATCAGGGATTCGATATCACCGTCGCTTCCACCGATCCGGTGGCCTGCGGTGAGGATACGATCACCATCGAGGAGGAGCCGACTCCGGTGGTGACTTCCGTAACGCCGCTGCAGGTCTGTGGCAGTGGTGGGACATTTACCATTACCGGCGAAAATTTCTCTTCCGATGCCCAGGTATATCTCGATGCCTTCGCCGCCGACGAGGTCACTGTGACCTCTGATGGCACGGAGGCTGTCGCCGTCTTCGATGGGCCGATCGACGGGGACTCCGCACTTCTGGAATTCGTCAATCCCGGCAATTGCTCGCAGCTCTATGAACAAGAAGAGATCGCGATCATCGACGGACCTCAGCCGGTATATGTCGATCCGCCGGCGGCGTTTGATGGGATGAGTACAGAGGTGACGATTTATGCCACCGGTCTTGACGGACGGAACGTAGACAACGTGGAATTGGTCCATCCCGACGGTACGGCCACACCGCTTAGTTTCTCTCCCGACGGCACGGATCGACCGCATATTTTGCAGGCCACGGTACCCGAGGGGATGTTGGACGACGCCGAGGATAGCGTCGACTTTGCTATTCGCCTGACCGATGACGAGGATAGCTGCAGTGAGACGACCGAGGCATTATTGACGATTACCTCGGAGTTGACCGTCGCTATCGACGCCATCGAGCCCCCATTCGGAGTCCCCGACGATTCCACCAGTGTGGTGATTCGCGCCGTCGATCCCCTCGAAGATGCCGATTCGGTTCAGTTTGAAGCGACTCCACGGGCCTATCTCAGTGCTTCCGGGGAGGCTGCAGCGACCGAAGTTCGGGCGCTGCAATTTTTGGATTCCACTGAACTCAACGGCATCGTTCCCTCGGGACTGCCCATCGACGATTACGATCTGATCGTCGTCAATCCCGACGGAAGCGTCGGCGTGCTTCCCGCCGCTTTTAGCGTCACCGAAGAACCAGCCCCCGTGGTAGATGGCGTCAGTCCCGGCTCCTGGACGAATGACGAGGCGGCGCTTCCGGTGACCATCGAGGGAGCGGAGTTTCGCGACGATCTGGAGGTCGATGTCTTCTGCCTGCCCCCCGATCAGGATGATACCGACGAGGATTCTCTCGATCAGCCCAACGAAATTGTCATCGACGACGTCACCAGCGACGAAATCCAACTCGAGGTCGACACCAATAATCTGGCGCACCTGAGCGCGTGCTATGTGCGGGTGACCAATACCGACGGTACCTTCGGGGAGTATTCTCCGATCACGATTACCAACCCGGCCGGGAATTTCATCGCCTTTCAAGAAGGAGCTGCCTTCGATCAGCCACGGCGTGCGCCGACGACCTTTTCGGGAGTGCCTTCCCGACAGGACCGCTACCTCTATGTCATTGGCGGCGACGACGGAACGGATGACGAGGTCTATTCCTCGGGAGAATTTGCCTCGCTGGATCGTTTCGGATCACCGAGAAGCTGGCGTTATCTACCCTTTAATTTGCCCACGGGGCGAAGCCTGTCCAATGGCGTTCGTGTCGACGATTTCGTCTATCTCGTCGGAGGCTCTGATGAGGGAGAAGTAACCGCCGAGGTGCTGCGCGCCCATGTGCTCGATCCGCTGGAAGTCCCGGAGATTATCGATGTGGGGCTAGACCTGGAAGAAGAGGATATCGGAGAGGATACCGGCCTCGATGCCGGCGTGTATTATTATCGGGTCTCGGCAGTATACGACGCCGATGACCCGGTTAACCCCGGCGGCGAATCCATCGCCAGCGAGCCTCAGCCACTGAATTTGCCTGTCGACGGCTTCCAGGTGACCATTTCCTGGACGCCGCCGGAAAACGACGACCACCTCGTCGGCTATCGAGTGTACCGAAGCGTCAACCCCGACGATCCCTACGGTGGGGAGTCGCTGATTGCCGAGCCCGATGCCGAGACCACATCGTTTGTCGACGACGCAAGTCAATCTCCTACTGCCGGGGTGCATACCATACCCACCGGTGCCCTTGGGACGTGGCACGAATTTACGGAGTTGGTGCATGAGCGGATGGTCGCCGGCATCGATTCGGTGCGAAACCCCAGCGATCCCAGCGAATATTTTGTCTATATCGTTGGCGGAGAAGATAGTTCCGGCGATTTCCGTGCTGACTATGAATTTTTCACCATTGGCGTCGACGGCCCGCGGGAGCAATCACTTCAGCAAGCACCGACTGTCGGACAGCATGAAGGAGATGATATGGAACTTCCCGGCGCCCGGGGAGAGCTCCAGATTTCCATCGCTTCCGAAAGCAACGCCAGTTCCCTCCATGGTGTCGCCCCCCAACTCTTTACTCTGGGGGGACAAACCGAGGGACCCGACGGCAACCGTGATCTCTACGTCACCAGTGTTGGCCCCGACGGGCATCTCGACGAGTGGACCCTGCTCAACGAAAATCTGTTGAACGACCGTTACGGCCATGCGGGAGCGGCCATCAACGACAATCTCGTGGTCGCCGGCGGTCAGGCCGGCGGCCCCAGTGAGGGAGGACGCCATGCCGGGATCGCCTGCGATGACAACTGCCCCACCGCAGAAATCGATTTTCCCCCGGGATGGACTGACCTCGGTGCCCAGATGAACGAGGGGCGAGTGTGGATGGGTCACCTTCCGTTTCGCGGATTCTGGTACCTCACCGGTGGCCTCGTCAGCGGCAACCAGCCGACAAATACGGTTGATTATTCAGTGGCCGGCGGCACGCCTTAATCAGGTCGGGGGAAATGCGAAAAAGCCGCGAAGGCACGTAGAAATTCAGACGGTCGTCTATTTTAGGGCGCCTGAACGGCGGCGCATAAAGATTTAGGGGGAGTGCGTCTGGGGGCATGGTGGCTGGTTGTGACATCACGCAAGTCTCAGGCGGCCAAACCGGCACCCCCGAAATCTTAGATTCCGAAAATAGCCGCAGGTCCGAGTGGGCACGACCGTCCGGTGGCAACGCGAAAATGCCGAGTCGAGATGTTTTTTCTTCTCGATTCCGCTATCAATAAGTCGAGCGCCAAAACCAGCGATAATTTTTTCGATTTATTGATGCCAATGGTGAAGCTTATGAAATACCTGCGTGGACTGCTGATCTTTGTGTTCGTTGCCGCTGTGGCCTGTGGTGACGACGACTCACCGGGTGAGGAAAACGAGTCCGAGAATAATTCGGAAGTCAATAATACCGAGAATCACGGTGAGGACTACGACGGGCCGACCTATTACGGCGACATCGAGCCCATGATGCAGACCCACTGCACCGGATGTCATATCCCCGATGATATCGCCCCCTTTCCGCTCGAGACTTATGAGGAAGTCAAAGCCACCTCTGCGGCCTCTCATGTGACGATGACTCAGGGGACGATGCCTCCCTGGCCACCAGACGACGAATGTGCCGACTTCAAAGATCATCGCGGGATGAGCGCAGAAGAAATCGAGACCTTCGCGGACTGGATGGCTGCCGATCACCCGGAAGGAGAGCCCGAATCTGGCGGAGGCGGCCACAACGCCAACTCCGTCGACATTGACGGCGAACCGGACACCACTCTGGACTGGGGATTTGATTACGACCCACAACCGCCGGGGGAGGACTCCATCGACGACTATCGCTGCTTTGTCATCGATCCCGATATCGACGAGGATAAATTCGTCAATCTCGTCCATACCCGACCGGATAATGCAGAGATCGTCCACCATATGATCGCCTATTCCGCCCCCGCCGATTCCGCCGACGAACTCGCCGATCTGGAAGGAGAGGACGATCGACCGGGCTACGAGTGTTTCGGCGGCCCCCGCGTATCCGACGCCATGTGGCTGTCGGCCTGGGCGCCCGGCGAGGTGCCGACCCGCTTTGAAGACGGCCACGGCATCCGCCTTGAAGAAGACGACAAAATCGTCGTTCAGATGCACTATAATATGGTCAACGACCCGGAGGGAGTGGACCGCACGGAGCTTGATTTATATTTTCTGGATGACGACGAAGACCCGACGGAATTGACCATGGTGCCCCTGCCGGCCACTGATCTCCATCTGGAAGCCGGAGATCCGGAAGCCGAAGCCTATGTGGAGGGACCGGAGATTCCGTTGCCGATCACCGTCCACGGCATCTTTCCCCATATGCACTTATTGGGCACCGAGATTCGAGTTAACGCCAAGACGAACGACGGCGACGTATGCCTGATCGACGTTCCCTCCTGGGACTTCGACTGGCAGGGCTTTTATATGTACGAAGAGCCCATCGAATTGGCGGCCCCGTCCACCGTGGAGATGACCTGTGTCTACGACAACTCGGCAGACAATCAGGCCCCGGGCCGCACCCCACAGGACGTGTACTGGGGCGACGGAACCTACGATGAGATGTGCCTGGCGATCTTCGTCCTCGAATTGCCCCCGGGCTTTGAAGATCTCCTGTAGACACGGCACCGCCGATAATGGATCGCAAGCCTAAGGCGGCCAAACCGGCACCCCCCAAATCTTAATTTCCTAAAATAGACGTAGGTCCGAGTGGGCACGACCGGGTGGTGGCAATGCGAACAAGCTGCCGAAGGGACGGAGAAATTCAGACGGTCGTCTATTTTAGGGCGCCTGAACGGCGGCGCATAAAGATTTAGGGGGAGAGCGTCTGGGGCCATGGTGGTGGGATGCAAAATCTCGCAAGCCTAAGGCGGCCAAATCGGCACCCCCAAAATCTTAATTTCCTAAAATAGACGTAGGTCCGAGTGGGCACGACCGGTCGGGGGCAACACTATCATTGAGTGATCGCCCGTGGTGTTTGATAATCCGCCACCAGACGATCATTGTGCCGACGACCACAAAATGAGGAG
>SKQC01000171.1 GCA_007119175.1 Myxococcales bacterium | reverse complement strand
GCCCCAACCCATATTGCGGCCAGGCTGGCCGCGGGCCCCAACCCATATTTCGGCCAGGCTGGCCGCGCGCCCCAACCCATATTGCGGCCAGGCTGGCCGCGCGCCCCAACCCATATTGCGGCCAGGCTGGCCGCGCGCCCCATGCCGGAAAACGACGATCAACGAGGTCGCTCAACTACCGCCGGGGTTGACGATTGGCCTCGGGTGCCAAGTTCTCCATAGACTACCAACAAGATGTCTTTGCCCTCCGGCACTCGTCGGCGCACAGAGTGCACTTTTGAAGAATATTCGATGTATTAATGGATCTTTCGAATTAAATTCGCCAAAACCGGGATTCTTTGCAATGAATGACAAAAAAACCATCGCCGTACAGTCACTTCGCCAGAGTCTCGACCCCGAGGAATTCGGCTTTGAGTCCACTTCCGAACTCGAGGAAACCCTGGATATCATCGGCCAGGAGCGAGCCGTAGAGGCGATCCGATTTGGCGTCGGGATTCGCCAGGATGGCTATAATCTATATGCCCTGGGGCCCACGGGGATGGGCAAGCACGATGTGGTCGAAAAATTTCTGGAACATCAGGCCGCCGACGAGCCTCCTCCCTCCGACTGGTGCTATGTCCACAACTTCGAGCATCCCAATCGGCCGCGGATTCTGGAGCTTCCCGCCGGGGAAGGACAGCCGTTTTCCGAGGATATGAGCCGGCTCGTCGAGGACATGCAGGCGGCGATCCCGGCGGCCTTTGAAAGCGAGGACTATCAGACACGGCGACAGGCCATCGACGAGGAATTTCAGGAGCGCCAGGAGGAGGCGTTCGAAGCAGTTCACCGCGATGCCGAGGAGCGCGATATCACGATTTTGCGCACCCCGGCGGGCATCGCCCTGGCGCCGGTGCGACAGGGAGAGGTGATTCCCCCCGGCGAATTTGAGAATCTGCCCGACGAGGAGCGCGAGGAGGTCGAGGAGGCCATCCAGGAGTTACAAGAGGAGATGCAGGAGGCGCTCAAATTAGTTCCCCGCTGGGAGCGCGAACGGCGCGATAAGACGCGAAAACTCAACCGAGAGGTCATGAATTTCGCCGTTGAAGGGCCAATTGACGAGCTGCGCGAAAAATACGCCGACAACGGCGTGGTCCTGGAATACCTCGACGAAGTCCAGGAGGATATCGTCGATCACGCCCCGGATTTTATGCGCGCAGCCCAGGAGGGTCAGGACAAGCGCAGCGGCCCGGCGATGACCAACGATCTGTCCATGAATAACCTCTCCGGCCCCATGCCCGGACAGCAATCGCCGGGCCAATCGGCGAATACGACGGCCATCGTCTTTCGGCGCTACCAGGTCAATGTCATCGTCGACAATACCGACGCCGAAGGAGCGCCCGTGGTCTATGAAGACCAACCGACGCTCGACAACCTGACGGGGCGCGTGGAGTATCTGGCCCAATTCGGCGCACTCTTGACCGACTTCAACCTCATCCGCTCCGGCGCCATGCACCGGGCGAACGGGGGATACCTGATATTGGACGCCCGCAAGGTGCTATTGCAGCCCTTTGCCTGGGAACAGCTAAAAAGGGTGCTACACTCCGGCGAGATCGCCATCGAGTCGCGCCAACAGATGATGGGCCTGGCCAATACGGTCTCATTGGAGCCCGAAAAAATGCCCCTGGACATCAAAGTGGTGCTCCTCGGCGGCAGGCGGCTTTATTATCTTTTGTCGGAACTCGATCCGGAGTTTTTGGAGCTATTTAAGGTGGCCGCCGACTTCGAGCATGACATGGAGAGAAACGGCGATTCCGCCGCCCGCTACGCCCAATATCTCAATAAGTTGATCGACGACGACGAGTTGAGGCCCTTTTCTAACGCCGCCATCGCCCGGGTCTGCGATCGCAGCAGCCGAGAGGCCGGGGACAAAGAAAAATTCTCCACCCATGCAGAGACGATCCGCGATCTATTGCGGGAGGCCGATTATTGGGCCGGACAGCGCGACACAGAGACGGTGGCCCCGGAGGACGTGCAAAAAGCGATCGATACCCGGGTTCGGCGAAATAGCCGGGTACGCGACCGGATCGTGGAGCAGATCGAGCGGGATACGGTGCTCATCGACTCCGACGGCGCCGAGGTCGGCCAGGTCAACGGATTGGCCGTGATGCAATTGGGGCAATCGGCGTTTGGAAAGCCAAGCCGGATCACCGCCCGGGTGCGCCTGGGCAAGGGCGAGGTCGTCGATATCGAGCGTGAGGTCGACCTGGGCGGCCCACTGCACTCCAAGGGAGTGATGATCTTAAGTGGCTATCTGGGAGCCCGCTTCGCACGGCGCTTTCCACTGTCGCTGTCGGCGTCGTTGGTCTTCGAACAATCTTACGGAGGGGTCGATGGCGACAGCGCTTCTCTTGCTGAGCTATGCGCTCTTAAATCGGCTCTCGCCGAGGCCCCGCTGGCTCAGAACATCGCCGTAACCGGCTCCGTCAATCAGCACGGACGGGTGCAAGCCATCGGCGGGGTCAATGAAAAAATCGAGGGGTTTTTCGACATCTGCAACTTCCGGGGACTGACCGGCGATCAGGGTGTGATCATTCCGGAGTCCAATATCAAGCACCTGATGTTGCGCCGGGACGTGGTGGAGGCGGTAGAAGAGAAAAAATTCTCGGTCTGGGGAGTAGAACACGTCGACGAGGCGATATCGGTATTGACCGGAATCAAGGCTGGTACCGTCGATAAAAAAGGGCAATTTCCCGACGACTCCCTGAACGCAAGGGTCCAGCAGCGGCTTCAGCAGATGGCCGAACAAGCCGTGGAATTTTCCAATGGCCACATTCCTGGAAATACTGAAGAATAACATGCAGTTATGATGCCCGGAAGCTACTTTATGCCGTCGCACACAATCAGGACCAAATCTTATGCAAGACCCGGCCTCAACCCCGCTCTTTCGGCGCGTCGTCGTCGTCCTCGACCATAGCAGCGACCAGGCGAAAATCCTGGGCTCGGCAGCCAGCCTCGCTCGCCGACTCGACGCGGAGGTCCTGGCTTTATTTGCCGAGGATCGACGCCTGGAGAAACTCGAGGAACACCCTTTTGCCCGGGTCATCGACCTGCCGACCGGCCTCGGCCACAACGTGGCGCGGGGGTCGATGCAGCGTCACTGCCGAGCGCTTGTTCGGCGCACCCGGCGTCGACTGGCCCACCTGGGGCGAGACTATCAGATCCAGACATATTTTGAGCCCCTGACCGGTGATATCGCAGAAGATCTGCGACAACGCCTTGGCCCCTCCGATCTATTGCTCGTTGAGCGCGGGAAGCACCAGCTCAGCTCATCGAGGCCGGTGGCATCGCGCAGCCGCCTGCACCGTGAACAGATCTTATGCCCCGTATTGGTGAGCGGAAAGGCCAGCCCGATGCGCTCCGTCGTCGTATTATACGACGGCTCCTCGCTCGCCCGGCATGGACTCGATACGGCGCTGCACCTCGGCGCTCGCCGCTCGGTGATGGTCACCCTGGCGTTGGTCGGGGCCAGCGACGAGGCCAATCGGGGGCTGCGCGAGGAGGCCGCCCGTCAGATCGGAGAACGGGGCGCTCAGATCGAGCTTCATATTCGCCGGATCATCGAGCGAAGCCCCGAAACCATCGCCGCCGTGTCGTCAAATGTACACGCCCAGCTTTTGATCATCCCCGATGATGAAAGCCGGTTTGTAGACTCCGTCGACGGTTTGACGGAGCGCCTCGCCTGTCCGGTGCTGGTCATGCGTGGCAGCGATCGGGAGGTCGACGACAGAAGTCGACGAGAAGTGGCGATGGAGCGATGAGGGTTAACGCCAACTTATATTGTCGATCGTCACGCCATATTCACGCGTATTTCGAATCTGAAGAGCGCCGGCATCCTCGGGATCAAAATCATCGCTCTCGAGGACATAGATATCGTCTTCAACACCACTGCTATCGCCGAAGCCACCACTGGCGGCAATCAATTCGTCGTCGACTAATACCTCGATGCCCCGGACTTCGTCTTCGTCTCCCGCCTTTCGATATTGCACGGAGAACGACTCGATATCCGTGGCGTCGATATCGGCGGTGCTGACGTTGGCGCCTTCACTCTCAAAGCGCGCCCCCTCGCCGTCGATGGGATAGTCACCGGCGTTGCGAACGGCGCTATAATTCCAGGTGATCCCACCTGCTCCGTCGAAGCTGCCCGATCCTGGAGAGTCCGGAAAGCCAGCTCCCTGAAAGTCTTCGAATGTGGCTTCGACCTCCCAGGCTCCGCGAGTGCATTTTGCACCGGAGGGGCGGGGAGCTCCGCGCTGGTCGCCGGCCATCAAATCTCCGTTAATATCGCGGCAATCCGAAGCGTCGATATCGAGGTATCCATCGGTCCCGGCAGTGATCGGGTGGACCTGGGTAAATCCACCGGCGTCACTCAGTCCCTCGTAGCTGGCGTCGGCACCGACGATATCGGAGTCCTCGTCGTTGAAATAATCGTCGAGAAGCCCCTCATCGATCTGAGTGATGAAATTATGTCCCAGCGATTGGACGGCAGCGCTCTGGGCCGACGTATCGGCGACGATTTTGTCGTCGTGATTATCATGAGAGCCCACATTGCCGAGGTAAGAGGAACCGAGCTGGATTTCACCGATGTCGGCTCCCGTCGTGGTGCTCGAGGCCAGGATCGCCTGTCCGCTGCTCGCCGAATTCTCGAGCATCGTCGCGTGGACGATGACCGATTGTGAGTTCTCGCCAAAATACAGGGCACCACCGTCGCCGTCGGCATTATTGGCCGCAAAAGTGGAGTTCTCCACATAGGCATCGCCTTCGACATAGGCGGCTCCGCCGTCATCGTCGGCGTGATTACTCTCGAAGAGCGCTCGTCTCAAGTCTGCGCGCGCATCGGAATCGAAGTTGATATATAATGCGCCACCATCAAATGCCGAATTGTCGACGAAATGCGCCTCGTCGATGTCGATATCGCTGCCGTAGATAGCGCCGCCAGCGTCGCCGGCGTGATTTTCGTCAAAGACCACTTCGCGCAGCACGACATGGGCGCCGGATTCAGCGTAGAGGGCACCGCCGTTATCGTCGGCGGTGTTGTCGTGAAATTCGACGCCAAAAAAGGTCGTCGCCACATCACCGGCGCTGATATGCACCGCCCCTCCGTGACCGCCGCTTCGTCCTCCCTCGAGGCTAAGATCTTGGAAGGTGACAATATCGGAATTGTCGCCGGCGGCATTGACGGTAAATAGGCGTTCCTCGTCGCCACCGTCGGCCAGCGAAATGGTCACGTCGCTGTCCTCACCGTCAATGGTCAGGGGCTTGTCGATCATGATGGAGCCCTCTTCCAATTCCACATTCTCAACGCCGTCGGCGAAGGTAATGACGCTGTCGGCGACCACATTGTCGACAATCTCGCGCAGCGAGCCAGAATTGCCGTCATCTTGCTCCGTGGTCACCAGCGTGGGAAGTGGGGCGCTAATATTGTGGGTCAATTCGTCGTCGGAGCTGACGACGATCTCCTCTTCGATCCCCTCGAAATCAAAGGAGTTACCGAATTCGTCGGTATCGTCTTCATCGACGAGTATTTCGTAGTGACCGGGAGTCAGCGAAAACTCCTCGGTATCGCTGAACGTATCGACCGGATCGCCGCCGATTTCCACCAGCTCAAAGACCGCATCGGCCTCGTCGGGCACATCGACTTCGACGGTCAAATCACCGGTGACCACCGTATATTCGCTCTCTGTTTCTCCGGCATCGTCGCTGGCGACGGTGGGCGTGGTGACTTCCGGGTCGGGTCGATAAATCTCGGTGTAGTCGTTGTCGTCGT
>SKQC01000274.1 GCA_007119175.1 Myxococcales bacterium | reverse complement strand
TCGCTTTCGGTGTCGACGCATTCGCCGTCGCATCTGCTCTCGTTTGCGCTGCAATCAGAGGCGCAGATTCCTTCGGAGCAAAAATCGCTGTGGCAATCGCTGTGTTCCTCGCAATCCATGCCCTCCTGGCAGGGGGGGCAATTCGGCCCTCCACAGTCGATATCGGTCTGTTCACCGCTGACCGCGCCATCATCACACCCCGGAAGATCCTCGGATGTGTCCGTGGCATCGGCGCCCGGACCTTCAAAGACATCAGGGCTCTCCCCTTCTGGCAGGCAGACGTTGTCCGACGAGAAGAGGCCACCGGCGGAGACACATTCGAAATTCGGCGGACAATGGGCAGATGATGTACACTCCGACTCTCCCGTACAGCCGGCGAAGAAAATGACCAGGCCGCTCAAAAACACCGCAATCAGCAGTCGCCATTCATTTTTCCGCCGGGGGCCCGGACCCCGATGGGTCGTTAATATAGGGTGCATCGTCATCGCCAATCACCGCTTGGTTGCTTAGTCCAGCACCAGATTGCATCAACTTCGGGCTGTGTCCAAGGCCAACCGAAGCGATCGGCCAGATACACGGACGGGAACCTGCAGCCCGTCAGTGCCAATAAAAGATCAGGCGAATACCTCGGCGTTGGACTCCCACGTCGAGACGCCGGTCAGCGATGCTGTCCTCCTCATCGCTCCGTGCCAGTGAATACCACCACAGGACAGTCCCGGAGGCGATGGCTGTCAGGCCGAGGCTAAAGGAGGCGATCGTGAGCGCACGTGAGCGCGAGGCGTCAGATCGAAGGTTGGCGATTTGCTCGTCGTCACCGGCATTTCGGGCTTCGATCATTTTTTCGGCACGGCCCGACGTGCGCATCTCCTGAAAGACACCGAAACCCATTAGCAGCCCGCCCATTCCGAGACTTCCCAATCCCGAATAGGTCAATTTACTTCGGCCCTCTTGATCTACGGCGTCTGATCGTTTGGACAGGACGACTGACTCCTCTACGGGCTCGTCCGGCAGCACTTCGACGCGCACCGGTTCTGAGGCGTATCCCTCGTGACGGGCCGTGCCGCGGTAGACTCCAGCCTGCAGATCCATCCACTCCGAACATGGAAAGCTCTCGTCTTCGATGGTCACTACGAGGTCCTCGGGATCGCAGCGCAGAAATAATTCCCCCGTCCCCTTACAGTCCTCGAGTGCCGCCCGGCGAGAGGCGATGCGCTCGCGCATGGCCTGGTCGACGTCGTCGCGCTCCTCAAGCTCGACGGTCGTCTGTTCTGCGGAGTCACATCTGCCGAGAGCGATATAGGCTTCCACCAATTGCAGTTGCAGCCGTGGGTGGTCGATGATCTCGGCAGCCATCGTCAGCTCATCGACTGCCTGTTTGTAATCTTCGCTTTCCATCGCCTCAGCGCCCTGGCTGACGTGGCGCTCAAAGCGCTGCATTTCTTCGGCCGTCGGCGGACCCGCCATAAGCGGCGAGACCGAGAGCATCGTGATCGCCAATAAGACCAGCAACGCCACAGCCCGGGGGCCGGCTCTTCTATCTCGTAACAGGCTGCTCACGTCTGGCCTCAGATTAAGATCGCTCAGTCCTGAAAATAGCGGTCGAGAATATCGTCGGGATCGGCCGCCTCTTCTTGTTGCGGCTCCGGTTCTGGTCGCGGCGTCGGTTCAGGGCGCGGTGGCGGCGGGGAAGGGCGCGGTTCAGGGGCGGCCACCGAATTGTCGTCTGTATCGTCAACTTCTTCGGTGGTTTGCGCTTCGTCTGCCGTCGATTCTTCATCCTGAACTGGTGCATCGTCTGATGTCGATTCGTCGCTTTTCTCCTCAGTGTCCTCCGCTCCTGCCGGGGGCGGTTGTGGCTCTCGTTCGACGGCTACAATCGTGTCAGCTCTCTCATCTTCGGTGTGCTCTTCGCTGATCTCCGGTTCGTCGACGGGAGCACTCTCCCCTTCATCGCTGGCGCTCAGTTCTCCGTTTGCATCGAGTGGTGGATCGTCGAGGTCGTCGCTGCTGCTGCTGACGAGGAGAAAGAGCGGAATGGCCACCAATGCGCAGGCGATCACGATTGCGCCGATCACTTTCGGACTCGCCATCTTCAGCGACTTTGTCGCCTCATCAGGCGAGCTTGTGCCACTGCCCAGTCGACGGGTCGACGGCGACTTAGAGGCGATGTCGCGCGGCTTGCTTTGACCGGGCGCCAGCGCGGCCGGACGGGCCACGGCGGTGACGCTCGTCTCCGCAGTCGATGACGCCTTGTTAGCCGCTGGATCGTATATTCTGGTCAATCGCCCATCATCGAGGAGAACCGGAAATTTACCCTTCTCGTCGGGCCGGGGCTTCATTACCACCGTATCGTCTCCCTCGAAGGACATTTTCGATGTCGCTTCCGCGGCGTCCGGCGCGATCTCTTCGACGACTTCCAGATCGTCGTCGCTGAGATGAATTGTCGACGGCGAACGCCGGGGACTCGTGGTGGGGCGCGTCACCAGGTCTGAGGAATTTCTTGATCCTGAAGGCTCTAAAAAGTTCAGGCCTTGCCCTTTTATTTTATTTAAAAACCCACCCAATGATTCGTCTGGCCCCTGGGTCATCAGGGGCTTTGATGGCGGGGGGATGACGAGATCCGTTGGGAGATCTGAGGACGCCCGCTCCACGGCCATCAACAGGGCATCGGCGTCGGGGAAGCGCCGGTCGGGATGCTTGGCCAACGCCTTCTTTAGCACCTCTCCGATGGCCCTTGTGGCCAGCACTCGCGGCAGTGGAATCTCCACCTTCAGATGTTGATATAAGGCGTCGACCGCCGACGAGTCCTCGATTACCTGTTGGCCCGTCGTGATCTCCAAAAATAGAAGGGCCGCCGCGTAGACATCAGCCGGTTTTCCGCCACCGGCCTCCAGGATCACCTCCGGGGCCATATAGGCCACGGTGCCACAGATCTGGCCGGCCTTCGTGACCTCCTCCTCCGATTCCACCGGCTTGGCGATTCCGAAGTCCAATAATTTGACGTGATCTCGGCCGTGCCGGTCATGGGTGACGAAGACATTCGCCGGCTTTAAGTCGCGGTGCATAATCCCCAGGGAGTGCGCCTCGGCAAGGGCGTCGAGGATCTGCTTCCAGATTCGCATCGCCCGATCAATATCGAGGCGCCCCTCCTCGCCCAGCAGTTCCGAGAGATCCTGTCCCTCCAACCACTCCATGACCAGATAAAGGCAGCCCTCCGGCGTTGTGCCCGAGTCATAAGTGCGAACAATATGGGGATGAGAAAAGTCTTTGGCCACCCGCACTTCTCGCTCAAAGCGCTTCGCCATTGCCTCGTCGGTCGACCACTTCGGACGCAGCACCTTGACGACCACGGGTCTCCCCAGAGAGAGGTGTTCGGCGCGCAAGACGACGCCCATGCCGCCCTGTGCGACCACCTCGTCGATCCGATATCGATCGTCGATGATATCTCCGACGGTGGGGATCCACCCGGCACGTCGAATATCTATTTTTGATTTCTCGCGAGGCATGGACGATCCGAATTGGGCCTGTCGTCGTCTCCGTCAGTAGCGCTCAGGATAGGGCATCGACCGTGCATTGCCCAACCTCTATCAGCTAGCTATTGATCATATCCCCGATGGCGACTGACGACTAAGCACAAACCAGAGACCGCTGTCGAGGTCGGTTTCTTTCTCGTGCTCGTTCTCGTACCCGTTCTTGTTCTCAATCCCGATTTCGATCTCGATCCCGATCCCGATCCCGATCCCGATCCCGATCCCGATCCCGATCTCGATTTCGATCCCGATCCCGAGCCCGAGTTCGTTTTCAATGCTGATGCACACCCCCCCGCCTGACCAGGCGAGGCTAGTCAGGCGGGGGGGCGGTTTGGCCTCCGACGCGGTGGGTATATTCGCACCGGCGCGGTCTGTCCGTGGGTTTAATTACAAACTACCGCCACAGTCTCCGTCTTCGTTGTCGCTGAAATCGTTGACGGTGCAGACCTCGTCGTTGAGTTCGGAGGCACTGTGCAGATAAATGCCGTATCCGGCGCTGTTGCGGAACTCGGAGTCCGTGATCGTGACGTCGGCGTTGCGGTTGGAGCGACCGACGATCACATTTGCGGGATCGGTGCCTCGCTGGGAGTCACCGCCGGCATATTCGACGATGATATGCTCCAATTCATTATCCGTCCGGTCGGAGTCGCGGAAAAACAGGCCATGCCACCAGCCAGGGGTGTTTTCGGTTCCCGTGAATAGGATTTCATCGCCTGCCGTGCCCTGGGCGGAGAGGCCGCCACCGCTGGAAAATTCCAGACGGGCGTTATTTTGAAATTGAAGTTCGGCACCGGCTTCGATGGTGAGCAGTCCTTCCACAGTGCTCTCACCGGACAGCCTGTAGGGGACGTCGAGTTTCTCCCAGGTGACGTCATCGCCAAAGTCCCGGCTGAAGATTCGCAATACGTCGTCCTCGTTTCCGGTATAGCTTGAGGTGGCGTCGAAGAAATGAGCGTGGTGAGCACCGGCGCGAGCGGCTGCACGTTCGTTGTCGGTCAGAGTGTTATTGGAGAACTCGGACAATTCGCTGGCACTGTGGAGATAGATCCCATAGCCGTCACTGTGGCGCGATTCGGTATTGGTAATTGAGACCTGGGCGTTGCGGTTGGAGCGACCGACGATCACGTTTGCGGGCTCCGTACCTCGTTGGGAATCGCCGCCGGCGTACTCGAAGATGGCGTGGTCGATGGCGTTGTCGACCCGGTTGGAGTCGCGGAAAAACACACCCTGCCACCAGCCGGGGGTCTGCTGGGTGCCGGTAAATACGATCTTTTCGTCTTCTGTGCCTTCGGCGCTCAGGCCGCCACCGTTGGAAAACTGCAGGCGGGCATCATTGTCAAATTGAAGTTCCGTGCCGGCTTCGATGGTGAGCATTCCTTCCACTGTGCTCTCACTGGACAACAGGTAGGGGACGTCGAGTTTTTCCCAGGTGGCGTCACTGCTGAAGTCCCGGCTGAAGACGCGAAAGACGTCGTTGTCATTGCCGCTGTAGCTCGTTGTGGCGTCGAATAGGTCCACATGGTGTGCGCCGGCGCGGACGGGAGCGTTTTCGTTATTGGTAATCGTATTGTTGGAAAATTCGGACAGGTCGCTGGCGCTATGCAGATACATGCCATATTCACCGCTATGTCGCAGGGTCGTATTGGTGACCGTCACGTCGGCGTTGCGATTGGAGCGACCGACGACGAGGTTGGCGTCTTCAGTTCCCCTCGGCGAGCCGGAGCCGGCGTATTCGATGATGACGTGGTTGAGAAGGTTATTGGGATGTTCGGAGCTTCGAAATGTGAGGCTCTCCCACCATCCGGGGGTTTCCTGAGTCCCCGTAAATACGATTTCATCTTCGGCGGTTCCATCGGCGACCAGAGAGCCGCCGGAGACAACCTGGATTCTGACCCCGTCTTCCACTTCGATGCGAGTGCCGGGCTCGATGGTCAGATCGGCTTCGATATCGATGGAGCTGGTCACCAGATAAAGGCTATCCGAGTGCCAGGTGGTATCGGAGGTGATATCGCTGTTGATTTCTTCGTCCTCCTGGAGCAGTTCCTCGCAACCGGAGAGCGCGATGAGGAACAAGAGTCCCAAGACTACAGTCCATTGCTTCTTCATTGAGGGGTCCCTGATGATAGAGGTTGTTTTGTATGTCTAAGTGTCGCCATACCAACCTGGGGCCCCGACATGTCGGAAATTGTTTTGTAGCGCCCAAGAATGGGAGCGACAATTTCGGACCATAACAAAAAGAAGTTTGTGTGAAAAATGGTGAACTCAGTGAATGTGGTTGCCC
>SKQC01000076.1 GCA_007119175.1 Myxococcales bacterium | reverse complement strand
GCGGCACCTCCCCTGGGAGGGGAGGGGGTCCTCGAGGGGTTTTCCCGACCAACCCCACCGCCGCTTTGCGGCACCTCCCCTGGGAGGGGAGGGGGCCATCGAGCTACTTGTCCGACCGATCCCTCCACTCACTGACTGAACAATCATTCATTAAATGCAAATTTATGACTGAAGAGTCATTCAAAACAATAAATGACTCTTCAGTCATTATTGTTACTCAATTTTATCCTTATTCTTCTTGTAATGTTGGTTTTGTTCCACTACTTAGTGCTTACTTAATGATCTATTTGGGGCACCCGTCCCGCCAGCTAATACCGAGGAATGATGAAGAATAGTAACGGACAACAGCGTCGCCTTCAGACTCTTGTCTATCTGCCGGACCATCCCGACTTTGAGACGGCGGCGCGAGCTGTGCGCCGGGCAAAGGGCACTGTGGTGTGGCGTGTGGCCGGAGAGACTCCGCGAATTGAACCCATGGCCGGAGATCTGGTTCGCCTGGCTCCTGGAGCGAGCTGGCCGCTGTCCGACGATGGCATTGGAGTTGTCTTTGGCTCCGAATTTGTGCTCGACGAGTCGGCTCTGCTCGAGCGCGTCGAGGAGGCGTCCTCAAAAGGCGTTCCTACTTATGTGGAAGTCACTGATGTTGAGAGCGCGAAAAAATGTGAGCAACACGGAGCCCACGGGTTGATCGCCTGTGGTTTCGAGGCCGGCGGAATGGTCGGCGAGGAGTCGGGGCTGGTATTGCTTCGGCGTCTGTATCGAGAAACGAGCTTGCCCATCGTGGTCCGCGGTGGAATTGGACCGGATTCGGCGGCCGCCGTGGTGGCGGTCGGGGCTGCGGGATACGCGCTGGAGGAGCAGACCTGGCTATGTCCCGAGGTTCCGGCCGGCGAAAAAATTGCCCGGCGACTCGAGAATTTCAATCCCACCGATACCCAATGTCTGGGGATGACGCTGGGGATTCGCTACCGGGTCTTTGCGCTGATCGCGACGCGCAAGCCGAAGGAATTGGCGAAAAAAGAAGTGGAGATCTTTCAGGGCGGCGGCACGGCCGGCGATCTCTTCGGCGAGATCCAGCGCGGATCCCCGGAGAAGAGCTGGGATTTCGATATGCGAAACGAGCTGTGGGCCCTCGGTCAGGGAGCGGCGGTGGCCGCCGAACTCCGCGATCGCTACGGGACTATCGGCGGGGTCGTCGAGGGGATTCGCGCCCATGTCCAGGATGTTTTGCAGGGCTTAAAAGTGGACTTCCCCTTCGAAGAGGGCAAGGGCATTGCCGAGGTCAATGACACGCCGCTTCCCATCCATCAGGGGCCGATGGCACAGGTCAGCGACACGCCGGCATTTGCTCGGGCTGTGGCCGACAACGGAGCGCTCCCCTGGCTGGCGCTGGGCAATATGCCCACCGAAATTGCCGAGGAAATCGTCGAAGAGACGGGCCGCGCCGTCGGTGACAGACCCTACGGGGCGGGCATTATCGGCCTCGACGCCAACCGCTATCGAGACGGCCATATGGAGATGATGAAGCGCCGTCGCCGCAAGGGGCCGCTACTGGGTCTTGTGGCCGCGGGAACGGCTGAGCAGGCGATGCAATTTGAGTCCGCCGACATCGCCTCCTATCTGCATACGCCGACGCCGGGGGTCTTGCGCGCCGCGCTGCGGACGGGACATCGAAAATTCTTGCTCGAAGGTGCCGAGGCCGGTGGTCATGTGGGCACGCTGGGTGGATTGGCGCTGTGGCAATACGCGGTGCTCGAGGTGGAGGATGGCATCGAAAGCGGCATCCCCGCCGACGAGCTGGCCGTGGTGCCGGCGGGCGGAATCAGCGACGCCGCCTCCGCAGGAGCTGCGGCGGCGCTATTTTACGGGCTGCACCGGCGCGGTGTTCGCCTGGGAATCCAGATGGGCACCGCCTATCTGATGACCCGCGAAGCCGTCGAGACCGGGGCGTTGAGTCCGACTTTTCAGGAGGTCGCCGCCGACTCCGACGGCACAGTCATTATGGGCGAATCGGTCAATACGCCGACGCGAGTATTGTATAACTCGGCAGCCGATCGCGTCCTGGATAGCGAAAAAGAGCGACTGACCGAGGGCGTCGACCTAAAAGAGCGCAAACATCTCTACGAAAAAGACAACCTCGGCGGGCTCCGGGCAGCAGCGAAGGGGCAACGCATCGCCGAGATCGATCCCGATAAGGGGGCGATCTTCGAGGAGTTGAGTCGCGACGAACAACTCTCGGAGGGACTTTTTCACTGCGGACAGGGAGTCGCTTTATGCGAGCGGGGATACTCCATTGACGAATTGCATACGGAAGTGACCGACCACGCGCGGCGCTGGGTCAACGATGAAGCCTGGCGAAGCTCGTTTCGGAAAGAATCACGGACGAATACACGGACAGAAAAAGCGGATCCGATCATGACGACCGAGCATAAAAAGACGGATAAAACGGAAATCATCGACGGCGACCGAGCGGTGGCCATTATCGGCATCGGCGCCAAGATGCCCGGCGCATTGAGCGCCGACGAATTCTGGCGCAATATCTCCGAGGGAAAATCGGCTATTGGGCCCGTCCCCGAAGACCGCTGGGATCCGTCGCTATATTACGACCCGGACCGGAGTGCACCGGATAAGACCTATAGCAAAATCGGTGGATGGGTAGAGGGCTTCGAATTTGATCGCCGGGCATTTCGCCTGCCTCCGAAAGTGGTGGAGAGCATCGATCCTACCCAGCTTTTATGCCTGGAAGCGGTCAAGGAAGCGCTCGAGGATTCCGGCTATCTGGACGCCGATTTCGACCGCGATCGCTGCGCCGTCATCCTGGGCAACGCCCTGGGAGGAGATCAGCGCGACAGGACGACTCTGCGGATCATGTATCCCCAGATGGACAAGGTATTGCGAAAGGCGCTGATGGAATTGGGCGTCGGCGAACTCGACGCCGCCGACAAGAAGCAATTATTGGAGACCATCGAGAGTCGCTATAAGAGCGAAATCGTGGGCATCAATGAGGATTCGATGGCCGGCGAATTGGCCAATGTCATCGCCGGGCGCGTGGCCCAGAGCTTTGATCTTAGGGGACCGAATTTCATCACCGACGCCGCCTGTGCGTCGAGTCTGGCAGCGATTGAGGCGGCCGTGCGTGGAATCCGCGCCGGCCAGTTCAATATGGCCGTCACCGGCGGGGTCGACCGGACGATGGGCCCGCCGAGTTATGTGAAATTCTCGAAGATCGGCGCGTTGTCGCCGGACGGCTCGCGGCCGTTTGACGCCGACGCCAATGGATTTGTGATGGGCGAGGGGGCGGGAATCCTGATCTTAAAGCGCCTCAGCGACGCCATCGAGGATGGCGATAACATTTACTCCGTGATTCGCGGTGTCGGCGGTTCCAGCGACGGCCGTGGAAAGGGCATTACGGCGCCCAATCCCAACGGCCAGAAGCGAGCCGTGATTCGGGCCTATGAAGACGCCGGATTCGGAGCGGGAACGGTCTCGTTGATCGAAGCCCACGGCACGAGCACGCCCGTCGGTGATCCGGCGGAGGTCCAGAGCCTGTGTGAAGTGCTCAGAGAAGACAATTCCGTGCCGGCGGCCGACAAAATCGCATTGGGCAGCGTCAAGTCGATGATTGGCCACCTCAAGGCGGCGGCCGGAGCGGCGGGAATGATCAAGGCAGTCCTGGCGCTCAAGCACCGGGTATTGCCCCCGACCCTCAACGTAGAAAAGCTCAATCCGGCGCTCGGCATTGAGGACAGCCCATTGGCGATTCAACAAGAGGCGGCGCCCTGGAAAGTTCGAGACGGCGCGATGCGCCGCGCCGGAGTGAGCGCATTTGGTTTCGGCGGCACCAACTTCCACGTAGTGCTCGAGGAATTTTTGCCCGGTGGCTCACCGCCGTCGCGGTCGAATGGATACTCCAACGGCTCCTCGGGGCCGGGATTTACCGGCGGATCTGGTGGACCCGGCGGCTCCGGCGGCTCGGCAAGAGCCGCAGAAGTGCCGGCCGGAGAGGGAATCGTCGCCATCGCCGGCAGCAGCGAGCAAGAGCTACAGGCCGAATTTCAGCGTTTCGCCGCTGCCTGGCAAAAGGGCAAAGAGCCGGGCATTCAGTCCTGGAAGATCTCGTTTGTCGACGGCGCCGATGCATTGCCAGATGGACAATTTCGCCTGGCCATTGCCTATAGCTCCGCCGACGAGTTGGATGCCAAGATCGGTCGCATCGAGCGAGCCTTCAACGGATCGATGAGCTGGCGAGTGCTCGCCAATCAGGGCGTCGTCTACTCAGACGAGACCATCGGCGGCAAAACGGCGATGCTCTTTCCCGGTCAGGGCTCTCAATATCTGGGTATGCTCTCCGATCTGCGCGAGCGCTTCGCTGTGGTCGACGAGACCTTTCAGGAAGCCGACCAGATCATGGAGCCGGTCATCGGCCGAAAATTGAGTGAGATCATCGATCCCGACCTCGATGTCGTCGATGACGTCGAGGCTTTCGAGACGCTCACCCAGACCGAGATCACCCAGCCGGCGGTGCTCACCGCCGACATCGCCATCTTCCGGCTACTTCAATCGTTGGGCATCGAGCCCACCATGGTCGCCGGTCACAGCCTGGGCGAATACGGCGCCTGCGTGGCCGCCGGCGTGATGAGCTTCGAGGAGGCATTGAAGACGGTGGCAACCCGCGGCACGGCGATGTCCGAGACCACTCCGATGAACGGGGACGTGGGGCTGATGGCCGGTATCTCGGCACCTGTCGACGTCGTGCAGCCGGTGCTCGATGAGATCGACGGCTATGTTGTCTGCGCCAATATCAACTGCCCGAGCCAGACCATTATCGCCGGGCTCACCGACGCCGTGCAGCAAGCCGTGGAGCGCTTCGAGGCCATGGACTACCAGGTTCCGTTATTGCCGGTGAGCCATGCCTTCCATACCAGAGTCGTTGCCGAGGCCAGCAAGCCGCTTCGGGGCCACCTGGAAAAGATGGACGTGCGCACTCCGGAGATCCCGATTTTGACGAATGTCACCGGTGGGTTTTACCCGGAGACCGCCGATGAAATCCGCGATCTTCTGGCACAGCAAGTCGCCTCGCCGGTGCAATATATCTCGCTTATCGAGACCATGTATGGCGAGGGCGCGCGGACCTTTGTCGAGGTCGGCCCCAAGCGGGCGCAGACCTCCTTTGTCGGCAGTACTCTCGAGGGACGAGACCATCTGGCGATGTATACGAACCACCCCAAAAAGGGCGGCGTCACGACTCTATATGAGGCGCTGGCCACTCTGTGGGGGCGAGGTGTCTGGGGGAGTGAGGTTTCTGAGAAAACCCCACAGTCTCGCTCCGCTCGACAAGAGGTTTCTGAGAAAACCCCACAGTCTCGCTCCGCTCGACAGCTCCCCTCGAGAGGGGAGCAGGGTTCGAGTGGGTCTGGAGGGTCAGGGGTGGCTCGAGAAGAGATTGTGGAAAGCATGATGCGCGTGCTGTGTGAGAAGACCGGCTACGATCCGGCGGAAATCGAGCTGGATTTCGAGCTGGAGGCCGATCTGGGAGTCGATACGGTCAAGCAGGCCGAGATAATGGCGGAGGTGCGGGAGGAATTTGAGTTGGAGCGAGACGAGGAGTTTCGGCTCAGTGATTATCCGACGTTGGAGAGAATGGCGGATTATGTGGAGGAGAATCTGGGTGGTGTGAATGGTGGGGTTTCTGAGAAAACCCCACAGTCTCGCTCCGCTCGACAGCTCCCCTCGAGAGGGGAGCAGAGTTCGAGTGGGTCAGCTCGACAGCTCGCCTCGGGAGGGGAGCGGGGTTTGAATGGGTCAGCTCGACAG
>SKQC01000116.1 GCA_007119175.1 Myxococcales bacterium | reverse complement strand
ACTTCAACGCCTCTTTCTCATCAAGGCTGGCCGACGCCCGAGCGCGGGCCACCAACGACCGAGCTGACTCCCGGGTCTTGACCCCATAAAAATCCAGGCTGTCCTCGATGATTTGTCTCATGGGAACATCCCTTCGCGCCGCAGTTTCCTTGAGCGCTCGGTAGGTCGACTCCGAAAGTGTAACGGTCAGGCGTGGCATGGGACCCTCCGGTGCAGGAGTGCATAGATGCATCAATACATAATAACACCAGATAGTGGCCGGTCAATTCCCAGAGATTGGTCGACCAGCAAGAAACCCTCCCGTCACCCCCTTGCCCCCGCAGAATCCAGCTTCCCCCAAAGGGCGCTTTTACGCGCCGCTGTTCAGGCGCGCCGTATCGTGATGGGTGAGATCGGACCTTCTGAATCAGATACTTCGGACAACATGGTGACCGCCTCAGACGTCTTCTAAGCGGTCACCAACACGGTAACCATTCGGACAGCCCAGTTCGCTAATCTCCCGCCACTATGGGCTCAACTCCGATCCAGCCCGAGGACTTCGAATCCGTAGGTCGCAGGCTCGAATCCTGCCGGACGCGCTTTTTTCCAGAAGACAGAAATCGGAAGTCAGGGGGCGGAGGTGGCCAGGTTTGGCCATGTTCAGCGGTCAGTCTGTCCGTCCGATGTGGCGTCATTATTCGGGCCGCAAAGTTCCCGAATACGAGACTCCGGGCGTCCGGCAAGTCATCGATTGGTTGCGCCAGACAAATGAGCCTCGATCACATCGAAATGCTCGGCAAGCCAATTGGTTTGACCCTCCACCAGGGAGATATCGCGTCGAAATGGCGTCCAGAAGACCTCGAATTCGTGACCGTCGGCTCGTTGTGTTCGGCGTTCAAAAGTAGGGGTTTCTTCGATAAAGAGGACGAAACTTCGCGCTACCATACCGGCCAATTTATCGGCGCGAACCTCTCCTCTATGCGCCGACAACAGGGTTGGCGGCGTGGTGCCGTAGTCAAAAATCTCCTGGCGAATAGGGATCAACTTGCTGGAACTTTCGGCTCGAAGCACACGAACCGTATGACCGCGCAAAAGGGTGTGCCCCCCCCCATCGACGTCGTCGAGCAACACGGCGCATTCGGGGCCGAGATTCGTCGTCGCTGCCCCCAGCAACACAGGGTCGGAGCAGACCGTATAACCCGTCTCCTCCCGGACCTCGCGTACCGCCGCGTCTACAGGTTCTTCTCCCTTCTCGACCGTCCCCGCCGGGAGTTGAATTCCCGCCAACGGATGACGGAAGACGAGAAGATGAAAGGGAGACTCTTTGGTGACTACGAAGGCCGTCGTTTTGCGAATACAGGTCATGGCTTTATATCGTTGTGGAAGTGTGCCCCATTCGCCCGACGACCACTCTGTTCCACAAATGGTCACAGCAAATCACGTAGCCCGATCGCTTCTTCGAAAATGGCGGCAAATGAATACTCGACCTGGCTGACGATCCGAGCATTGAGGGGATAGAACTTCGCGGCTTCTCTTGTTCTTCGAGATATCAACTCGACGTCGTCGATGTAGCGACCGTACAAGAACTGGCCGTCTTCCAGGTCCTGATCGCCAGCACGTTCGAGCTTGGTGATGATCAGATCGATGGGATGCAACAGTCGCACCGCCAATCGCTTCGTTTCGAGAATATGGCTCACGTCGACCGTCGACTCTTTCCAGTCCGGATGGATCATCCAGCGCGTAACGTCGTAGGTCTGGAGATGAAGCGGAGGGTCTACGATGTCTGAGTCCAACACCAGATCTTCAACTCGATCTGGTTCCATCGCTCCGATGTCGATGTCTCGGGTGTAGCCGTACTCGTATTTTGGTGAATCATCTGCGAGATACAGCGCCACCGCAGCTGATCCGTAGACGTAGATCGACAACCCAGTAGAGAGGCTGGCATCGAGATATTGAAGAAATGTGCGTAGGCGAGTCGCCTGTGGTGAGGCGATCTGTTCAGGAAGAACGGGCGTGATGTCGGGGAGGCTCATCGAAGATTACTGGCCTGACAAAAGAGGAGTACCGAATACGTTCCAACGCCGATTGACGTCATCAGCGCGTTCCCTTTTGAGCCGCAGGAGCGTTGCGTTCGATCGAGCCATCAAAACCACCGCCGGCTGTTCGCTGTCATCACTTTGATGAAGGTCGTCGGAAAAATCTTTGAGTCTCTTTGCTGTCTTTTTAGAAGATTTCGGCTGCCCGGCAACGCGTTCTGCGAGGTAGCCGAGGCTGCGCCGAACCTCGTCGGCCAGTTCGAAATCGGTAAAAGCATCCAGCTCGTCTGATGATGCCAGAGCGTTGAGTGCAAGCGCCGCCGCAGTCGTCAGCCGGGCGGTGGGGGCCTGCAGGACATGAAGGACACTTTCGGCGAGTTCTTCGGGCGCTGGATCATCGCCTGCCGCGACCGGTGCACCAAATCCCAGCGATGCGAAGTGCTGAAGATCTCGTTCGGTAACTTGCGTTTGCATCCGATTCTCAGACGTATGAGGCGTGGCTCTGGTCGGTGGCAACTACCACCACGGCATATAACCAACTATGCGTGCCACTCATTCAAAAGGCAAAGCAGGATTTCGATACGCGCGATTAGCAATGAGTCACCGTCGGACAACCCGGTAACCGCCTCAGACGTCTTCTAAGCGGTAACCGCCAGGGTAACCATCGACCCACCACAAACCGCTAACTTCCCGGCATCATGAGCTCAAACCCGATCTGGCCTGAGGACTTCGAATCCGTAGGTCGCAGGCTCGAATCCTGCCGGGCGCGCTTTTTTAAAGAAGACAGAAATCGGAAGTCAGGGGGCGTAGGTTGGATTGTTTGGTCGCTTTTCCGACCCTTTCAGCCCTACCCCTGACCTCCATATACGCCTTTCCGACTTCTGACCCCTGCCTTCTGAGCTCCGTCTGCGCCTGCCGTCTGACCTCCGTTAAACGAAAGTACAGCTTCGCGAAGTTTGTAGCGCTGTGACGGATGGGGAAGTCATGACTCATCTGGATAAATGTCATCGAGGGTCCAGAGAAGAACGGGAAGCCCATCTTCTCTGGCCCGTTCTCGAAATCCGTCCTCGAATCCACCGGCGGCCGCATAGAGCAACACTGAGCCCTCTTCGAGTGCTTCGTGGGCCCATCGGTTGCCCGAGTCGGCCAGGCGCTGAAGGTCGCGCAGGTGATTGCGATGGAGCTTCGATCCCACAGGGGTGCGATTCCACTTGATGGCGCCAGTAAGCATACCGCCGTTCGTCAGGCGACTGACGATATCTACCTCGACACTTTGTCTAGCCCGGTCGGTTCCCTCCCAGCGTCCCCACTCTTGAATGAGGTCAAGGCCACGGGCTTTTCGCAAGCGGTAATATGCCTGTTCGACCATTTGCTCGAATAGATGCCCCATGTACCGGTCGAGCTCGGGAGCCACATGGGCGTCCCAGACGTCGGCGGGATCGCTGGTCTCCAACGTCGTTTCGTAGGGCATGACAAATTCGTGATAAAAGCGAAATGCAGGGTCAGCGAGGCGGTAGCGCCAGGCCGTAGTTCGTCCGGCATCGAAATTGCGCCTTTGCTCGACGTATCCGAGTTCAACGAGGCGACGGACCATATCGCGTACCGTCGTGTGTTTTCTCAGGCCAACCAGGTTCGCCACTTCACTGAGTTCGGCACGCCCGGCACCGATGGCTCTTAAGATCCCCAGGTATTTCGGGATGTCGCGAAGCCCCTGTTCTTGAAGGATGGCTGACTCGACTTGGCCACGGACGTCTCCCCGTGGGCAAAGCATCAAGCGCGTGACGTTTAACGTCAGTTGGTCACTCGCGTCGGTCCGATCGATCTTCGGGTGCCACGAGATCGGAAACGATCGCTTTCCACGCCATTGTTCAAGGGGCACCTGCGGAGCGAAAAGGCGTTGGTGCTGTCGCTAATGGAGATGGTGGTCAATGGCGTCTCGACCCGCAAAATGTGCTATATCACTGAGGAGTTGTGCGGCCGCGAGTTCGCCCATCTCGACCAGAGGCATCGCCGCATCGAAATGACCGCCGACTCCGATCCGGCGAGCCTGGCCGATGTCGTCCGCCTTGCAGATCGCATTGAGCCCAGTGTGCATCTCGTCTTGAAAACACTTCGCGGTCTTGTCGGGTACGTTGCGTCTGAAGGGTGTCTGATGGCGCTGCTAGCTTGCGCCCTGAAAGCACTGGTAGCGCATCGACCGAAGACGTCCCTTCGCGATCCCTGGGAACTCTCAGCTCCACTAAACCCACTCAGGTGATCAGCTCCTGGTCGTAGTATCCATTTCGCTGTCCGGTGCGCTCGTCGGTGCACTCGTGCTCCTCGGCTCAGACGTGGTCTGCCATTTCCGCTTCCAGTACCTGGTTGAGCACCGGTCTCAAAAGACCCGCCAGTCCCTGCGTTTCCGAAAGAGCGTCGATTTGCTCGTCGTCAATCGTAATCTCGATCTTGGCCATCGTCTTTCTCCGTGTCGGTTGTTTTCTTGGTCGAAAATCAAACCTAACGGAAGACGGTGGCCGTTTTTTAGCTCCGCCTCAAATACACAACCTTACGGACTCAACTTCGGTTACCACCTCAGGGGTCTTCTAAGCGGTAACCGCCACGGTAACCACCGGGACATCCCAAACCGCTTATTTCTCGGTATCATGGGCTAGAGCTGAGTCCTTCGAATCCGTAGGTCGCAGGTCCGAATCCTGCCCGGCGCGCTGTATAAGACGATAGAAGGTTCGGGCTGGCAGCCCGAAATGCGGCCAGGCTGGCCGCGGACCCCGGGAATACCACCCGAGACCCGAAATGCGGCCAGGCTGGCCGCGGACCCCGGGAATACCACCCGAGACCCGAAATGCGGCCAGGCTGGCCGCGGACCCCAGAGCTATACCGACCAACCACAACCAGATGCGGGCAGGCTGCCCGCTGACCTCACTCATCTGATGCCCCCCTTTGGCGGGCCGGTCGCTTCTGTGTGCTACTGATCAGACCATACGGCGAGCTCGTTGCCGCTGGGGTCGGTGAAGTGAAAGCGGCGGCCGCCGGGAAAGGAGAAGATCTCCTGCACGATTTCGCCCCCCGATGCTTTGACCTGTTCGCAGACCGCCTCGAGATCCTCGGCAAATAATATCACCAGCGCCCCTCCGGGGCTGATGTCGTCGACTCTGGCGAAACCACCGCTTAAATGACCGGTCTCAAAGGCTACGTATTCCGGGCCATAATCCTCGAAGGTCCAGCCGAAGGCGCCTCCGTAAAAGTCTTTCGCTTCGTCGAAATCAAGCACTGGAAGTTCGACGTAGTCGATATGAATCTGTGATCTGCTCGAATTGTCGGTCTTGGGCATCGTTTACTCCAGTAAAATGTCGTGGTGATCGATCCCTCGTATAAGCGCCCGGCGTTCGCCCACCCTATCAGGACCTATTTGAGAACTAGTGCTGGACTCTGGGAATACGTAAGCACCTGAAGCCAGCACTAGGATGACTCAATTCTGTCGATCGCATCCCGCCAAAATGCTGGCACGTCGACCTTATGGCCTTCGCCATAGTTGTAGCAGACGACCGCCGAGTCGCCGACCGCCACGGGTCGATCTGCGCTTTCGCTGGCGATGGCGTATTCGAGAGCAAAGCGGTCTTCACCGACCTCGCCGGCCCGGGCGCCCACGATGATGTTGTCCGGATAACCAAGCGGCGCCAAAAATTTGCAGGACGTCGCAGCCAGGATGGGACCAATTTTGGGAAAGACCTCGGCGGAGTCCGGATCGTAGATCTCCATCGCCCGAAAATAGGCGATTCGAACGTCCTCAAAATATCGGAAATACTCCACGTTATT
>SKQC01000213.1 GCA_007119175.1 Myxococcales bacterium | reverse complement strand
TTTGGGGACGCCCATGACCTCGGAGAAGCACTCGTAGACGATGGTGTAGGCGTGCTCGATGAAGCTAAACGTCATCGGCGTGGTGACCCCGGAGTAACTCTCGATGATATTGGAGTTATCCCACAATAAAGCCTGGCCGGCCGCCGGGCCGCGCTCATCGATGGTGGTCACCGCCCGGGTCTGCAGCCAATAGATCCGCCCGTCTCGTCCGATACAAAACTCGATATCCTGGGGCCGGCGATAGTGGTTTTCGATGCGCCGGGCACAGGCGACGAGCTCCTCGATGGTATGAGTGTCGAGCGTAGCTTTGTCCTGGCGGGCCGACTCGACGTCGACCTCGACGAGCCCCTGGCCGCGCTCATCGTCAAAGCGCATGGTCCGCTCTTTGGTGGTGATTCGAGATTCCACCTCGCCGGACTGCTTGTCGACGGAGAATGAATCGGCGGAAAACCCGGCGCCGACCAGTCCCTCGCCGGCGCCCCAGACGGTGTTGATCAGGACCGTCTCGACATCTCCCCTGGCGGGCTCGGCAGTGAAGATGACGCCGCTGACCTCTGGATCGATCATCTCCTGCACGATCACGGCGATGCCGACATCCACCGGGTCGAGCCCGCTTCGGAGCCGATAGCCCAGGGCGCGCTCGGAGTAGGCCGACGCCCAGACGCCGCGGACCGCATCGAGGAGGCCATCGCGGGTCACAAATAACAGGCTGTCGTGGAGGCCGGCGAAGGAGAATTCGTCGTCGTCTTCGTCGCGGGCCGACGAGCGCACGGCGACCATGGCCTCATTGCCGAGTACGGCGTCGAAGCTCAGCTCCACCTGGCGGCTTAGCTCGTCGGGCCACGCGGCATCTTCGATCCATTCTCGTATTCTTTGGGAGCGCTCGCCCAGATCGTCGGCGTCGGCCTCGACGCCCTCTAATTCGTCGGCGATGCGATCGAGCAGCCCGGCTTCGCCAATGACCTCGTCGAAGGCGTCATTGGCCAGCGCGAACCAGGGCGGAATGCCGAGGCCCAGCGATTGCAATTCGACCAGATTTGCCGCCTTTCCGCCCCAGCGATCGATATCGGCGGAGTCAACGGCGCCGGGCATTAAAATCAGGTTCGATTCAACGCCTTCGATGGCGACATCTGCTGGTTCTGGATTCTTCATTAAACGCTCCTATTCAAAAGAGGTCGATTCCGTAGGCAAGTGCCACCGAGACGGCGACGATGGCGTTAAAGGCGACGATATAGATCCCGGCATAGGTCTCCATCCGCTCTGCGCGCTCCGTCGTGGGACCGCGCAGATATTGGATATTGCCGGCCAAGATGACGAAGAAGACGATGACCAATGCCGCGTAATATCCCCAGGCCAGCCCGATCACAACCCCGATGGCCGTGGCCATCGCCACGTCGACGACGCGGAGTCCTATCAATACCTTCGCCGCCCCTTTGGTGCCGAAGACCTTCGTATAGGTCTGGATGCCATCGACCTCGTCTTCGGGGGCACGGATTTTTCGCGAGATCTCCCAGTTGAACATCACGAAAAATCCAAGAAGCGCATATAGATAGTACCAGCCCGGCGCCTGCCAGGGCATATTGCCCGTGGCCAGCGAGTATACCACCAGCGCCAACAGGGGCATGACGAGCAGATGAGAGATGGCGTAGAGCAAAAAGCGGGCTTCCAACCACTCGCGGCAGAAAAACTCCTTTAACATGATCAGCGAGTAGCCAAAGGCTATAAGCCAGGCTGCGCCGGCGGCTGTACTATGCATCATGCAGATCGCAAATTGAGCGGTGATCGCCAGCGCCCCGACGACCTTGAGGTGAGTCAATGTGATCACACCGCGCTGCAATACGCGTTCGCCGTGAAATTCGACGTCGGCGTCATAATCTTTGTGCTCGTCGAAGACGCGGAGGTGCAAAAAGAACAAGAACACCACGGCGATCGCCGACAGAGTTGTGATCCCGACGGACATCGTCTCCAGGCCCGGCTCGAGCGCCTGAGCGACGAAGAGATTCGACAGCACATAGACCGTGATCATGACCCCGTGCTCGACCAGCGGAAATCGCTGCTTCGAATAGGCCAAAAGCCGCTCCCACAGCGGGTCGTCGACGGTCACTTCACTCGGATCTGCAATGGCCATAGCTGACTCCTCGTTCACATCTGCTGAATTTTCTGAACAGTCGCGTCATCGACGCACGGCGGAGCTTTTGTCGAGACGCTGAATCGAGTCTTTTTCAACGGCGCCGATCTGGTCGCGCAATGCAGCGTAATCGATCTTCGAATTATGCCGCGGATCGACGGGAATCTCCCCGTCGCTGACGACGATGGCGTCCACTGCAATCCCGCGCCTTTCAATGCGCCGGCTGAGGTCTTCGATCACCGATTCTTCGCGTTCTCCGTTGACGATCTGGACGACCAGAACCAACTGGCTGCCGAATTGCTGGTGAGGCACGCCGACGGCGGCGAGGCGGGCGATTCGCGGGTCGTCGCCCCGCGCCGATTGCTCGACGAGCTGGGCCTGAATCGGCTCTCCGTCGCGAATGATGGTGGAATGCACTCGCCCGGTCAGCCAGAAATGCCCGTGGTCGTCGAAATAGCCGGTATCGCCCATTCGATGCCACACCGTGCCGTCGTCTTCCACGATTTTATTTTCCGCCGTCGCCTCGGGATTGCGAAAATACCGCTCGCAGACATGGTCGCCACAGACTACGAGCTCCCCGATGTCGCCGGTGTCGAGCTCCAGCGAACTCCAGCCCTCGTCGAGGACCACCGGCTTATGCGAGATCGGTATTACGCGGGCGTCCACGGCGTCAATCGGTGCTCCCACGCAGAATCCGCGGGAACCCTCGCCGGCAGTGGACGTCGCCTCGAGTCGCTCTGCGGCGCCGATATGGGCGACCGGTTCCGCCTCCGTCGACCCGTAGATGACGACGACCTCGGTATCCGGCATCAAGCGCTGCCACCGTCGCAATTGCTCATCGCTCACGGGAGCACCACCGGTGAGTATTCGGCGCAGCGGCACTCCGGTAGCTCCTCGACTCTCCAGAGCGTCGCTGAGACGGTCGAAAAATGGCGGCGAAGCGGTGGCCGTGGTGACCGAGTGGGCCTCGATCTGGTCGAGAATTCGCCCGCCGTCGGTGTCGGCGACCCTGCGAAAATCCATATCCGGGATCACCGTCGGCACACCATTGGCCAGATTATTGAGCGAAAAGACGGGGAATGTCGGCATGTCGACATCGTCTTCGCCATAGGGAAATTCGGCGTTAAGCGCCTCGTGCTGAGCCGATAAAAAGCGGTGAGTTCGGTCGGCGCCCTTGGGCATTCCGCTGGAGCCGCTGGTAAAGGTGATGAGCGCCGTATCATCGGCCTCACTCGGATAAAGGCGCACCGGGCCGGCGTAGCGAAGCACCTCCGACCAGGTCCGGCGGGCGGGAATCCGCCAGATTCTGACTCCCGTGGTGACTGTGATCTCGAGCGTTCGCAGGGTGCTCTCAAAGAGGCGAACGACGTGGCTTTTTCCGACGCCGACAAACCCCTCGGGCTCTGCATAAGTGGCAAATGAGGCGATCTGGCGGGCTCCCACCCAGGGATCGACAAATACGGCCACGGCTCCCAATTCGAGTACGCCCAATAAGACCTGATAGAGCTTCAGGCTCATCGGCACCATCACGATTATGCGGTCGCCAGCTCGCACGCCCTCGGCGCGCAATCCGGCGGCCATCCAATCGGCCCGCGCCTCGAGTTCGGCAAAACTCCAGGACTCGGTACCGGACTCAGTGGGCTCGACAAGCGCCGTTCGATCAGGCGTTTTTCGCGCATTTTTGCGCAGATAGTGAACCACATTCTGGCTGTCGAGGTCGCGACTCATCGGGCGCCTCCCGTGGTGTGATACAGCGCATAGCGTCGAAGAACTCGCCCTCGCTCACCGTCCATCTTTATTGAACCCACATTTTCGTCATGGATAAGGCATATATTTGCCCGCTCAAAACCCCTGTCCTCGATGGCCGCAAAATATTTGTGAGCCATCGCCGATGCGAGGCCCTTGCCGCGATGTTCGGGCATAATGCCGAAGGTCTTGATATTGGCCGTCTTCGTTCGCCGATTTGCCAGAAATTTGGCCTTCGACCACAGGTGTTTTCGCCCCTTCATAGCCCTCACAGCACGAGCATAATCTGGCAATACGAATGCAAATCCGGCGTCCCTCCCCTCCTCGTCGACCAAAAAGAAGCTCATCTCTTCGTCGAGCAGAATTTCCACGCCGTCATAAAGGTCCATAAACGCGCTTCGGCGAATCGGTGTGTACAAAAAATTGTCGGCAAAACAGACGCAGACCATATCGAAGACTCGCTCAAGCGCCTCATCGATACGCTCCCGGGTCATGGGCTCGATTCGATATCCCATTGACTCCGCATCGGCCCAGCGCGAGGCGTGATGTCGACAGGCTCCCGCGATATCGTCGATGCGACGGGAGTGATAGGTGGCGAGTACTTCAAAGCCGGCGTTTTCCCACAATACCGGGTAATACGGCGGATTATAGGGCTCTCTTAAAAAGGGGGGCTCGTCATAGCTGCCGAGGTTGAAGCGATAGGTATGCCAGGTATCGCCACTCAAGGGGCCAACGACGGTTTCAGCACCTTTATCGGCGGCCCACACGGCGGCTCGAGACAAAAGCTCAGTCGTCGCCTGTGAGTCCTCCAGGGCCTCGAATTTGCCGATCGTGGCGACCGGCTTTCCATCGAGGCGAAGCGCCTCCGGCCGTCTCGCCACAGCACAGGCCAGGTCCTCTCCGCTACGCCGAGCCACGAAAAGCCGCTGACGCCCGATATATGTCGGCCGGCGCAGCTCTTGTTCGAGCCTTCCCTCGAATGGACGGCAGAAATGATCGTCGCCGTCATAGACGCAACGACGCAATCGCTTCATTCGCGCGACCACCCCGTCATCGGCCTCACTAAATTCATCGATACTGAGGGTCACTAAGGAAACTCCGTCGATGCCATATTCATAAAATCGCAGCGAAGGTAGCAATACCAGTATTACTCCCACAACTGCGGTGGCCGCGGCTACCACCACAACTCTTCTTCGCGGAATTTGACAGTCGAACATAGATCACAGCATTCGTCGAATGGCGTCTTTATGGTATGAGGCTGGTGAATAAACAAAATTTCTCTGGCGTCCTTTACCCGCAGGTATTGGCACCGGTGGGGCTTTGCTCCCAGTTTCGATGGAGACCTCAATGAGACGAAAACCGCACCTCAGCACAATCCTCGGATTGGGTATCATTATGGCTGCCACTCTGGTGGCCTGCGGCGATGACGAGCCCGTGGACCTGCGACCGAGCGATGTCGCCGCCGCCGGCATGGTTCAGGAACACCCCTGGGAGTTCTTCGACGGCATCACCGAGCCTGTCGATGATAGCGACGAGGTCGACGTCATCCTCGCCGACCAGGTGATCGGCGGATGTGGATACGATGGAAGTGTAACCGGCAATTATGTCGTCTTTCGTCTGACTCCGGAGACCGGCCTTCACGACGTCACCGTATCATTCTCCGAAGTAGACGATTCGGGCTTTAGCTTCAGCGCAGTCGAATCAGAGGTAGAGATCACCGAAACGGCCGACGGCGCCATCTTCGGATCGCTCGACGCCGAACGCGACGAGGAAAATTACGTCGAAGGCGATTTTGCGGCGCTCGATTGTCATTGACTGAGAGATGCCAGCAGACGATGGCATCCGTCACTTCTCACTACTGCTCTCAACTTTCCCACCATCGATTTTGCCTGAGCTCGTCATCTTGCGCGTGGAATCAGCTCCACGGCTGATATCTCACCCATCGCTCCCGGCGCGCTT
>SKQC01000467.1 GCA_007119175.1 Myxococcales bacterium | reverse complement strand
TCGCCTGTTCCGGCGATGGCTCCGATGGGCATACGGGCGTCTGCCCGCCGGGATACGATTACGATGAGGAGAGAGAGCGCTGTGTCAGCGACGGGCCATCGCCGGATGCCTCGCTTCCCTCCGATGCGGACTCTGGAGGTGAAAACGACAGCGATGGTTCCCCGCCCTATCAGCCGCAGGATGTGGATGATGGCGATAGTGGAGACGGGGAAAGCGACAGCGGCATTGATGTCTCTTCCGACACTGGCGATGGCGATGCGGAGCCTGTCGATCCCTGCGCCGCTGTGTCCTGCGGGGCCAATGCCACCTGCGATGACGGCGTGTGCGAATGCGACGACGGCTACCACGGCGATCCAGACGAGGCCTGTGTCTCTATCTCCGCCTGTGGCATCGACGGCTGCGACTATGCGGAGTGGTGCGACGACGGACAGTGCAGATGTAAATGGGGTTTTACGGCGACCGCCGACGGCTGTGAGCGAGATCCGCCACCGCAGCCGGAGCAGCGTACAACTGCCGAGGTCTGTAGCGCCTGGGAGCAGGTCTCCAATGCCCCCATGGAGCGATGGAAAGATGAACCTGTCGACGATTGCGACTGGGGCGTGCTCCACCCGAATTATCACAATACGGCCATGACCAAAGTCAGCATTCACCGATGGCTGATAGGGATGGAGGCCGTCGCTTCCACGGAAGCCATGCGCGATGCCACCCAGGCCTGTGCCACCTTTCATGCCGCCGAAGGCGGCCCCCTCGATCACTACCCGGAAGAAGATACGGCCTGTTATACTCCAGAAGGCTACAACGGCGCCGCCTCCAGCAACCTCGCCGGCGGCTCCACCGCCACGGGGGCCGTCGATCTGTGGCTCAACAGCATCGGTCATCGCCGCTGGATGCTCAATCCAACGCTGCAGAATACGGCCTTCGGATCGCGAAGCGGCTACGTGTGCCTGTATGTGACTAGCACGGGCTCGACGAGCACCGCTGATTTTTATGCCTATCCGGCACCCGGTAATTTCCCGCGGGCCGCCATCGTTGGTCAGTGGATGGTGACCTCCAGCAGTTGGGGGCTAAACGGTGACGTCGACATTGATGTCACGCGGCTCTCCGATGGAGAGTCACTGAGCGTCAATGTCGGCCAGCTCTATTCCGCCGATATGGCGCGACCGTCGTCTATCGTCTTTCAGCCGGCCGGCGTCGAAAGTGGTGAGAGCTACGAGGTGACACTCTCCAATTTGACCGGCGCCGAGGATGAGCGCTCCTATGAGGTAAATCTCATCGATTGCTGATTATCTTGTTCACCGCCATATCTACCCTGAGCCATCGACTGTCATGAGATCAGGAATCTGCCCATTTTTTTTCGCCCTCGTCGGGATATTCGCGGTGGCCCTCACCGCCGCCTGCAGTGGCGAGGATCCCGGCGGCCATGGCGATCGATGCCCACCGGGTGCCACGTATGACTCGGAGCGTGAGCGCTGTATTTCCGACGGGAGCATCGACGATCCCACCGCCAGCGCCGACACCGACGCAGGCGGCGGTGGTGCTAAAGACGTCTCGTCACCGGAGCTCGATACGGCGCCCGGCGAAGACGAGGATACGGGCTCGGAGACAGATCTCGGCGCCGATGCCGACACTGGCAGCGCCGATGAAGAAGATGCAGGCGGTGCTGACGAGTCTGACACGGGCGACGAGCCGGACTCAGGGTCTGGAGGAGATCCCGACACGGGAGAGCCACCGGAGTGCGGCGGAGATTTATGGGATAGCACCCATGACGGCGAAAACCCCTGGGAAGAACCGCTCATCGACTGCAACGACCTCGACGTATCCTGGGATTGCAGCCTGAGCGATGACGAACAAGAGGTCCTGGAGCTGGTCAATGAGATGCGCTCAGAGGAGCAGGATTGTGGCTTCGATGAGCCCCATTCGCCGGTGGAGCCACTGGAGATGGATTTCGGCCTTCAATGCGCGGCCCGGATTCACAGTTGGGACCAGCAGGGGCGGGGGTTTTACGATCACGACACACCGGAAGGGGTCACGGCGAGCGAACGGGCCTCTTTGGTGTCGACCTGGGGAAGCGCCGGTGAGAATATTCACAACTTTACCGGCACCCCAGAAGGTGTGGTGCAGGGCTGGATGAACAGCCCCGGCCATTGTCGAAATATCATGCGCAGTCATTACGTGGCCGCCGGGGTGGGGCGCTACGGCGGGTTTTATACCATTAAATTTGCTGGCTCTGGATTTAGCTGGTGACGGCACACCTGAGGTGGCGCCGTCGACTATTGAGGTTGAGGAGAAATGGTCATGAAGAATTCTTTATTTTGCCGTCTTGGACTGGTCGCCGCTCTGCTTGGGGTCACCTTCTTCGCCTGTGACGGCACGCTTCAGGAAGGGGGCGGTTGCAACGAGGGCGAGATCGTCGGGGAGGCCATCTGCGAAGATGGCCGCTGGGTCGACTACGAGGGGCCCTGCCTGGACGTCGAATGCAGCGATAATGGGGCTTGTGTCGAGGTCGACGGTGACGCGAGTTGTGATTGCGACGATGGTTTTGAGGCCGACGGCCTGTCCTGCGTCGCCGAGAACGGGGATAATAATCAACCCGGCGATCCCTGCGACGATATCAACTGTGGGCCCAACGGCAGTTGCGTCGACGACGGCGACGGCAATCCGGCCTGCGATTGCGATGCCGACTACGAGGCCGACGGGCTCTCCTGTGTGCTCGCCGATCCCTGCACGGAATATGAGTGTGAGCCCAACGGAAATTGCGAGCTAGACGGCGATGGAAATCCCGAATGCGATTGCAATGATGGCTACGAGCCGCAGGGCGATACCTGTGCTCCCGAAGACACTCCCTGCGATGTCTTTAGCTGCGAGCCCAACGGAAGTTGTGAAGTCGACGCCAACGGCAACGCCGAATGCGATTGTGATGCCGGCTACGAACCGTCGGGCACCACCTGTGTCGCCGAGCCCACCGATCCCTGCGACGGCGTCAATTGCAGTCCCGGTACGTGTGAGGACGTCGGCGGAAGCGCTCAGTGCAATTGTCCGGCCGGATATCAGCCCACCACGTCGGGGGATGGCTGTGAACTGGAACCGGACCCCTGCGACGGCGTCAATTGCGGTCCCAATGGTAGTTGCGTCGACCAGGGCGGCTCGGCGGTCTGCGACTGTGACTCCGGCTATGAGGCCGACGGTCAAGACTGCGTTCGCATCTGTCACGGGGCGGGCAACTGTGCCGTGCACGTGCTCGATGGACCGAGCGAGACCGCCTACGAGGTCACCGACTACGACGACACGGAGTTGGCCGACCAAATCGACGCCCCCATCGTCGCCTCCTTCGCCCTGGAGGGAACGGATCGAGGCTATTTGTTGACTGAATCCTCGTACTATCAGATCGACACCACTGACTTTTCGGTCACCGGCTTCGGCTCCCTCGGTAGCCTCCACTCCGAATTCGATACCGAAGCCCATCTGGCCGGCGCCTATGCCGTGGGCGAGGGCTCAGGCTCCCATGACCTGATATTGATCGCCCGAGATGGCAGTGGGGACGACCATTTTCGCGCCATCGTCGTCCAATACGACTATCCCTCCGGAGCGGTCAGCGACCACGACGAGACCGCCGCCGAATGGTCCGGGGGAAGTTGGGGGCTTGAGACATCCGATGAAAACGCCATCCAATCCGACACGGCCAACCGGCCTGAGGCCGGTGGCGAGATCCTCGCTATCTGGTGGGACCCCGATAACGAGGGAGGATTTGCCGACGGTGATGTCAGCGAATATTGTGAGGGAGGCACGGAGAATTATGGCGATAACGGCGAATTGGTGACGGGTCTGCTTTCCGCCGACGCCCTGCACTACAAGGTCTTCGACACCGGGGTATGTTCGCTGGTCCTCGACCGTCAGGTGGGCACCTCCATCGAGGTCCTCCATGATTTTGCTGATGCCCCCCAACACGATGATGTGGGAGGCGCACTCTGGCACAACGGCTCGCTATATTTCTTCAGCAGTGGTTATTATGATTGAGTTTGCACTGGCATTTTGATGAGTGTGGTAAACGAAGGCCGGTTTCCTGACAACGGGATCGCCGATTGGAATTTGTAGGACAAAAGTAAGGAAGCGCTATGAGACAGTGTGGCCGATATTTATTTCGCCTGTGGGCGGTGGCATTGATTGCGTTCGGGAGCGGCTTTGTCGTGGCCTCCTGTGGCGGTGAATTGCAGACCGGTAGTGAGTGCAATGAGGGCGAGATTGTCGGAGAGTCGATCTGCGAGGATGGCGTCTGGGTTGATTACGAGGGGCCCTGCCTCGATGTGAACTGTAGTAATAACGGAGCGTGCACCGAGGTCGACGGCGAGCCGGCCTGCGATTGCGACGATGGTTTTGAGGCCGACGGCCTGTCCTGCGTCGCCACGAACGGCAATAATGATCCGCCAGGCGATCCCTGCGAAGATATCAACTGTGGGCCCAACGGCAGTTGCGTCGATGACGGCACGGGAAATCCGGCCTGTGATTGCGACATCGACTACGAGGCCGACGGGCTCTCCTGTGTGCTCGCCGATCCCTGCACGGAATATGAGTGTGAGCCCAACGGAAGTTGCGAGCTAGACGGCGACGGAAATCCCGAATGCGATTGCAACGAGGGCTATGAGCCGCAAGGCGACACCTGCGCCCCCGAAGACACCCCCTGCGATGTCTTCAACTGCGAGCCCAATGGAAGTTGCGAAGTCGACGCTAACGGCAATGCCCAATGCGATTGCGATACGGGCTACGAACCATCGGGCACTTCCTGTGTTGCCGAGCCCACCGACCCCTGTGACGGCGTCAACTGCAGCCCCGGTACGTGTGAGGACGTCGGTGGCAGCGCCCAGTGCAATTGCCCCGCCGGCTATGAGCCCTCCGGGTTGATCTGCGTCGCCGAGCCAGACCCGTGTGATGGCGTCAACTGCAGCCCCGGTACGTGTGAAGACGTCGGTGGCAATGCCCAATGCTCCTGCCCCTCCGGCTATGAGTCCTCGGGGTTGAGCTGTGTCGCCGTCGCCCAGTGCCAGGGCGTCAACGATACATGTACGGTGCATGTCCTTCCCCAAAATCAGTCCACCTATGAGGTCACGGATTACGGCGATGTCGATCTGGGCGATGAACTCGACGGACCCATCGTCGCCGCATTCGCCCTGGAGGATACCAATCGGGGATATCTGCTGACGGCGTCATCGTATTATCGCATCAATACGAGCAACTTTTCGGTGATTGCCTCTGGCCCTCATAGCGATATCCATCCCGAGTTGCCCGCCGGTTCGGGACTGGCCGCTGCTTATACGGTTCCCGAACGCCATCCGAATAACGAGGCCAGTGATGGAAATGACCACATCACGTTTATTCGAAAACCCAATCAGACGACCTTCCAGGCATTTCAATTGAGCTATAATTTTTCGGCTGCCGCATTCGAGGAGGACGATAATTACCAGGGTTGGTGGACCATAAACTGGGAGTATGGCGATTCGACGACCATACCCTCCGACGATCAGGAAATCCTGGCTCACTGGTTGGACGACAAAAACGAGCGCGGCTTTTTACAGGGTGATCCGTCGCAATATTGCGATCACCCCGATACTCCCGAACAGGGCGATGGTCTGCCCTATATCGGCGTACTCACACCTCAGAGCCTCCATTATACGGCGGCGACGCACTGCCATCCCTTCATTGACCGCCAGTGGAATACATCTGCCGAGGTCTTCCAATTCGGCAACTCCCCCACCACCGGCGATATTGGAGCGGCCTTCTGGCAGAACGGCAACCTCACGTTCTTTACCACCGGCTACTACGACTGAGCGATAGTGGTGCAACGACTGTTCACGGGCAAACCGACTCGCTGCCGTCGAGCT
>SKQC01000022.1 GCA_007119175.1 Myxococcales bacterium | reverse complement strand
CACTTTTAGCTTTTGGGGCCCGCGGCCAGCCTGGCCGCACTTTTAGCTTTTGGGGCCCGCGGCCAGCCTGGCCGCACTTCCGGCTGTTAGTCCTCGTCGACCTCATAAGTCTTCTGTGCTCTCTTGCCGAGGCGGGTCAAAAGCGGCCCCAGAAGACGCGTCACATCCGGTGCCAGGCCGGCAAACCGGGCCATCATCCCCCGACTTCGGGGAAGCGTCACTTCCAGCGGTCTCTCCTCTAAGACCTCATCGACAATCAACCGCTCCACCTCGTCGAGAGTCAACGGCCGCGGCCCGGAAAACGTCAGCGCCGCCTCTTCGTAATCAGCCTGAAGATCGAGCATCGGCGTTTTGACAGCGTCCAATAATACAACCGATACGGCGACGCCGCGCTCGCGCAACTCCTCGGCAACGGCCAGCGAAAATCCGCGCACCGCGAATTTCGACGCTCCATACAGGCTCAATCCGGGCACAGGAGTCAGCGAGGCCAGAGAGCCGACGTTGACGATATGGCCCCTGCCCTGCTCCACCATTCGCTCCGCAGCCACCTGCGTGCCGTACATCACCCCTTTGACGTTGACGTCAAGATGCATATCGACTTCCGCCTTGGTGATTGACTCGACGTATCCCGGCTTTAGATAACCGGCGATATTCATCACCACATCGATCTCTCCGAAGGTCTTTGCCGCCTCGTCGAGGGCCGACTTCCAGTCCTCTGGCTGGCGCACGTCGAGCTTTTGCATCGCCACCCGGTCAGCGGTGTGCTCGCTGGCATCGATCCAGGCCCGCATCGCCTCCAGATCGATATCCGTGCAATAGATCTGGTGTCCCTCCTCCAAAAAGCGGTCGGCCAGATGCTTTCCGATTCCGCTGGCACAACCGGTCAAAAACATCACCTTGCGTTGCTTTATGGTCACTGCGTGGCTCCACTGTCATGAGCTGGATAAAAGGGGCGCCCAAAGGAGAGATTACCGAATTGAAAGGTCGGCTTAATGCCGGGAAACGCCCAATAAGCCGCCATCTCCGAGGAGCAGACCATATTGGGAAAACGCTTATCCCGCGCCGCGCGACCGGCCACCGATTTTTCCATGACCATCGAGACGTATTGGTCGAGGCCGCGCTCCAGCGTATTGCCGTTGAGGATGATCTCCATCCCCGACTCCTCGGCATATTCGCGGACCGGATCCAATTCGCTGGACAGCGGCTCATAGGCGTCGGGCCCCACCCCGTTTTCACTGGTCACCATCACCCCTTCCGGCGTGCGCACCACCACTGAGTGATTCCCCTCGGTATGTCCCGGCGTGTGCATCAGAGCCACCCCTTCGCCCAGATAGACGCTCCCATCGAGGAGCACGATTCGCTCCGGGTCGACATCGTCGATGCCCTCCGGGCAGTACCAGGGCTCCTGCGGCGGCAGTAGATTCTGGGTAGAGACCCACTCCTGCTCCATGACCAATAGCTTTGCGTTCGGAAATAAGCCCGGCTCCTCTGTCGTGCCGAGCCATCCCCTAATATCCTGGGTATGCAAGTGGTCATACGTCAGATAATCGACGTCTTCCGGGCGCAGTCCCGTCGCCGCAAGAGCCTCCAGAACCGACATTTCCTGAGGCGCCATCAACCGGTCTCCCAGCCCCTGCAATGGCCCAAATGACTCGGAGAGACGCTTAAAAAACGGCGTCTCCCGGTTTCGATCCGGATCCGAGGGCGAGACCAGAAGAGTTTTTATGCCCTCGTCGCTTTCGAATTGAATGATAAAGACGCGATTGACGATATGAATAAACGGCGAATGCAGGCCCTTGACGTTTAAAAAGGCATAGCGCGTCGGGTACGGCACGCGCACCAATTCGAAAGACCGGTAAAAAACCACCGGATCGAAGTCCATCATCTTTTCGTGGAGCTCGCGGCCGCGTTTTTTGGCCTGTGCGAGTCGGGCTTTTGGCGACGGATCGTCGAAGACGTCGTCCAGCACGTTCAGGGGCTTTATCACCTTTGAATCCTGAAGACTTTTCGCTTCCATTTTCTCTTCCGCGGGCAAGATGTGGAGGTATTAAAGTCGCGAGGGCTAATCACATGAGATCTATTTTATGACGAATGATGACATACGCCGCACAGCCGTCAACGCCGACACCGACTACATCGCAATTCGAAGAAGACCGAATACGGCGTGGCCCACCGAGCTGTCGGCGCCGATATTCATCTCGTAGTGGATATTCGGCACCACTCGATAATCCAACAGATAGGCGTTCATTCCGGCGCGGATTCGATGAAATGGGAAATCCGTATCGAGAGCGATAAAATCATATCCCACGATGGGCTCGAAGGTCGTCTCTTCTTCGAGATTGCCGATGCGATGACCCACGGCGACATAGACTCCGGCGGGAACGAATCCCGGATCGCGATGCGGGGCAATGACCGTCTCTATATGACCGAACCAATCGTCGTCGGAATAGGTCGCCGCCAGATCTATTAGCCGGGGCTGTTCGACATAAAATGCCGCGTCCTCATCGTCGACCACCTCTATCTGGTCGAAATGATCGACATATCCCAGATGAAGACCAAGTCCCATGGGCCAGGTGATTTCGGCGCGAGCCGTATATAAATCCCCGCTTGCAGGTGGCGCATCGGGAAATCCGGGCTGGAAGATACCGAGATGAAATGCCGTCGTCGCCTCGCCCAGCGGAAGCTCGGCGGCCAATTCACCACCGGCGGCCCGCCGCGGCGTCAGGTCGGCCACCAACGCCCGCCCCGGAAAGGGCTTTTGCGATGCCGAGATATTATAATCCGTGGAAATGGGCGTCTTAAAATAACCGAGCCGTAAATTCAGCCAGTCGGTCAGCTCCAATACGCCCAATACGTCGAGCAGTCTGGCGTCGCCGGACGATGCATCGTATTGCACAAAAAACCGACCCAGATCTTCGTAGACTCCCCGCCCGGCCAGCCGGGCCATGCCGATTCGTGGTCCCGTCACCTGCGGATGTGTCTCATCGGCTCCCACAGCGCCGACCTCGAGGATCCCCCGAAATTCGATTGCAAGCTCCTCGGTCTCCTCCACGGTGGCAGCCGTGGCAGCGCCGGTGATTCCGAGGCTCATAAAAATGACGATCAGCGAAACATACAGTCGGCCATACTTCATCGATACGCTCCGATACAGATCTACTAAAAAACTCCGCGCCCGACGCAGCTCATTTGCCCGCAGGTACCATAACCTGGAATGCCCGCCCAGCCTTCACTGTATACTCCTGTGAAGGCTGGCTAAAGATTTCCACCCAGACTGGAACCAGGCCTCCGGCAATTGAAGACTTGCCGTCGCCCGCTTCTGGCTTATTTTGTGGGCCGCACATGCAGTCTGACGGCTTATCTGGCCAGCTTGACAAGCGCCACGGGCGCTGCGAGGCTTCGCGCCCGACTCGAGATGATTGAGCTAGTATGCTCGACGGCAAAGAGAAGTTCCCAGGGAGTCCCCATGAGTAAACGCGACTACTACGAAGTCCTCGGCGTCGCCAAAGGCGCTACCGGTAAAGAGCTTAAAAAAGCTTACCGGAAACTGGCGATGAAGCACCATCCGGACCGCAATCCAGGGGACAAAGAAGCGGAAGCGGCGTTCAAAGAGGCATCTGAGGCCTATGAGGTATTGAGCAACCCCGAAAAACGGGCGCTCTACGACCAATTCGGCCACGATGGACTGCGCGGCGCCGGCGCCGCCGGCCCGGGAGCGGGCTTTGACTCCATGGACGATATCTTTTCGCAATTCGGCGATATTTTCGGCGATATGTTCGGCTTCGGTGGCGGCCAACGCCGTCGAGGCGGACCGCGCCGCGGCGCCGATCTGCGCTACGACCTGGAGCTCGAGTTCGAAGAAGCGGCCTTCGGCACCACCAAGTCTTTAACCATCCCCCGCCACGTCGATTGTGAGACCTGCGACGGCTCCGGCGCCAAACCGGGGACCACTGCTACCACGTGTGGTACCTGCAAAGGCCGCGGCCAGGTCCATCACCGACAGGGCTTTTTTACGCTGTCTTCGACCTGCCCCCACTGCAAGGGCTCCGGCGAGCAAATCAGCGATCCCTGCCCGGAATGCGACGGCAAGGGAAAGACGCGCGTAGAACGCGAGGTGGAAGTCACCATCCCTGCCGGCGTCGACTCGGGAACTCGGCTTCGCCTCCGTCAGGAAGGCGAACATGGAAGCCGAGGGGCTCCCAAGGGCGACCTGTACGTCTTCTTGCACATCCAGCCCAGCGAGGTCTTTGAGCGCGACGGCGCCGATCTACACCTGCGCCAGGAGATCTCCTTTGTTCAGGCCGCCCTCGGCTGTGAAATTGAAGTCCCCACCCTGGAGGACACCACGACGGTCACCGTCAATCCGGGCACTCAGCAGGGTGATAAGAAAATCTTAAAAAACCAGGGGCTCGCCAAGCTCCAGGGCTCAGGACGCGGCAATATCATCGTCTATTTCGACATCCAGATCCCGACCAAACTCTCCACACGCCAGCGCGAGCTCCTCGAGGAATATGCCGAGGAAAGTGATATCGACGTAAAGCCGGCCGGCTTCTTCAAGAAAATGAAGGAAAAGCTCAGCAGTTGAGGCCCCTGAGTCGTCATCTGTTGGCGACGGCTAATCGATACTCTCGCTCCGCCCCAGATAGGGCTCCAGGGCCGCGCGCAGGTGTAATCGCGCCCGGTGTAGTCGCGTCTTGACGGCCCCTTCGCTCAGCTCCAGAACCTCCGCAATTTCTTTGAGCGCTAAATCCTCGACTTCGCGCAGGATAAACACCGCCTGGTATTTGGGGTCTAACTCGTCGACGGCGGCCAGGATCTGCTCTCGCAATTCGACGTTTTCGGCGGCCTCATCGGCGTGAATCTGCCACTGCGGGCGCTTTGAAAACGAGCCCTGGCGCTCCTCGACCTCGGCGCCCAGCTCTTCGAGCCCAATCTCGGAGCGCCGTTCCTGTTTGCGAAGCCGCATCAAGGCGGCGTTGACAACCACTCGATATATCCAGCTTCCCAGTTGGGCATCGCCGGCGAAGGTATCGAGCTTTCGGTAGATATTTAAAAATGCTTCCTGAACGACGTCCTGGGCCTCCGATTCATTTTTGACCAGGCTCCAGGCCAACCGATAGCCGTTGTCGCGATAGCGCCGCACCAACTCCTCGAAGGCCGCGTAGTCGTCATCGAGCGCCCTTTCGACGAGTTTTTCGTCACTTACTTCGCCGATTCCCTCCTTGCTGCCTTCCGTGTCAGTGGTCATCGGCTCGTCGATCTAAATTCGGGTCGGTCGCTCTCGATTAATCGTCGTTGGTTTGTAAGCGGCGCTTATAGCGCTTGGCCAATTCGTCGGCTCCGGCGGCGCTCAACTCATCGACCGCCGTCTGCCAGATTTCCCGGCTGCGCGCCGGTGAGGCCAATGCCGCTCGCTCCCAGGCTGCCTGCGCCTTGTCGAGTTCCCCTCGACGCGCGGCAACGCGGGCCATCGCCAGATGAGAGCGGGCGTCTAACGCGGCGACCTCCGTCCAGCGACGGGCGGCACTATAAGCTCCATCGTAATCACCATACTCCTCGAAAAAACCCAATCGCCGTCGAGCCAACTCCGCGCTGTGCGGACTGCGGGCAAAGAGTTCCCGAAGGGCGACGCCTGCGCGCACCTCTTCATCGACTGCCTTAGCCCGCGGCTGGAGCTGGCGCCACCCTTCCGATTCTTGCGGCGCCAGCGTCGTCGCCGCCAGGGCATGAACATAGGCCTCGGTCCGCCGATCAGCTCGTTCGGCCATCTGCGACATCGCATAGCGCAGGTCAAAGCTCTCCACGCCTGAATCGAGGACCTCCCGTCCGACCTCGAGTCCCCGCTCGATATCGTCGATCGCATCGTAGACGAGCGCCCGGATTAACATCGCTGATAAATCGCTGTCGTCCTGGCGCTCCGAATTGCGAAGGAGCACCCCGGCGCGCTCCTCATCGCCACGCACGGCGGCCACCATCGCGCGGTAGGCCGACCCTTCGGCCTCACTTCGATGATCGACATCCTCGTCATTGAGCATCGCATGCAGACGCGACCAGTCGACCAATTCCTGGGCAAAAAGTCCCGAATAACGCCGGCGGAGCCACTGATCGAATTTTTCGTCAATCGCCTCCGTCGTCATCTGGAGTGTGGCCTGAAAGACCTCCTCGGTTCGCGGTGTATCGGCGAAACGCTCCAGCATATCCACGATGACCTCAAATCCATAGGTTTCATCGAGAAAGGCCATCACCAGCATCGCCACCTGATAGGCCTGGCTTACATCGGCGCCGCGGCCCGTCATAAAGACCTCGTCCATCTCCGCAAATGACCACATCTGGCCGTGGACGACCCGTCGCACCACGTCCAGATCGTGAAACCGGGTCCACGACGGGTCGCGAAGCCGCGTTTCGTATTCGGCGAGCCCCTCGGTAAACCACACCGGCACGCGCTCGCCGCTCAACTCCAGGTGATAGGAGTGAGCGAGCTCGTGCCAGACCACCATAGGCCAGTTGAAATTTCCGTCGCCGGGACCGCGGGTCAACACAACGCGGCCAAAGCAGATCCCATGGGGATCGATATGGGGCAGCCCCACGGAGCGCACGGAGAACGCCTCTCGATCGGCAAAGATCTCCACGCTCAGCGACGGCAACTCCACCCCGTAGCGCTCATCGAATTCGCGGCGCGCCTCGGCAACCAGCGGCTCCACCATCTCGCGGATCAGATCAAAGTCGCGGTGATGGGCCCGGAGTCGAAATCCGTCGACGTCGTCGGTCATATAATCGCGAAGGCCCCGATCATATAACTCCAGCGTATTATAGACGGGAACCCGGAAGCGGTCGGCATCAAACGCCTGCTCCAGCACGCCTATCCCCCGCGCCTCTTCGCCGGTGCGGGTCAGAGCCATGCCGAGGCCGGTCAACGCCGGTGCGTAGTCCTCACGCCGCTCTAATGCCTTCTCAAAAAACTGCACCGAGGCGCGATGTCGGTTGTTGAGCGCCGCAAACTCGCCAACAGTGGAGTATAAATCGGGTCTGGTTGGCCGGCGTGCATCAAAGCGCTTCGTCGCCTCGTCAAAGCTCTCATCGTCGATAAGCAGATAAGCTGCCGCCGCGAGCAGAGCCAGCGCCTGTCCATCGTCGGGCGCCCGCTTCAAAAACTGAATCATCTCATCGCGCCCTTCCTCCCAGGCTCCCTGAGCGATCAACAATTCCGCCCGACCGCGTATCACCTCGGGATGTCCGGGATAGCTGTCGCGTGCGCGGTCGACGAGCTCCATGGACTCCCGGAATCGACCGCTTTGAAAAAACTCGATCTCCGCCATCCCCACCAGGGCTTCCGGGTGGTCTTCATATCGCTCAAGCACCGCCTTAAACGCCCCCTCAGCTTCCGCCGTATTGTGGCGATCGAGCATCAATTGCCCCAGACGCAGATTCGCCTCCAGGTGCTCCTCATCCTCTCTCAATGCGCGGCTCAGGGCGCGGTTTGCGTCGCGCGGGCGCTCCGCCGCCGCCATCGCCCGGCCCGCCCACACCAGGTCATCGACCTCGGTGATAAGTCCGTCGTTGTAGCGCCGCGCCACCCCTTCGAGAACAGCCCGGCCCTCGTCGGCTGCGCCGTCGGCAACCAGGCGCCACCCCAACTCGTAGCGCACTTCCATATCGTCGGGGCTGTCGCCAAGGGCTTCGCGAAGCCGCTCAATTGAGCGCTCCCGATCGCCGTATAGCCACTCCCGCCGCGCCAGCTCCACCACCGAGCGGCGGCGCTGTTCCGATGAACCACTCAACTCCACGGCGGTCTGTGCAAAGCGAAGTGCGTCGTCATCGTCGCCAGCCCACACAGAAAACCGCGATCGAAATCGCATCGACGCTGCGTCGTCGCGAAGAAGTGCCTCCTCGCTCGCCTCATCCCACCTGCCCTGATTGAAAAGTTCTTCTGCCGAATCACCGGCAATCGCCGCGCCCGGTGCAAAAAGCCCGGCCAACACCAGCGCGACTACGAATACGGCGACGCCATTGACAGTGGTCTCGCGTTCATCTGGCTGCAACGCTCCATCCTCCCGCCAGGCAAACGCAGGTCACATTCCACCGACGATCCGCCAGGCGTTTCCTTCGCGGTGAAGCTCCATGCGATTGACGTCGACACCGGCATCCCAGGTTTCCTTGTCGGCGATCTGATATTGATAGGCGTATTGAAATTCGAAGTCGATATGAGCCTGGTTATCTCGGACCACCACATCCTGAACGGTCACCGAATAGCGAATCTCCTTGGCGTATTCGGCCATCATCTCAAAGACCTCGGCAAGCCCGGAGTGGCCATAATCATCGGCCGTGGTGTGAGTCGTTCCCGTATTTTCGTAATAATTTTCGGAGACCAGGCGATTGAGGGTCCCGAAGTCCTTTGAGATCAGAGCCTGCCGGTATTGGAACAGGACATCCACAACCTCGCGAACCTCCGGCGTATCTTGAATATCGGCATCTTCCCCGAATTGAAATTCCGGCTCCTCGGGATAGATATCGTCGCTGGCAAGCCCATTGGAGGCACACCCGGCGGTGATCATCAAAATACCGACGACCACCATCCAGCTAAAAAGGCGTCGTATTTCCATCATTGATTGCTCCTGACGTTTCACACTTGCTCCGTGACGCAATTGAGGGGGATGACCAACAACGATGCTCATAACCGCCTCGGAGTCACTGCCTATTCCGACGGGCCCACTCGATACGAGTCGCCCACTCCCGGGCTGTTTCTCGATACCTCGTGATCCGTGATTCGGCCAATTTTTTCCAGATCGAATCCGATGCGTCGAGATGACCCTCAAAGTAGTAGCTCTGCCCTAGCATCAGCGACACTTCCGCGTCCAGCACCGCCGCGTCCAGCCTGTGGCGACTATCCTCGAGATGGGAGATGGCTTCAGAATAATTTCTCTCCTGCCACAATCTGCGGCCCACGAAATAGGCCGGTATCGGATCCTCCGGCGCATCCCGCCGCCAGCTCATCATCTGATACATCACTTCCGCCTCGCTTCTGCGATCGACGAGGATCTGCCGTCCGCGATCGTCACCGCGCTCGGCGAGGCGCTTTTTCATCTGCAGAGAGCGCTCCTGGTGGACGGGCACAGCAAGCCTTAGTCCATCGTCGTAGGCGTCGGCCGCCGCCGAGTCATTCCCCTCAGACCACAGCACATCGCCGCGCAACTCAAATACCTGCGCAGTCTCCACCGTCGTCAGATCGGCGCTGAGCAGGTCCTCAAGCACCGCCAACGCCTCATCGACCTCATCGAGTTCGCCGAGGATACGGGCATAAGATCGACGCACAGCGACGTGATGGGGATCGTCGTCGAGGTATTGCTCATAACTCGCTCTGGCCTTGCCGTAGGCCCCGCTCGACGCCGCACGCCGAGCTTCCTCGCGAATATCGGCAAGCGCCCGGGCGCAGACCTTGCCGAAAATGCTCGTGCGGTCATAGCGATGGCGAGCCACCGACTTCTGGCGTTCGGTCAATGCCAACTCATCGACAAATTCCTCCCACTCCTCGATCAGTGATTCGACCTCCACACCGTACGCCCCATAAAAATCGCCGCTCGGATAGGCTTTTTTAAACGCCTCGATCCCCCGGGTATCCACCAGATAGCGCACAAAGGATCCCATCGCCGTATACGCCGGCCCCGAGGCCTCGGTCCAAAACCCCGAGGCCCCCAAAATAGTGCGCAGATCGGGCGAAAGATCGAGTCTGCGCATCGCCGCCGACGCCTCGTGCAGGGTCAATTCCTGGGAGCGCCACTCCGCCGCCGAGGCGATGCCCTCGACCAGCCCCATATTGACGCCGACGCCGCGCTGCATACTCAAGCTCAGTGGCCCTGCTCCAAAGGGCTCGGTAAAGATATGAGCCAGCTCATGAGTCAGCATATGGTCGCCGGTTCCACTCCACAGAATATGCATCTCGTGAAGCCACAATTTGGCCACCATCGTGTGGCGAGCCCCCATCAATTTCCCCTTGGAGTCCCTATCGGCGTATACGAAGCTGGCCACTTTTTCTCCGCTCTCGGCAACCGGATCGGTTCCGAAAAACCGGCGCAATTGGTCGTAGCGAAATTCGTGATCGGCGACCATCTCCTCTAGTCGCTGCAGACTCCGGCGCGTCTCCGGGTAGTAAATCACGAAATGTTCACTTTCTACCTTTCCGCCGAGTTCTTCGGCGATATGGACGCGATCGATGGAGATACCGAAGCGGTCGCGCTCGGCAAATCCGACGACAAACGACAGACTCGCCCCAAAAACCAGAACCATCGTCCACCGCGGAAGCCGACCGCGGTTGAGTTCGAAGACCGCCTGTATCGCGGCGACGACGGCGATAATCGCCAACAGGTGCAATACACGATAGGCGATCAAACTGGGCGGCACGGCCATCGCCTCGTCATAGATCGAGCCCCCGAAATAGCCCAAAAACCACTGGTGACCGATAATCGGCGGCTCCGTGGCCAGATGATAGATCAGCGCCAGCGCGTCACCGACGGGAAAGGCGAACGCCAATAGCCAGGCCACTCCCTTTTTTTCCGGCACCAGCGACAGCGCCAGCCAGGCCGCAGCCTGGCCGATCAAAACCGCCGGCCCCACAATCAGCGCCCAGAACGCAAACCCGGCCACCCAATCACAATTGAGCACCCGAAATCCGTTGACCGTCAAAATTGCCAGCGGTCCCAGAGCCAGCGTTAAATGAACCAGCGCAAGGCGCCCGAAGTCATCGGCTGGCCTTCGCCGCCGGGACTCATCCAGGGGGGCATCCACGGCCCCACTTTTGACCGAGTAGACCGTTAGCCCCGTCGCCAGAACACCAAGCACGACCCCGTAGAAAGCCGCTGACTCGTATCCCACCAGATTGAATAACGGGACAAACGCCATCGCCACAGCGCTGGCATTGACCAGCACCAGTGCCACCAGATGGATCCTGGTGGGAAAAAATTCATTGAGTGGGCTGATGGCTCTCTTCCACATGCTCAAGACTCATCGTTGTGCCCCGGTCGATTCCGGCCTTCGCGGCCAGGCCTCCATTGATCTCGAGCACGTATCGCGCCGGCTCACCGACATTTCGCGGCGTTGTCGTCTCCGGTTCTGCCTCGTGGACCACGCCGACAACCTCGCCGGTGGCGTCGACGAAGATCATATCCAGCGGAATCAGCGTATTTTTCATCCAGAACGACAATTCCTGATCGTCGTCGTAGATAAATAACATTCCCCAGTCATCGAGCATCGACGGCCGATACATCAACCCCTGGCGCTGCTCGTCGGCGCTGATCGCCAATTCGAGATAAAATCGGGCCACTACCTCGTCGCCGTCATAGATTCGGGCCACCGGTGTGTCTGCCGTGGCGGCACCGCTCATTGCCGGCGGCGTGGCGCAGTCCCCGTCGATGCATCGATTATAAGAGTCGCATTGTCCGTCGACGGCACACTCCGATTCTGCATCATCACTGTCGGTATCCGACTCCTCGGGGGCCACCGACGATTGATTACATCCCACAAGGATGGTCACAACGAAGGTGGCCAAAAACAGTGTCAATAAGCGATGAGCCATCGTTATCTTTATGCCCCGATTAGATTTCCTGCAGGCGACTCTGGATCAACTCGCGCACCTCGGGATCGTCTTCGTTTTCCATGCGCTCCTCGAGCTGCGGCCGGGCGTTACTTCCGGCCAATACGGTCAGGGCATCGACGGCCTCCCGTCGCACCAGCGCTTCCGCATCGCCGAGCGAGGAGCGAAGCAGGGGCAGCGCGTCGTCATGACCGGTGGCCGCCAGCGCCCGCACCGCTGCAATCCGCACATCTGTATCTTCTGCGCCGAGTTGAGTGGCAATATTAGTCACCGCCATGGAACTCTCAAATCGACCGAGCTGCTCCAGGGTGGCCTTGCGAACCTCCAGGGCATCATCGCTTACCGAGCCGCTCAACAGCCCCATATGGCGCCGCACGGCATCGTCCTGGTCTTTCGGCAAAAAGGTGGTCACGGCGCGGATGGCGCTGGCGCGAATGACGGGCTCGTCGTGATCGACCATATCCTGGATTCGATCGGCGGCGCGCCGATCGTCGCGCTGCTCCATGGCGTCGATGGCCGCTGCCACCACGCCCGGGTCATTATCATCGAGATATTCCATCAACTCGTCGGCATAGTCGGTGCCGGAGAATCCTCCCAGCGCCAGGGCCACCTCTCGCCGGACCTCGGCGTCGGAGTCGCCTGTCATCTCGCCCAGCGTCTGCAGCGCCTCGTCGCCGCCGATCTGGCCCAGCGATCGAGCCGCAGCGCCGCGAATCGAGGCCAGGCGATGAGCACGTCCCTCGTTGATGGTCGCCACCGAGCGGTCGCGCTCTCCCTCCTGGCTCGCCCGTTCGCCGATCGCGCGGTAGGCCACTTCCTGGACCTGCACCGACCCCGATCCGGTCTGCTCGATGATCTCGTCCAACGAGTGGGAGACCATGATGTCGTAGGCCGCCTGTTGCATCATCTGCGTCTCGGGCTGGTCGTCGGCAGCCTCCATAAGAGATTGCACACTGTCTAAGGAGTTGCGCTCGATAAGTGCATCGATCGCCGTGCGTCGACGCTCCGTGGAGCTATTCTGGAGAAATTCCTCGACCTGCTCTCGCGCCGTATCGATCGGCAATTCGCCGATGGCGGCGATGGCCTGGTTGGCGTATCCACCGCTGCGCTCATTGGCGATATAGGTCAATCCGATCAATCGAATCTCGGGATCATTTTCGGAGACGGCGAGATTCTCCGAGATCTCCTGGCGGACGTCGGGCGCCACCGAGGCGTCTTCCAGCGCGTCGGCGCGCACCTCGTTGAGTTCTAATTCGTCGACGGAGCGCACAGCGGCCATGGCCACCTCGCTTCGCTCATCTCGCAGCGACTCCGAGAGGGCCTCCACGACTCGCGGGTCGCCCTCCCAATCGGCCAGATCGCGAACGGCCTGTTCGGCCTCCTCGTCGTCTCCCTGATCGAGTAAATGAAATTGCTCCAGGACACTGTATTCGGCGTGTCGCGATTCTCCTAAAAACTCGGCGAATCGGCGGGCAAGAGAGCTGCTCGATTCCCCGTCAAGCGCCGTAGAGACGGCATCCAATACGGTTTCATCGTCTTCCATTCCCTCCAAAATACGCAGCGTGGAGCGCCGGATCATCCGCTCGTCGTGAGCCAGAAGAGGCAATACGTCGTCGAGACGAAGCTCGTCGACATCGGGCAGAATCCGCACGATGGAGCGCAGCGTGTAGGGCTCTTCGGTATCCAGAAAGGCGTATACGTCATCGACGACTGACTCCCGGTCGCTCTGCCACCGCTCGTTGACCTCGGCGACCGGCAGTAATTCTCCGTCGGGCATCAAAATCTGGGCCGTGGTCACCGATCCGGGGGGCACCACCTTCCACAGCGGCGCGGTCAGTGTATAGGCCGCAAAGGAGATATCCGCCCTGGTCAGTCCCCCAGAGGTATGGCCGGGAAAATGAACCTCGGGGACACCGAATTCGGTCAGCGTATAGACCGCTTCGGCCATAATGATGGGCGCGAAATCGGTTTTGTCGGAGTCGATATGGACCTCCACCCGTGCTCCCCGGGGCGGATTTCCACTGGCGACGGCATAGGAATTTCCGTAGGTGGGTCGCTTTGCCGACCGGAGGGCCTCAAAGGCCGCCTCCAGTCGATCCGTGGTCACCTCTCCGGACAAGTTGTCTTCGGCACGGGGGACCAGCACGAATTGGCGGTCTCCGGCGATCCGCGCCTCCTCGTAGGAGTAGCGGACATTTCCGCCCTCTGCGCTGACCGTCGCCACAAAGGTTCCCATCACCATCATCGCCGCCAATCCCGCCAATCCCCAACGAGACCAGGCAGCCACAGATTGTTTCGTATCCGACCGTCTAATATTCATCGTCCTCTATCCGGCTATCGTCGCGTGTATTCGGGCGCACTGCGTCCAAATTGTCGATCGTCGTGCCCTTGCGATGAGACGACACAGTTTATCGACAATTCATTATAATTCGACCCGTCCCCAAAGTCATTCCACGGGTCTTCCCCCTTATTTGGTCCTTTGATTGACGATGGCCGCACAGAGCAACGCGGATCGTCACACCAGTCGAATTCGAAGAAATCGACGACGGCGCAATCGACCCGCCACATTGAACTCGCTGCCCTGACCACCACCGGCGTCACGCCGATTTATCGAGCAAACTTCCCACTTTGGCGCCGTCTCGGGTCACCAGGGTCAAACACGACGTGTTGGTGCAGGCCCAGAGCATTCCACTCGGCCCGTCGGTGTAGCGCATCACGCGCGTCATCTGCATCTCGGAGCTGCACTCCGGGCAGTCGCGGCTGGTGGCCTTCTTCTTTTTTCTGCTCGCAATCTTTGTCCGTGCCATGGCTGATTCCTCGATGCTGCTCGCAGGCCGACCGGAGCCGATCCCGCAATAAAATGGTTTTACTCGATTATCCCGCTGTCGCCCCGAGGCGCGGCGGCTGTGCCCGCACCGAAACTGCCAGCAAAAACAGGGACGGGGAGACATAGCCAACCCCTGTGGCCTTGTCAACTCGTCGGCAACTGCAACTCCACAACAAGCCACGACAAACCCCCTCCTCACACACTGGAGAGTAGCCGGCAGCCCGGGGGACAAGCCGCGTGTCTCGAACGTCGGCTCTCTTTGAGGGTCACCGCGTCCCAGTGGCGTGCCACCGCGGGCTGACTGTGAGAGCCGTTGCAAAGATACGTAGACGAAGCTAGCAGCGACGCGTATTCTACGATCGCGATGATCGTTTTGTTTCCGTAAACCCTCGAGGAAGTCTCGATGATGCCTTCCAATGCACGCCACATGCGAAGTGGCCCTTCTACACTCGCCCTGGTCACCGCCCTCTTCATCATCTGGATGCCGCTGCAGGCCAGCGCCCAGGAAAGTGAGGCCTGGTTCGAGCTCGGCACACACGCTCAAAATCCCCCGGTCGGTGCCGCCGTTCTCGCCCTGTCACCGCTGGCCAGCGGGTATTTGTACCTGACGGATTTGGTCTATGTCGAGATCATCGCCGGTGGTGTGGGCACCGTCAATCTGACCGACGACGACGTCGATCTGGAGAGCCGGGGCGACGTGGATGTAAGATTCGGAAACCCCTACCTCGGGGTCGGCTTCTTCACCGAGGGCTCGGGCCGGCAGATCGATATCACCACCGGACTAACCGTCCCGCTGGCGAGCACAGAAGGAGCTGCCAGCTATGCCTTCGCCGAAGGGATGCGCGGCGGCGCCGATCCCTGGCTGTGGGCGCCCCGAAGACTGGCGCCCGTGGTAGGCGGTTCCATCCGCCAGCGTATGCAGGGTGGCTTCATCCTCGGCGGCGAACTCCAGATGGCGGCCATGTCCTGGTTCGGAGACGGGGAGCAAGATGCCATCTACGTATTACAGACGGGGATCGTCGCCAGCACGTCGCTCTCCGAGGACTTCGACATCGGCACTCGCGCTCAGGGCGTCATTGGGCGCTCCCTTGGCAATCAGGGCCAGCGCGGCTTTCAGACGGCCGCCGAGATCTTCGCCGAGCTCGAAGTCGGCGACCAGACCTACCATGCCCGCCTGACTGTCCCGATCAATAACCCCTATGGCTTCGGCTTTTCTTCAGATGGCGTCTGGGGACTTCATATTGGTATGGGAATTAGTTTCGATCGGTTTCGTGGAATTGTGGAGGACTAAGCGAGACGAGATAAAAAAATTCGGCCCCGGCGAGAATATTGATCCAAAGACGGGTTGAAGAGCCGCCGAGTCGGTTGTCTTAAGTGAGGTCATATCTCGTTTAAATGAACCCGTCGCTTCCTCCGGCCGAGCTGGCGTCCGTATCGGCAATTGGCCCCACGGACGCTGTTGAAATAATTCCTACCTGCTGGCATTCTATAAACTCCTGAAAACGATCGTCGAAAGCCCCACGGAGAAAGCCCCATTGGCGCGTCAAATCTCATATTCCCGGCTTTCTCCCACCCCTCCCGGCCCCTCTCCTTTACCGGGTTCCCGTGCACAGCGACGAATCACCACTGACCTTTTCCAACTCAGAGGTTCTTAATGTCTCATGCGAATACTGTTGGCCGTCATCACGAGGAAGAGACCGTCGAATCCCTTCGACACTCCCACCAACAACTGGAACGCCGGCTCAATAAGCTCGACCGCCATCGCTCCCTATCTCCAGAAGAACAATTCGAAGTCCAGGTCCTAAAAAAGCGTAAGCTCGCTTTAAAAGATCGCATCCGCGCCCTGGATAAATAAGCGGTAACTTCAGGCGCCGACGGCGTCAGCCGGCGTCGCCTCCAGTCCCTCCTCGGCATTGTCCACACTCCGATCTGGCTCGGCATCACCGACCAGATCGGAGGCCGTCAATGTTTGAAAAAATGCCCGCGATTCTTTGAGATACTCTCGCGAGACCATCCCTACACCGTCGCGTACTCCGTCGGGTGTAGCCACCCAGAACAACTCGACGAGTTCATCGAGCGCCATCGACTCCGGAGCGCTGGCCGGTACGTAGCATTTCTCAGCTTTTGAGCCCTCCACGGAGCGAATGACTTCTTCGTCCTCCCAGATCTGGACGACCCGGTCCACCACATCGTCGGGCAATCTCGTCACCCTGGCGATGGCCGCAGTAGTCACCGGCGTCTCCCTGTGTTCGAAGGCGCTGACAATCGGCGCCAGCACCTCAAGGGCCACCATTGGATGGCCGACGTAATAATCGTCGGGGCGGGCATTTCTACTTCTTTTCCCCACGCTTCCCTGCATCAAATCCTCGAGGTGCTGAAAGGCAAATGCCAACTCAGCGCCGATCAAGATCACAAGCCAGGTCACGTACACCCAGATAAGCCCGATGGGAATCAGTGCCAGCGCTCCGTAGACCCGATCATAAGTATGTAATAGCAGTTGATTGACGTAGAGATTGAATCCCCATTTTGCCAGCTCAAAGGCCACTGCCGCATACACTCCGCCCACGAGCGCCGTACGCCATTTGACGTCGGCGTTGGGCACCAATTTATACAGCAATGTAAAGGCGATCAGTCCATACCCCACGGGCAATAACTGATCGACAAGCGAGACATCGATGCCAATCTGGGTCAGATAAAAATGGGCGCTCGCCGTCTGCACGATGGACAACGCGATCAATACCGGCCCAAAGGTGATCATCGCATAAAAGGTGAGCATCTTGATAATCATCGAGCGATCGTGGGCACCGCGCCAGATCCGCGTCAGCGTCTCCTCGATGGCGTTAAACAGCACCAACCCGATGATGAGCAGCGTAATCGCGCCGATCCCGCCGACCGCCTGAGCGCTCTCGGTAGCCACCTCGCCGAGGTAGCTGGCGATACCAGAGGCCACATCGGGAAAGACCTGATACAGCGTATCGAAGAGAGCTCCACCCTCGACCTCGAGCAGCCCGAACGCGGCCATCAGCGATGCCGCCACCGTCACCAGCGGAACCACAGCGAGGACCGTAAAAAACGACAGGCTTGCCGCCATCATCGGCGCCCGGTCACGCAGCACCTCCCGGGTCGTCAAAAAGGTCAGCGCTGCAATCCCGGCGCCGATTCGATTCAGCCGGGAGCGCTCCTCCCAGGGATGATCAAAAAACTCCTCCACCCTTTCGTTCCACCACCCCTGAAGCCGTTGTTGGAGGTCATTCATTGGATTCATCAACACCATTGGGACGATAATTGACAGCTCTGTGGTTATACCCCGTGGAGGGGGATCCCACAAAATAACTCTCGTAGCCCCTCGCACTTTATTGGGACAGTCGGCGGTGGCGTGCTATGATTAAATTCGCCTTTAGAGGGCAAGCACTTATAATGAAAACCAACGCATTGCGCTTTTGAAATTTCATTGGGCCGAGGCCCGACCACCAACGCTGTTGGCAGAGCGGCCCGATGGGTACTGATTTTTCAGGTGCCACCCCGAACCTATAAGGTATCCGGAATGAAAGCTCCCCATGTGGCCGGATGGACGTTTACCGCTATTTTGAGCCTCGCCACAGTGGCCGTAATGTGGCTTCCGCCCCTGGAGGCCGCCGCCCCTGACGCCACGGCAACTCCCGATCTTCCATCACAGATGACGAGCAATGGCGATGCCCCGACGGCCCGCCACTCGGCGCCGGCATCGATCCTGCCGGTCGCCCAGGCGGCGTTGAGCACCTCGGCGCGCAGCGCGGCCGCCGCCTCCCGATGTGAATTGGGCGCCCGGGGAATCGAGCGTGCCCGGGAGATGATTCACTATCAGGAATACGGCGAGGCACAAAAGCTGGTCGAATTGCTGCTCGATGATGACTGCATCGACGAGGCCAAAGATCGCGACCTGGCCCGGTTTCAGCAGGCCTATGTAGCCCATCTTCTGGAACAACCGGAGGACGTGCTTGAATACGTCGACGCATTGGAGACCTCGACTCCCCTTGTGGACTACGAAAATTGGCTGCGCGGACAGGCCCTTCGCGATCTGGGGCGATATGACGAAGCGGCCCAGTCATTTGCCGCCATCTACGACGCCGACGACAGTCCCCTTCACTGGAAAGCCAGAGCCCAGCAGTCAAAAGCCCTGGTGGCCGCCGAGCGCTGGGAGGAGGCACTGCCCATCGTCGAACAACTCGTCGATACCTTTCCCGATTATCCGCGTCGCCATCTCGCCCTTTACCATCACGGAAAAGTTCTGGAGGCCCTGGAGCACCCCGAGCGCGCCGCTAAGGCCTATCAGCAGGCCAATTTTGAATTTCCCTACAAGCGAGAGGGCGAAATCGCCGGAGAGCGCCTCGCCGAACTCAGCGAGCAGGGATTTGCCCCGGAGCCCATCGATCCGGAGACGCGATTTGCCCACTATCGCCAGTTGAGCATCGACAAATTCTGGCCCCTGGCCCACGAATTGATGACCGAGCTGCGCGAGGATGTCAGAACGCCGGAGCGAAATTCGCGCCTGGAAAACCAAATTTTAGAGCGCATCGCCCTCAACACCTATCACAGCCACGACTTCGAGGGAGCAGCGGAGTATTTCGCAGAGGCGCGATCGATTTACGAAGACGGACACCGCTCGGGATTTAATAAGCGCACCATCTATCGATTTCACAACTTCGCCCTGGCCCGTCTGGGGCGATTTGACGAGGCCACCGAGGTCCTTGAAAAACTGTACGAAAACTCCGCGCGGCGCACCCGAAAACAGGCCATTGCCCAATTTTACGAGCGCTACGGCCGCTATGAGGAGGCCTACCAACTCTACGACGAGACTTATACAGGGGCTCAAAAGAGGGGCTGGCATTTTTCCTATCTGATGTATAAGACCGGCCGCTTTCAGGATGCCTACGAAAATCTGCGCCGTCTGGCCCGGCGCTCTCGCGGAGAGACCCGGGCTCGCTATCTATACTGGGCGGCCCGCTCTTTAGAGCGTGCCGGCAACGACGAAGACGCCATCGAATTATTTCGCGAGATAAGCCAGGCCCGCCCCAACAGCTATTACGGAATCCAGTCCGCCAACCGCACCATCGACCTCGAGCAGCGCTCCACGGTGGACGACTCCTTTCTCGCCCAGGCCGATCGCGTCATCGACAGTGCGGAGCAGGTCTTTGCCGTCTTCGACGACGCCCACACCGCCAGTGCACCGATGGCCTATCAGAGCGCCGCCGACCCGCGCACCCGCCAGGTGGGCGCCGACATCGCCGATCGCCCCGTCAGCCGCCTCTGGGACCAGGATCTTCTGGCGGCCATTCACAACGACGATTGCGCGGCCCCTGAGTCATGTCCGCCAAGTGGCATCGGCCTGCCCTTTCCCACTTACGGATTGACCTGGAATTTCGATCAACCCCTGATGGACCCGCGCATGGGAGACGGGCTTCATCCGGTGACGACCGGCCCCGCCTGGCAGGGCGAGCCCGAGGAATCGATCGAGGGACTCGATCACGACGAGGCCACCGAGGCTCGCATCCCCCGAAAAGAGGTCGACTTTCCAGGGGCCGATATTCCCCGGATACGCTTCAACACCGAGGCCCGCATCTACTGGGGCGGCCGCCACGGCTCGGACGTCGAATTCGTCAGCTACAGTCAGGGCGATATGATCGGGCCCACCCCCTCGGAGTGGACCGCCTACGACGACGACACCCATCGCGGTGGCATCCACCGCGCCGTCGATGAGGCCGGCGAGTTATTTCCCGAATTGCAGCGCTCCCGCTGGCTGTGGATGGCCGGCTGGCATACCGAGGCTCGGCGTGTGATCCGCGATGTTTCCCTGGAGTTTCGAGCCCTTTCCAATCGCTCCCGGCCGCGAAGTTCGCCCCACGAGCTCTCTTATCGCCGCTGGGCCTATTATATCGACAATCGCCGCCGCAGTCAGCGCGCCGACTACTGGGGCATGAAGGACAACGAGCGGCGCTTTCCCGTTCCCGACGACGCTCAGAGCAAGCGAGAGCTATTGGAGCGTCAGCAGGCCATTCATGCTCGACGCGCCGAGCTCGAACCTCTGCTCGTGGAGGCCTATCAGGAAATCGGTGACTATCACCTGGTGCGCCGCCATGCCCTGGGCGATACCTGGTGGCTGCGACAAAAACCGGAAGGCGAAGCTCACCGATATTGGAAGATGGCCTACCCCAGGGCCTTTCCAGAAAAAGTCATACCCCTGGCCGAAAAACACAATATCAACCCCTATATGATCTGGGCGCTGATGCTCGTGGAGAGCTCCTTTAATCCCGACTCCATCAGCATCGCCGATGCTCTGGGGTTGCTGCAGGTCATCCCGCGCACCGGGTTGAAGATCGCCGATCTATTCGGTGCCGACGATTTTGGCCCCTTCGACCTACTGGAGGCCGATAACTCCATCGAGCAGGGAATCTTTTATTTCAGCCGCCTCGTCAAGAAATTCCACGGCCAGGAGCTGATGGCATTTGCCGGCTACAATGGCGGGCCCCACCGGGTCAGCGGATGGCTCGATATGCGGGGACGTAATATCCCCCTCGACGAATTCGTCGAGGAAATCCCCTTCGACGAATCCCGGGGCTACGCCAAGAAAGTACTGCGCTTTTTGCACGTCTATCTGCGCCTATACGAAGATTATGACGAGGGCCTGTACGTCGGCCAAAATATTCGCCCCGATTATCTGGAACAGCCAGATTTCTGATCGCAATTACAGGCGATCAGATCTGATAGATGGGGCGAAAATCATCGTGCATCAACTCCGGGACGGAGTCGGCGATGGACTGAATGGTATAGCGCTCTAAAACGCGGATTGTGGCGTCGCGAATCTCCTGCCAGACCGGGCGGAAGGCAGCCTGCCGATCGGTGGGCGTCCCATCACCACTGGTGCGGTCGCCGTAGGCCATGGGAGCCACTGGACCCTCGAGATGGCGAATCACACTCAGCAACGTAATTTCACTGGCCGGACGCTCCAGAAAATAGCCGCCACTGGCCCCGCGTTTACTCCGCACGAATCCACCGCGCTTTAAATCGGCCATGATTCCCTCCAGAAACTTTCCCGGCAACTCTTCTTCTTCGGCAATGGTCTGAATGCTCATTGGCTCGTCGGTTCGCGCACCGGCGAGCGTGACGAGGGCGCGAAGCCCATACATGGTTCGGGCACTGATCTGCATTTGCACTCCTCGTATCGTTGGTTGATGCGGCGCTCCACTCAAAGTGTCATCGATGTGCCGCCCGGAATCAATGCTATGCTGCTGACCCGCTTTTTTCCTTTTGGCCATTCCCCAACCACGTCAAGGTGGTGACCACCACGGCACCGACGAGGCCGGCGCCGATCACGGCCAGGACAGTGGAGTCCATCGTCGCCGGCATCACATTGACCATCTGGCCGTCAACGATCTGTCGAAACGGCCAGATGCCGCGTAATCCTCCCACCATCAATCCCACCAGGACTCCTACCGTGGGGACCGTATACCGCTCCAGAAAATAGCTCATCACACGAGCGAAGCTCAAAATTCCAATCAACGCCCCGGCATTGAACACCACTACATATAATACCGCATTCCAGGGGATGGCCATCGCGGGCACTGCCGTTAACACCGCGCGCAGGGCGTTGAGCATAAAATAATAGACCCCCATAATCAGCAGTAGATAAGAGCCACTTATGCCGGGCAAAATCATGGCACAGACCATGACCATTCCGGCGATAAAAATATACCAGGGCAACGGCTGAGGAATCTTAACCGGCGTGCCGGCGGCGATCTCGAGGTCTTCGTATTGCTCGCTGCGCTCCCCGACCGTATCGGGATCAATGATGTCCGTACTCTCAGGCCGCAACAACTCCACGTCCTGCTCCGATGCCTCGATGGCAGCGCGCAGTGGCGCGTTTTCCTCCGCCCAATACACCTGCTCGCCCGGCCAGGAGGCCAGGCCCCGGCGATTGATATCCTTGAATGTCTCGCCCTCCTCGGCGATCAGCTCCACCCAATTGGTCCCCGCCTGATAGATTCGATGGGGCGCCGTCGCCGTCCAGGCGGCCCCAAACCCGATAATTGCCGCCAGTCCCACCACCAGCCAGGTCTGCCACCGGCGTATCGTGATCATTCGAAACGGAATCCATACACTCGCTAAAATAAGCCCGAAAAATAGAGCCCGCATTATCTCGGGATAGCGCTCCAATAATGTGGGAAGTGTCATCCCGCCAATGGCCACTGCGAGCGAGATCCCGCTCACCAGGACCACCAAAAACGTCAGGTTCATCTGCTCCCAGGCTTCGGCGATGGGGTCTATATCCTCACGCTGAAACCCGCCGCGAATCCAGGCCCACACTGCTGGCAACCACCGCAGGTGGAGGCCTCGGATCGTATTGACCAACTCTTCGTAAATCCCCAATATCAACGCCAGCGTTCCCCCGCTGACCCCGGGAATGATATCGGCGACGCCCATGCAGACGCCCTTGAGGAAGAGTTTAACCCGCTTCATCTTGTCCTCGAACTTGCTGATTTTAGGTGCGAAGGCGATCGCGTCGTGCTCGACGCGAGGCATCCATCCCCTATACGGTTTGCGTATTCATCGAATGATCGACAACGAATTCACCTGGCGAGATAGTGACTATGACACCTGAATTTGCGCGCTCCATCGGCGACGGCTATCCCGACTACGTCGACGACGAGTTGGGCTACACCTACCATGCTTGGGAGGTAATATCAGCTTCTGAATCGCGTCGCCACGAGCAGATATTGCACGCCTCGCCAAAAGAGTTAAGCGCATTAAAAGAGGAGCTGTCACCGTTGACGGACCTGGACAGGTGGGCCATTGCCCGCCGAGTGTTGAGCGGCGGCGATCACGGAGCGTATTTCGAGCTCTTAGAGCCTGTCATCAACGGTGACTTCGACCACCCGGCGCTTCACTATCCAGAAATTTTGTCCGATGTCGCCCGGCGGCGTGCCGAGAGCGACGACCTCGCGGCAGGCCAGGAGTTAATTACACGTCTCGAGGAAGTCTGGCCTCAATTCGAGGAGGTCATTCCCCTGCTGCGCGCAAAGCTACTTCTCGTCGCCGGTCAACCGGACGAAGCCCACGACGGCTACACAGAGGCCCTCGACGGCGAAGAGCGAGTGGATCTGCTCGTCGAAACCGCCGAAGACTTCGCTCAATACGACGCCTATGAAATCGCCCATAGATGGCTAAACCGCGCTCGCCGGGTTGCCGAGGAAATCGGCGACAAGGCGTCGGCCGTCGATATCGCGCTATTAGCTGATTCCCTGCCCGAAATCGACGAGCTGCCGCCGTCGGACGACGCCGGCGATGATGAGTAATCCGGGCTATTGCAGCGCAAAAGGAGCCTGAATTTCGACGGGGTCGCCCCGGAAGCGGGGAAACGGCCAGCGACCGGTATGAGACTGCATACAGCGGCCGAAGTCGGTATCCGCCAGGGTACCCGGTTCCATCTTAAACTGTCCCACGTCGCCGTCGGGCAATACGGTGAGACTGACCCGCAGTTGGTCTTCTTCTAGAGTCCCACCGCGGTAAATATGCCGCTCCCGGCATATCCCCACGCTCTCCATAACGGACTGAATACCGCGGGCGATATCATCGCCGCTGAGTCCATCCTGCATCTGTCGGCCTAGATCGGGATTATCATCTGCCCCGTGAATGCCACGCTCCGTATCGCTGTGGAGGGCAGCCATGGCCTCAAAGCGACTGTCTACTTCGCTGTCCTCTTCAGCGCCGTCGTCGCCATTATCAGCGGATGCCATTCCGGCCTCCTCGGAGGGGCCACTTCCACCAAACTCGGGGCGCGCAAAACGAGACCCACTGGCGCCTGCTTCCTCTTCGACGCGATCGGCCTCCGGTTCATCTGCCCGTGCTTCATGGCGAAAGGAGTCGGGATTGACGCTGGGCATTCTCGGCGATTCGTCTGTCTCGGTACCCCCCTGGCTTCCGCCGCGCTCTCGTCGCTCCTCGCGCTCAACGGCAGCGCGACCATCCTCGCGGGAGACGACCAATTCCTCCTCCAGGACCATTGTTTCGCTGATCCGGGCCAATTCGTCGGCCGTATATTCGCGAAATACCGGTTCGGCACCGACGTGATCCATTCGCACTCGCTCCTCTTCAACCTCATCGTCTTCTACGCCCAATTGTGACCAGCCGACGGCAACCACCGCCCCCAGGAGCGCTATCGCCGCCAGCGCACCGACGCCAGCTAAAACAGCGCGTTTTCGCCCGTCGCTTTTAATCTCGTTGATCTGGATCAAGAGACTGCCCGTCATCTCCTCGAGCGACGATGAGGACTGCTCCGTTGGAGACTCTGCTCCATCTCCCAATTTCGGGGCATCTGGAAAAAATGGAACGGCATCTTCCGATTTGGGTTCATCTGGAATCCCGTCGAGGGAAGTGCCGCCCGGCGAGGGATAAGGCCATTCAGAGTCGTCGCCGCTGTCTGAAGGGGTGGAAAATAGCCCGTCATGCTGCGATTGATCATCGGCCCCCGACGGCTCCTCCCACGGCTTGTCCGGAGCCGACTCCGAAGAGTCCAACAAAGTCTCTGCATGGCCAATATCATTGACTTCCGGCTTTGCCGGGGCGTCGAGTTCAGCCTGGTGTGGCTCGGGTAATTCCGATCCCGGTACTCCGAAATCGTCGGGCTCTGCTTTGGCCGGCGCCTGCATGTCGACACGCGGCGGTGCCCCGGCACTGGGCTCTACCGCCTCGTCCCCGGCCGCCTTCGGGGGCGGCGCCCCGTCATCGGGTTTGGAATCTAGCTGAAGACGGTCTCGCAATGCCTGAAGGCGATCTTGTTGCGAACCCTCATCGCCCTTTTGCGTGCCGGGCTGTCGCGCCTTTTCTTGCATCGCCTTGACCGCGTCCGGCAGGTCATCGTCGAGGGCTGTCTCTTCAGCGGGAAACTCCTCGGGCGTCGTCGACTCTGGCGATGCTGTCGAATCTTCGACCGCCGGGGCTGTCGCGCTCGGCACGTCACTGTCTGCTTTCGACTTATCCAGCGCCGGAAGTGACGAACTCCTCGATTTTCTCCCCTCGACTGGCCGGTCGGCCGCCGCTGGCGCAGAATCCTCTGGAGCAGTCGCGCTCGGCACGTCACTGTCTGCTTTCGGCTTATCCAGCGCCGGAAGCGACGAACTCCTCGGTTTTCTCCCCTCGACTGGCCGGTCGGCCGCCGCTGGCGCAGAATCCTCTGGAGCAGTCGCGCTCGGCACGTCACTGTCTGCTTTCGGCTTATCCAGCGCCGGAAGTGACGAACTCCTCGATTTTCTCCCCTCCCCGGACCGCTCGGGCGCCGGTAGCGGAGAATCCTCCGGCCCCGGCGTCGGCTGCTCCGCATCGGGCTCCGTCTTCTCGGGCACCGATTCCGGTTGTGGCTTCGGTTGTGGCTTCGGTTGTGGCTTCGGTTGTGGCTTCGGTTGTGGCTTCGGTTGTGGCTTCGGTTGTGGCTTCGGTTGTGGCTTCGGTTGTGGCTTCGATGTCGGCTTGCGATTGGTCGCAGGCTTTGGTTTCGGTTTCGGCTTTGGTTTCGGTTCTTTCTGCGCTGGCGGACCGGGACTTTGCCGCTGGGGTCCTCTAGATGGAGGCCGACGCGGTGGTCCCGGCGAACGGGCTCGCTTCAGCGCCTTTGCGAAAGTCTCAACCTGTTGAACCGGTTTCCAATTGCTGAAAGTGTCATTCCAGACATACGCCGCCTCGCCGAGCTCTCCGCTGGCCAGCTTTTTTTCGAGAACCGGGCGCGGAACGGGGCCAAAAGACTGACCGTTGACCGAGTAATGCCACTGTGGCGGCGGTGGCGGTCCCGGAGCTCCACCCCGGCGCGGCGACTGCGCCCCGGGGGCAGATGGAGCAGACTGGGCCGCCCTGGCCCGTGGATTGGTTCCGATCTGCGAGCCGCTGACGGTCACGACGTGATTGCAGCTCTTACACCGCACTTTAAGGACCTTCCCCCTGACCTTTTCATCCGCAATGGAGTACTTGGTCTGGCAGTTATCACAATAGAATTTCATTTCCCCGCGCCTCACTCACTTACCGGGAACGCCTCCATTCGATCGAGCAAGACTTTACAACCCGACCTTGCCCATGACAAGCAATTAGATCGACTGCAGGCCCCTTCGGAATGCGCCTTGCATAATGTTTTGATGATGACGAATCCGGCGAGGTGTTCGTCATAGTCCGTTCGAGATGACAATCGCAACTGCAGGTGCGAGACAATTCGCACGAATCACAGGAGAAATATCGTGAACACCAGCAACCACCAGCCCTTCGGCGCAATCGCCGTCCTCGCCGTGGCACTCATCATCGCTGCCTGTGCGGGGTTTGGCGCCTTTAGCTTCAACGAGGAAAGCGAGGAAATCGTCGTCGAGGCCTCACCACTGGCCACCACTCCCCTGGGCGATGTCTTCCCGACTCGAATTCCGATGGAAATCGACCTCGAGGAGGAATTGGCCAAGCAGGACGCCAGTGGAGCGAAATCAGTCAAACTGCGCGAACTATACTTCGAGCTGACCGAGAATACGGAGAAGGACTCCTTTGATTTTATCGACGATATCACAATCCGCGTCTCGTCGCGGGAATCCGGCAGTGATCTCCCGGAAGCAGAACTCGCTTGGCGCGATCCGGTTCCCCGAGACGTGGATAAATTCGTCTTTGATATCGACGACGAACTGGATTTAAAGCCCTACGCTGAAGAAGGCCTGCGGCTTCGGACCAGTGCATCCGGAAGCGCTCCGTCCAGCGAGGTGCGCTTTAAGGTCTATGCAAACTTCCGGGTCGACGTGCTCTAACGCGCAAATATCACGCGGAATCTATCGATCCTCGTCGTCGAGCTCGTCGATAATCGACTGGATCTGAAGCTCTGTGGCGTCGATCTTGTCTCGACACAGCCGGATCAACTCGGCAGCCCGGCCCACCTGGTCGCCCAATTCGTCGAGATCGAAGCGATCTTCTTCGATGGCCTCCAATATGTCATTGAGTTCTTGAAGGGCCTCGCCGTATTTGAGCTCTTCTTGCTCGTCGCCTACCGGTTGGTCGCTCATCATCACCTCTCGTCGTATCAATCCACAGATTCGGCAAGGGCAGCATCGCCGCTCGCCTGTTGTTGCTGTGGTTGCTCATCGTCGACGCGCCTGGCCCGGAGTACACCATCTCCAAGTAGGACATCAAAGTCATGGCCTACGGCGATCTGGTCGCGCGAGCGAATCACTCCCCGCTCGTCGCGAACCACAGCGAATCCTCGCTCCAAAATTCGCCGTGGGTCGACCAGAGTGAGTTGCTCCTCCAGAAATTCCAGACGCTGTCGCGCAAAATTGGTATCGCGACGCGTCGATTTTCTCAACTCCTCGACCAAATTCTCAAGCGCCTGTCGACGCCGCTCAAAGCGGCGCGACAACCGGCGCATTGACAGCTCTCGGGTGGCCCGATCGACGGCCCGGCGGCGCCGCTCGGCACAGCGCTGCCCACTTCTATAAAGAGCTCGCTGCGCGTCGTCGACCACGCGGCGCTGTCGCTGCAAAAGCCGCCGCCCCACCTCACCGACGGCGGCCTCCATTCGCTCCTGACGCTGCCTTTCGACTCCCAATTTGCTGATGACCTGCCGCTCTAAACTCGCCCCCTGGCGCACCAGCCCCTGGCGACAATCGGCGACTTTTTTCGCCCCCAGCCTGGCGATCGATTCGTAGGTTTGATGAAGATCATCGACGAAGCCGTCGACCCGACGCACCACCTGTTCGGCGGCCGCCGTGGGTGTCTTTGTGGACTCCGCAATCAGATCGAGCAGACAGATATCGCGTTGATGCCCGACGCCGCAGACAATCTTGAGCGGATGTCGGCAGACCGCCTCACCGATGGCCTCCGTGTCGAAATAGGCGAGCTCCGAGCGCGATCCACCACCGCGAATAATGGCAACCACGTCGAAATCATCGGCATTGGTTTCGAAATACTTTAATGCGCGAAGCACGGAGCGTTCCGTGTGAACGCCCTGAACGTTGGCGTCGTGGGCGGCGATGGAAAATCCGCGGCCGCTCTCCCGGAGTTGATGAACGAAATCGTTATAGGCGTCGCTCTCAAAACTGGTGATTAACCCCACGCGAAGCGGGCAATCGGGCCACGGTCGTCGCCGATTATCGGCCTCGATCCCCTTCTTTTTTAGGGCCTGAAAGACCCGCTCTCGATTCAGCTCGATTTCGCCGGCCGTATAGGCGGGATCGATATCCTCGACGATGATCTGGTAGCGGCCGTTTCGGGCGTATAAATCGACCTTCCCGCTCAATCGGACGGCCATTCCGTCGCCGAGTTCGAGGTTATTGTCGCCGAGTTTCTTGAAGATCTTATTTCGATGGCGCTCAAATAACACGGCTTTGAGCTTTGCCACCTCCGTGGCCCCGGCGAATGGGCGCTCTACGAGATCGAAGAAAAATGTCCGATAGCGACTGGCCCGATTTTTGTCGAAATCCTGAAGTTCGCCGACGATCCAGACCGGAGCGTCAAAGCGCTTCTGAAGCGCCATGCGAGCGGCCTGGTTGAGCCGACTGATAGTCCAGGTGCCCTCGGGCACCTCCGGGACCGCCGGTTTGACCTGCTGGTCGTGATCGCCGTCGGCGCGAAATCGGCGCAGTCGCGGAGAAAATTTAAAATGATAGCCGTCGAGGCGATCAATGACGTAGTTGAGATGCTGCAAGGGGACGAACCAGCATTTGCTCGTGCGGTCGAACCACCGATCGGGAAGGGTGCGAACGACGTCGACCAACTCCCGCTCGTAGGGAAAGTCGATCTTGATTCGCTCTTTTTTCTCCTCGATATCGATCACCCGGGCCATGGGCCCCTCCATCGTTAGTCGTCACTGACACAGACGTCGGCCTCGACCTCGAGGCATCGCCCCGGACCGGTGCCATCGTCGTCGTCTTCATAGCAGGGCACGCAGGACTCGCCCGCTTCACATTGTCCGTCCTCCCCGCAGGGCTGTTTGCACTGGCGCTGAAAGCAGACCTCTCCGTCGGGGCATCCCACCGGGTCGTCGCACTCCGCAGTGGTCACACATCCCGAAAGAACTATCGACGATATGGCGATCGCGGCGATCAGCAAAACCCTCGCTGCTCGACACCACCGCAGAACGCCCTTACGCTGCTCGTCCCAAAATTCACGCCTCTTTATCTTCGGGCAAGCCATGCTTCGTGCGCCATTCGCACTGATCTGGAATTTGTTCAAATTGCTGTCCTACGTCATTCGTTCGTTCTTTTTTCGACTCGGTCATTTTTTGACGCGAAAAAAGCGAAAGTGGGTCCGACTGCGTCTTCCGAAACGAATTCGCTTCGGCCCGCCGGCGGGACTGGCGACCTACTTTCAGGATAAGGTCTCCTACGTCGAACTGCGAGAGCATATCGACGTGGTGGCCGACGACCCACGCATCGAAGGAGTGGTGGTCACCGCCGATCACCTGCTCCACGGCGCCGGCCGGACCGCCGATCTGCGCGCTCTGATCGAGCGTTTGCGCGAGGCCGGCAAGTCGATCGTCTTTCACAGCCACACCATCCACAGCCGCGACTACGACCTGGCCGTGGCGGCCGACGACGTGCTGATGACGCCAGGGGGACGTTTTTACATGTTTGGGCAGCGATTCGAACAGTTCTTTGCAGCCTCTTTGCTGGAAAAATTGGGGGTGGTCGCCCAATTCGTCCATATCGGCCCCTTTAAGGGCGCCGCCCATCGCTTTATCCATCGCGAGTCGACGCCGCCGCTTCGATTGATGATGAATCAAATCGTCGACGGCCTCTCCGAGATCCGCGAGGAGCGCATCTGCCAGAGTCGCAAGCTCGACAAAGAGTTGTTGAGCGAGACCTTCTCGCGCATGCCACTGGACGACCGAGAGGCGGCCGCCCGGGGGCTTATCGACGCCCGAATCCACCGCCGACACGTGGCACGGTGGATCAAAAAGGGCGAGAAATTCGTCGACAATCCAGCTCTGGCAGATCACGTCGTCGGCACCGAGGAGGCAAAAAAAACCACTGACGACGACGTCCCGGCCCCAGCAGAAGAGGACGAAGGGCGCGACGTCAGCATCAAAGACGCCGTAAAATACGCCGACTCTCACCCCGGTCCAGTGCCCTGGACGCCCTTATTTCGGGCCCGCCCTCAGATCGCCGTCCTCGATTTAAGCGGCATGATCGTAATGCCGGAGATGGAGATTCCCGGCCAGTCGCTGGCCACTATCGATCCCACCGAGGTATTGCCGGTACTGCGTCAGCTCGCCGCCGATCGCCGCATCGGCGCCGTGGTCTTGCATATCAATTCCCCTGGCGGAAGCGCCCTGGCCAGCGAGCTTATCTGGGACGGAATTCGCCGCCTGCGCTACGAGAAACCGACCGTCGCTTATTGCAGCGATATCGCCGGAAGCGGCGGCTATTATCTGGCCGTCGCCGCCGACCGGATCGTCTGCCAGCCGGAGACGATTACCGGTTCTATCGGCGTGGTGGCCGGGAAATTTTCCTTCCCCGGTACCCTGGAGAAATTAGAGGTGGGATCTGAGGCATTTTATCGCCACGACACGTCCACCTTCCAGAGCATCACCGAGCCGTTGACCGAAGAGGTAATGGAGAATCTACGGCGCGACGCCCGCTCTTTTTATCGACAATTTCTGCGCCGTGTCGGCGACTCCCGCCACCTTCCACACCGGCGGCTTCACCGCTACGCCCGCGGCCGCATCTATACCGGCATCGACGCCGCACGCCGCCACCTGGTCGACGATCTGGGAAGTTTTGAAGACGCCTGCGCCATCGCCCGCTCTCTTGCCGAGCCGGAGCTTCCCGAGTCAACGCCCGTCAAATTTCACGCCCACCGAAGCGTCAATCTATCGACATTGATCCGGCAGTCGGCGACGACCCCGTCATTGTGGACGGAGACGATGGCCAATACCCAGCTTCTCCACAAACTCGTACAACGCGATCCCCTTCTGGCATTGATGCCCTACCGACCGCAGCACGATGAGATGGGATAGGCCAGAAGCGACACAGCGATCAGCGCTACTCTGCTAGCGGGGCATCCGTGACCTGGCCATTATCCCCTAGTCCGCCATGGTCGATGCCCCAGCACTCTATCGCCCCGGCCTCATCGAGCGCACAGGAATAGGCATTGCTCACGGTGATCTGGGTAAATGTGCCGGATGGCGCACCGCTGACCTGTCCCTCGTCATCGGAGCCCCAGCAATGGACTGCGCCCTCAGTGCTGATGGCGCAACTATGATGACGCCCGGAGCTGACCTCCACATATTCGCCCTCCGGGGTGTGTCGGACCTGGCCATGGTCGAGTGAGCCGCCGCTTTCTTCTCCCCAGCACTCAAGCTCCTGATCTTCAGTGATTGCACAGCTATGAGTTCCTCCGGCGGCCACCTTCAGGTACGTTCCCTCCTCCGGTGTCTCCGTGACCTGACCGTAATCGCCGAGCTGCTCGTTATCGATGCCCCAACAGTGAACCTTGCCGTCGACGTCGATCCCGCAGGAGTGGCGAATTCCGGTGCTGACCTGCTCAAACGACTCTTCCGGTGGAGTATCCCACCGGCCCCAACAGTGAATCTCTCCCGACGTCTCTATCGCGCAGCTATGGGCGGCTCCGGCGGATATAGAGTCGAATTCGCCGGATGGCACATCCGTGGCCTGCCCGTGTTTGTTGTGATCGTGCGCCGCATCCACATCCTCGTCGATGCCCCAGCAGTCAACCTGACCGTCCAGATCGATGGCACAGCTATGCCAGTCTCCGCTGCTGACCATGGAAAATCCTCCGTCCGGAGCGGACTCCCCGGTGGGATGTTCACCGCCCCAGCAGGCTATCTCCTGGTTGGAGGTAATACCACATGCCAGATAAGGGCCGGCGCTTATTTGCTCGAAATTTGCCGTCAGCCGGGCGTCGTCGTTGCCATTGCCGTTGTCGCTATCGCCACAGCCGGCAAGCACACAGAGTGCCATTGACACAGCGGCAAAACCGATCGTCATTTTCGCATATCTAATAGCCATTATCTCTACATCCTCTTCTCAATTTGCATTAACCGGCATTCTTTACCCCCTTCAGCGCTCAAAGGCCCACCGGTTACACGGACGCAGTCCGTGATAGATTATTCACTGACGTATCGACGCAGATGGACGCGCCCAGTCCTGCTCCGGGGTTGCGGCACACGAGACACGGTACAACTATTTGGTTGCGGAGGGTCACACCGGCACCTATCGTGGCCATACGATCAGTCCATTATTCGCGGCGATCGCAACAGAGTTTCCCACAGAAAAGTATCGACAGGAGTCTCAGCCATGGCAGAAGTCGTCATCTACCGCACCGAGTATTGTCCCTATTGTGATATGGCGGAGCGCCTCTTCGATGAGATGGGCGTAGAATACAAAGAGATCGACGTCAGCGACGATGCCGAGGCCCGCAGTGTGATGGTCGAAAAAAGCGGCGGCAAACGAACGGTGCCCCAGATTTTCATCGACGGAAAGTCGGTGGGCGGCTTTACAGACGTGCAATCACTTCGGAAAAGCGGCGAACTCGACCGACTACTGGGTCGCGACGGCGATTGATCTCAGCACTGTCAGACGAATTAAAAAAACCGGCGCGCCCTCACGGAGCGCGCCGGTTTTTTATGCTTCGGGACTTCGACTATCCCGTATTGTTACTGAAGTCCGGAGAAGACGAAGGGATAGTTGATATCGCACATACCACCGTCGGGCTCTTCAAAGCGCATTCGCTCGATAACACGGGTGATACAGCCCTCGACCTGGGCGTTGTTGACCGTCGATTCCACCATCATGACATTTGAGACCGAGCCGTCGAGCTCAATTCGCCAATTGGCTGTGAGGCTACCGGCGAGTTCTGGATTGGTCTGGAGCTGGCGCTCGTAGCAGTGCTGGATGGCGTTGGTGCGGGCGTTGACCACGCGTCGAATATCGGCGGGGTCGCAGAAATCGCCGACCGAGGGTGTTCCCGTATCGACCTGCGGTGATACCTCGCGCTGCTCACCACTGCCGATTTCGCCACCGGCACCGGTTCCGCCGCCCGTATCCACTTCACCGAGTCCACCGACGCGGCCGTAGCCCTCGCCACCACCGCCCCCGCCGGCACCGCGAAGTCCCATTCCGCCCTGCCCGCGTCCGATCTCAAGGGCATCACCGTCGCCGGCCATGGCCACAGCGATCTCCGCTTCGAATCCGTCGGAGTCAAAGAGCTGATCGAGTGGACCTTCGCCGATGACATCGTCAGTCAGGGCGTCGTGAATTCCCAGATCTTCGACATCGATCTCGTCGACCATCTCCTCGTCGAGCTCCGGGGTCTCTGACTCTTCAATTTCTTCTTCCGGGTCGCCGAACTCACCCTCTTCGCCGCCGGCCTTTTCGGCGGTCGTATCTTCTTCTTCCTCGTCGTCTTCTTCCTCGAGGGCATCCTCGATATCGTCGACGGCGAAATCAGCAAAGCGGTCGTGGTATTCGACGTCCTCGAAATGGGGCTGAGGGGGCTGCAAAAAAGCGGCGATCAAAAAGCCCAGGTGCAATACCAGAGCGATAATCAGCGCCACGGTCAGCGGCCCGTCCAACATCTCTTTGGGGCCGCGGCCGGCGACGACATCCGATTTTTCCATCAACTGGAAAAAGATATTGATCTTGCCCAGATCGATGACACCCCAGTCGCCGAAATGAAGGCTCATCTCGTAGACGGTGGCCTTGCCATCTTCGGTGTCGACGGTGCCGACCTTAATAGCGCGGCGCTCATCGACCAATTCCTCGAGGTCGTATTCCTCGTCATTGATGGTCAGGCTCAGCTCTACCTTGTCGGTAAATTTGAGTTTATACCCCTTTTCCTGGCGCTCAAATACCTGCAGGGAATCGGGAAACCCCGTCGCCGGAAGAGAAAATAGGTTCTCGTCTCCGTTGCCCATCGTGATGATGGGTTCGCTGGTCTGCGAGAAGACCTTTTCTTGATAAATGGTCCCGTTCCAGACGAGTGCTACACGTAAGCTGTGATTCTTGGATTCCACCGGATGGCTCCGTTCACTCGTAATCTTAAACTCGTTCGCTCCACATAGACGGGACGCGCTTCTTTCGTCTTCGTTGCGCATCTACCGCGCGGATACTGACTTATAGCGAGGTTACACGCCGGCCAGCGGCCACATAAACAGAGTCGGGAAGATACGTTTTGGCGATCTCTGCGTCAAGGACTGGATAAAATGACGGCGCCCGCGATCGGCACCGACACCCAACGACCTATTCGATGACCAACGTCTAATTTGCGCCCCTTGCGTCCATGGCCTATCGTACAGTGCCAAATGGGCAAACGCAAAGCCGTCCTGGCCCGGGACGAAAGCGAGCCAATCGCGCACCCAGCTCCCTCGTGGACTTCGTGAAATCGATTTGTCGACATCTGATGCTCTACTCGACGACCGTCGTCGTCGCCCTGGTAGTCACCGTTTCGACCACACCGATAATGGCCCAGCGGGTGGTGCCGGCCGATACGGTCGACCAGACTCGATCCGATGAAGACCAGGACGTCATCGACCAGACGGGGCTCGATGACGACGAGGACGACGACGCAGCAAGCGATCACGACTCCCCCTTCGAGTCGTTCGACGAGGTGGAAGTGACCCGGGTTAGCCCCGATGAAATTCCCGATTTTCGCCCCGGTCTACCCTCACAGGCGCCGTCTCGGATGGATGCCTCGAATCTTCCGCGGACACTGAGCGGCTCGCAGTTAGAGCGCGTCTCGTCGCATGTCGCGGCGGCGACAGTGGAGATCATCGCCGTTCAGAGGCCCCCGTCGCATTATCGGCAGACCGATATGATCTACCGGGGCCACGCCCTGTGGATTTCGGCATCGAGAAGCGGCGACGACCCAGAGCTGGTATCCACCGCAGACTGGATCAGCGACGCTTCCGAGCTTTACGCCGTCGACGGCGACGTCAGCCAGGCCCTGTCTAAAGGTGGACTGGAATTGGGTGGACATGATCCCCAACCACTGGACGACGTGATGGCCGATCGCCGCGGATTATTGGAGCGCCACCGATCGGATCTGGTGGAGCTACAGGTTGAAGAGTCGAATCGCCACGTCAACCTGGCCCGCCTCGCTGCGGCCGAGGGCGAGGAATTTGCAGGCCCCGAAACGGGACTAATCTTGCATGATATGGACGCCGTGATGCCGGGCTCAATTTTCGGATTCAGTCCCGCCGTGGGACAGACTATGACCCCTGTGGGCTACAATGATTCCAGCGATCTGGAGCGAGAATACTCCTTTTATTTTCTCGTCAACTTTCGCGCCATCCTCGGCGCGCCAATCGTGACCGCAGAGGGCCGCCTTCTGGCGATTAATGCCCTGCGCTATCCGGAGGACCCGAAACAGAGTCTGGCGATCCCGCCGGGTGCGATTCACGCCTTTATGCAAACCGGACGCGCGGAGGGAAGCGACGGCGACGACGATGATCGCTGACGAGTTGCTCGCGCATTGCGCCGACGGCCTGCGCAAAGCGGGCTTATCGCCGGAACGCCGCCTTCTGCTCGCATTTAGTGGCGGCCTGGACTCGTCGGTACTTCTCGACCTTCTGCATCGCCACACCGACCGGGGCGGACCGCCACTGGAGCTGGTCCATATCGATCACAATCTGCGCGACGATTCCCGAAATGATGCCGACTTCTGCACCGCTGAAGCAAAGCGCCGGGGCCTTCCAATCGCCACGGAGCGCCTGACGTGGAAGAGCCGAGATGTCGGCCAGGCTGCGGCCCGAAAGCGTAGAATGGCGGCGATCGCCGACGTCGCCTTCGAGCGGGGAATCGACGATATCGCCTTTGCTCATCACGGCGACGACCGGTTCGAGACATTTTTATTCAATCTGCGGCGAGGCACCGGATTGGACGGTCTGGCACCGATGGCGCTAACGGCACCTTTTCCCCTGCCCGGCGCCGACTTGCGCATCATCCGCCCAGTGCTCGGCATTTTTCGCGCCCAGCTTGAAAGCTATGCCGACGCGCGGGGGGTCGAGTTTGTGACCGATCCGACAAATATCGAAGACGGTTATTCGCGAAACCGCATTCGCCATCATCTGGTTCCCCAACTCGTGAGCGGCGATGATGAGCATCGAAGCGCCGTGCTCGACGCCATCGATCACCTGGCCTCGGAGCGGCGCGCGGCGACTCATTATGCGAGGGCACTGGCCGATGAGGCGGCCATCGACTGGCCGGGACTTCGCTGCCGAGCCTTTGATCGCATAGCTCTGGCGAAAGCCCCCGCGGCGACGGTGGCTCGGCTATTTCACATTCTGGAGCCCTCGCTTAACGCCGCGGCGATCGGGCGAATCCACAACAACCTCTCGGCGCCGCCCTCAGCGGCGCCTCGGCATCTCACTTTATCTCGCTGCGTTATCACCTTTGTGGGCGACCGTATTGTCTTTTATCACTCCACAGGTCGCGGCGGAAAAGACGTGCTTGAGCGTCAGGCAGAGCCCATCTTGCTAACCCCATTCGATGGCGGCCAGGCGCCCTATTTCGGAAGCGAGATCCACTGGGGCCTCGAGCGTTCTGATGCTGAGGCCGGCCACCACCGCTGGGAAGCGCGCTTCGACGCCGACGCGCTGGCCCGCCCCCTCAGGCTGGGCGGATTTGAGGCGGGCGCCCGGCTCACCCGCAGTGACGGTGATGAGATTTATCATCAAAAGCTCACCAAGCTATTTTCAGCATCTGGCGTGGACGCCGATATTCGCTGGCGCTGGCCCTGCATATACGACGCCCATGATCACCTGGTGTGGGCTGCGGGTCTGGAGCGCGGTGCGGCAGCGTCTGTGGAGGCCGAAACGGTGCAGGTGTGGAACATCAGAGTGACCCCGTCGCTGTGCATTAGTGAATTTATCCAACAATAACGGAATGAACGACGCTGCCTTTTCCTTCTCTCTCACCGGAGGGCAACGCCGTCCATCGAACCGACTGCGGCGCCTATTTCATGCTCCGCGTTGTACAGGGGCGTTATCCCTGTTCATCCCGGAGTCACCACAGTTGAACCGCCCCCCGTGGTGGTGATATAGCTAACCCGGATTATTCATGACTCGTCTACTGCGGCTCATCAGCCCCAAAATCGCTTCATTTCACTCCTCGACGGTGCGCTGCACCGCCTGTGGGGCTCAATTTTGCGCTTTTGACGCTGATATTGCCTCGTTACGACGCCTCATGAATAATCCGGGCTAACGCGTCTGCGCGCTTTTTAGGCGCCGCAAGCCGCAAATCGACGGCTTCGCAGGTTCTCGAAACTCGAGGCTCTCCGTCGACGAGATTCCGCTCGCCTTTTGACCGATTTTCGACGAGGCCAATGTGCTCAAAAAGGTCCCCCTTCGCGCTACCATCATCTGGGCTGCGCTGATCATCCTCGCGGTGGTCGTATTTAATATCCTCACCGACAGCACCCCGGAAATTTCCGAAGTCCAATTCAGCGAATTCCGCGCCGCCGTGGAAGCCGGAGACGTCGACGCCGTCGAGATCGAAGATCTCGAGGTCCAGGGTACGTTCTCAGAAGAATTTGCCGAGGCCGAATACGACGGCCAGGCCGATTTTACGACGGTCGGTCCTGTCGGCGAAGATCTGCAGGATATCATGTTAGCCCAGGGGGTCGAGATGACATTTGCCCCCATCGAACAGCATAGTCTGTGGCGTCAGATTCTCATCACCTCCATTCCGCTACTTATCCTGGTGGTGCTATTTATCTTTTTGATGCGCCAATTTCAGGGAGGCGGAAGCGGCCGGGCGATGACCTTCGGAAAATCGAAGGCAAAGCTTTTGGACGAAAACGATACCAAGGTCACATTCGACGATATCGCCGGGATTCAAGAGGCAAAAGAAGAGCTTCAGGAGATCGTCGAGTTTTTGAAAAACCCCATGAAATTCACCCGTCTCGGGGGACGAATCCCCAAGGGTGTGCTGCTGATGGGCTCGCCGGGCACAGGAAAGACGCTGCTGGCCCGCGGTGTGGCCGGTGAGGCGGGAGTTCCCTTTTATTCTATTTCGGGCTCCGACTTCGTGGAGATGTTCGTCGGCGTCGGCGCCTCGCGAGTGCGCGACTTATTTGAGCAGGCCAAGCAATCGTCGCCGTGCATCATCTTCATCGACGAGATCGACGCCGTCGGCCGCCACCGCGGCGCCGGCATGGGCGGTGGTCACGACGAACGCGAGCAGACGCTCAACCAGTTGCTCGTAGAGATGGACGGATTCGAAGCCAACGAGGGCGTCATCCTCATCGCCGCCACCAACCGGCCCGACGTACTCGATCCGGCGTTATTGCGCCCCGGCCGATTCGATCGGCGCATCAACGTGCCGGCCCCCGATGTGCGGGGACGGGAAAAAATCCTGAAGATCCACACTCGCCGCACCCCGGTTGGCGACCACGTCGATCTGCGCAATATCGCCCGGGGAACGCCGGGTTTTTCGGGCGCCGACTTAGAAAATCTGGTCAATGAAGCGGCCCTTCTGGCGGCCCGAAGCAATAAGGACAAAGTCGAAGATGAGGATTTCGAGGCGGCCAAAGACAAGGTCTTGATGGGCTCGGAGCGAAAGAGCATCGTCTTATCCGAAAAAGATCGACGCGTGACCGCCTACCACGAGTCGGGTCACGCCATCGTCGCCCTGTTGCAGGATAATACAGACCCGGTCCATAAAGTGACGATCATTCCCCGCGGACGGGCCCTGGGCGTCACCCAGCAGTTGCCGGATCGCGATCGCTACAATTTAAATCGCGATTATATTCGCAAGCGCATCTCCGTGATGATGGGTGGCCGGGCCGCAGAAGCAATCACCTTCGATGATATCACCACCGGAGCCGGCCAAGATATCGAGATGGCCACCAAGATGGCCCGTCGCATGGTGTGCGAATGGGGCATGAGCGATTCCATCGGGCCGCTATTTTATGGCAGTCAGGGCTCCGATCAGCCCTTCGTCGGTGGCCAGGACGGCTCGGGCCCGGTGCGGCCGTATAGCGAAGATCTGGCGACCAATATTGATTCCGAGATTCGGCGAATCGTCACCGAGCAATACGAGTTGGCGCTGACGCTTCTGACGGAAAACCAGGACCTGCTGGCGCTGATGAGCGAGGCTTTATTGGAGTTTGAAGCGCTCGACGCCGATGAGATCGCCTATCTTCTGGAGGAGCGCGACGTGGAGTGGATCCGCGAAGAGCGCGAACGGGAGGAGCGGGAAAAAGCCAGAAAAAAAGAAAAAGCCCCCAAAAAGGGCTTCGCCTCCAAGATCAAAGATCGGGAGTCGGAGACCGGCTCGGAGCCGGTGAGTCCGAACCTGGCACCGTCCAATACCTGATAGAATACACTTTCGCCGGACGGCCCCATGACCTATCTCGCCACGCCCCAGCCGCGCACTCCGGTGCCCTCGCTGTGCGTCGGCGAGCGGGTCATGGAATTTGGTCATAAAGTCCATCTGATGGGAGTGCTCAACGTCACCCCCGATTCGTTTTCCGACGGCGGCCAATTCTTTGAGCGCCAGTCGGCGATCGAGCAAGCCTTACAGCTCGTCGAAGCCGGAGCAGACATCATCGACGTCGGAGGCGAATCGACTCGCCCCGGCGCACAGCCGGTCAACGCCGACGAGGAGATGGAGCGGGTCATCCCGGTCATCGAAGAAATTCGGCGACATAGCGACGCCTGGATTTCTGTCGACACCTACAAAGCGGACGTGGCCGAAGCGGCCGTCGCCGCCGGCGCCCACCTGGTCAACGATATAAGCGGTCTGGGATTCGACGAGCGCATGGCGTCTACCGTCGCCGATGCCGAGTGCGGCCTGGTGCTGATGCATATTCGCAAGACACCGGCGACGATGCAGAACGAGATTCATTACGACGATCTCATCGGCGATATTACGAGCTATTTTAAAAAGCGTCTCCAACGCGCCGACGAGGCCGGAATTGACGGTGATAAAATTCTCCTCGACCCGGGCATCGGCTTTGGAAAGACGGTCGCCCACAACTACCGAATCATCCGCGAGCTGGCCGCCTTTCGCCAACTAAAAAAACCGCTATTGGTGGGCACGAGCCGGAAGAGTTTTATCGGCGCTGTGACCGACCGCGGCGCAGACGAGCGCCTGTTTGGAACGGCGGCCACCGTGGCCTGTGCGGTCTTTTCCGGCGCCGACGTAGTCCGCGTCCACGACGTCGCCGAATTGAACGATGTGGTCCGCGTCGCCGAGGCGGTCTGTGCGATGTAGGGCGACGGGTCGACGGCAGAGCTGAAAATTTTTGCGCTTTCCTGCCATCTGGTTCACTATGGTAGGTCTCCCGTGGTTTCGCCATTTTACGCAACTCTTACTGCCGATCGGGGCATGGAGCCATTGCTCGAGATATTTCGAATCGAAAGCGCCTGGCAGGCGCTGCTCGTATTTCTCGATCTGGCGATCGTCTATTATATCGTCTACCGCGTGCTGCTGCTCATCAAAGGCACGCGAGCTCTGCAGATGCTCTTTGGGCTAATCTTTATCTTAGTCTTCTTTTATCTGTCCCAGGAAGACTATCTGCACCTGCGCACCACGCATTGGGTCATTGATTTATTCATGGCCAATTTGATCATCATCGTGGTGATCATCTTCCAGGAAGATATCCGGCGGGCCCTGGCTCAATTCGGTCGCACGCCGATGATGGGTGGACGGGCCTACGAAGAAACATCGGTCCTTGAGGAAGTAATCAAAGCCTGCGTGATGTTGTCGAATCGGAAATTGGGCGCCCTTATCGCCATTGAGCGAGAGGCCGACCTGAGCCACTACGTCGAAGAGGGAATCGGCGTCGACGCCGTGGCGACCAAAGATATGCTATTTACGATTTTTCTGCCGGAGCATCAAAACCCGCTGCACGACGGAGCAGTCATCGTGCGCAAGGGTCGAATCGCGGCGGCCGGCTCGTTTTTGCCGCTCACGATAAACCCCAGGGTTGAAAAATCGCTGGGCACCCGTCACCGGGCGGCCATCGGGCTGACCGAGGATACGGACGCCGCCGTAGCTGTCGTCAGCGAGGAGACCGGCAAAATCTCTGTGGCTCACGACGGAGAGTTGTACAGCGATCTCGACGCCAACGAGATGCGGGCCTTTTTACAGCGCATTTATAGCTCGCGCCATCTGCGCCGTCGCCGCGGTAATCTGCTGGAGCGCTTCCGAAGCGAAATCGGCGCCGCCACCGGCACTGCCGACGGCGACTCCAGTGACGACGATGACGACGGAGTGCCCTCGGCGAAGCGAAAGGCCGAGGCAGCACTGGAAGAGACGGATGAATAACTCGACGCGAACCCAACGACGACGAAAGTTGCTTTTATGAATCGCGGCGCACTCATCAACCTCGCTCGGCGAGCGATGCTCAAGAACTTCTTTTTGAAGTTCATCGCCATCATCCTTGCGTTGTCGCTGTATATCTGGGTCAGCGAAGATCGGGAGACCGTCGTCGCCGGCTATGCCCCGGTGCAATTTGTGGTCCCCGACGGGCTGAGCCTGGTCTCGGAGCCCATCGATCGGGCCAAAATCACCTTCCGCGGGCGCTGGAGCGATATCAACCGCTTCGACCCGAGTCATCTCGATCCGATTCGCATCGACTTGAGTCCCACCGACAAAGACAGCGTGGTCTCCATTACCTCCGACCGGCTCGCCGTCCCGCCGACGATTCGTGTCACCGATATCGAGCCCAGTTCAATCTATGTCGATCTAGAGCGCGAGACGTTTAAGACAGTTCCCGTACGCCCCCGGGTCAGCGGCGATCCTCGGGAATCGTATACTGTCGAAGATATCTCGACGAGCCCGGCGACGGTGACCCTTCGAGGTCCGGAAAGTCGCCTGGAGGAGATGGATTCGGTCTCCACCGAACGGGTCGACGTCAGTAACCGCACCGAATCATTGGAGCGCCCGGTGCGTCTCGATATCAGCGACGGACTGGTCAATGCCGAGCTCGACGGCCCCGTCGAATTATCGGTCATTATCGCCACCGAGGAGATCACGGAGACCCTTGCCGAGATCCCCGTTGAAGCCGTCAACACCGCCTATCAAACCACGGTTGAGCCCGATGATGCGGAGCTGACGGTCCGGGGCCCGAAATCGGTGATCGAGGATCTAAATCTGGATCTGATCCGCGCCGAAATCGATCTCAGCGACGAGAGCGGACCTGGAACCCTGTCTCGCAGCGCCGAGGTGGTCAATCTTCATCCCGACGTCGAATTGGTCCGCATTTATCCGGAGCGGTTTCGCGTCGTTGCCGAGGCCGTTGCTGCCGACGATGAAGAAGATGACGAGGCCGACGAAGAGGAAACCGATTCGCTTTGAACTTTCCGCTGCGCCAATGGTGAACACAATTGTGACTCCGCCGACGCCCCTTCGACGACAACGACGGCGTTGGCGAGCTGTGTACACCGTGGTATCGACGAATGCGCTCACTGAACCAGTATGGGATCACTATCGATGACGAAACGACAACTTTTTGGAACTGACGGCATTCGCGGTGTGGCCAACCAATATCCGATGACTGCCGAATTGGCGGTGCGTCTCGGACAGGCGGTGGCTCATCATTTTCGCGGCCAATATGAAAATAGCCGCAAGCCCTTCGGTCAGCGCACGCGAATTGTGATTGGCAAAGATACCCGGGTATCGGGCTATATGTTCGAGTCCAGCCTGGCCGCCGGCATCACGTCTATGGGCGCCGACGTCCAGCTCGTTGGGCCGCTGCCGACACCGGGAATCTCCTTTTTGACCACCGGGATGCGGGCCGACGCCGGCATCGTCATATCGGCGAGCCACAATCCCTACCAGGACAACGGCATCAAGCTCTTTGGGGCCGACGGCTTTAAATTACCAGACGAAGAGGAATTGGCGATTGAGGAGCTGATTTTAGGCGACAATCCACCGCGCCCGGCGACCGACCAGGTGGGTAAGGCGACCCGGATCGACGACGCCACCGGACGCTATGTCGTATTTTTGAAAAATACATTTCCCCGGCATCTGACCCTGGAGGGGCTGAGAGTGGTCGTCGACTGCGCCAACGGCGCGGCCTATAAGGTGGCCCCGTCGGTACTGCGCGAGCTCGGCGCCGAGGTATTTACGATGGGGGTTACCCCCGACGGGTTCAATATCAATCAGGAGTGTGGAAGCCTGCATCCGCTGGCCACCGCCCGGCGGGTCCGCGAGACCCGCGCCGATATCGGGATCACCCTCGACGGGGACGCCGACCGGGTCAAATTGATCGACGAAAAAGGCGAGATCGTCGACGGCGACGGAATTTTAGCCCTCTGCGCCATCCACCAAAAAGAACGGGGCCAGCTCCAGCAAGATACCCTGGTAACGACGGTGATGAGCAACGTCGGTCTGGAAGTTGCCTTAAAGCGCCACGGAATCAACCTTGTGCGCACCGCCGTCGGCGATCGCTACGTCGTCGAGGAGATGCGAAAATCGGGCTATAACCTGGGCGGCGAGCAGAGCGGACATCTCATCTTTTTAGATCACTCCACTTCAGGCGATGGCCTTTTGGCGGCCTTGCAGGTACTTGCGATCATGCAGCACCGCCAAAAGCCGCTCAGTGAATTGTCGACGGTGATGACTCCATTTCCTCAAATTCTGGTCAACGTCGACGTCCGTGAAAAGCCTCCGCTGGAGCAGCTCGACGGATTTCAAAAGTTGGTCACCGAGATCGAGGGCAAGCTCGACACTGAGGGCCGCGTCGTCGCCCGCTACTCCGGCACAGAGTCAAAAGCCCGGATTATGGTCGAGGGCCCGGACGACCAGACCGTCAAGACATACGCCGACGAGCTGGGCCGTGAGCTTCGCACCCTTATCGGCGCCTGAATTGAACTTTTTGCTATCTGGAGTATCCCCATGCAGTCCCTGATTCGCCCCCGACTGGGGGTCAACGTCGACCACGTCGCCACCGTCCGGCAGGCCCGGGGCACGCCCTATCCGGAGCCCGTGGCCGCCGCCTCCCTGGCGGAATTGGCCGGAGCCGACCAGATCACAATTCACCTTCGCGAGGACCGACGCCATATCGTCGATCGCGATGTGCGGGTGCTCAGAGAAACCGTGGGGACACGCCTCAACCTGGAGATGGCGGCCACCGACGAGATGCTCGATATCGCCACCGATATAAAACCCGATATGGTCACGCTGGTTCCGGAAAAGCGCGAAGAACAGACCACCGAGGGGGGCCTCGACGTGGTGGGCAACCGCGATCGCCTCTCGGGCTATCTCGAAAAGCTCCGTGATTGCGGAGCTCATTTAAGTCTCTTTATCGACCCAAACCCCCAGCAAATCGCCGCCAGCGCCGATCTGGGCGTTGAGATCGTCGAATTGCATACCGGAGATTATTGCGAGGCAGCAGCGCCGTTTACCAACCGGCGCCGAGAGTCGGAATTCGATCGCCACCACGAGTTACAGCGACTCAAGAAATCGGCTCGTGTCGCCGACACCCTGGGACTTGTGGTGGCGGCCGGTCATGGCCTGGATTATAAAAATGTCCTCGACGTGGCGGCGATCCCGCAATTTGAGGAATTTAATATCGGTCATAGCATCGTCGCCCGCGCCGTTCTCGTGGGCTTTGAGCGGGCCGTACGAGAGATGATCGAGGCCCTACACGCCGGACGCCGGGCCGGCGCCGAACTACTTTAAGACTTTTTTTAGCGGCGTTGCGCCAGTCCAAGGAGCTCTACGTGCATCTCGTCACCCCGGAGGCAATGCGTGAGATGGACCGGCGTACCATCGAGGATATTGGCGTCCCCGGTCCTGTCCTCATGGATCGAGCGGCTCGAGGTGCCGTCGACGCGCTCATAGACCACTTCCGGCCGGCTGATGGCGCCCGCATCGGCATTGTCTGCGGCACTGGCAATAACGGCGGTGACGGCCTGGCGATGGCGACCATGCTCGCACATCGCGGATTCGAGCCCCGGGTCCTGATCCTCGGCAGTCGCGACAAACTCTCGGCAGACGCAGATCTTTATTTTGAGATCGCCACCGGCTTAGTGACCCATCTCGACACAGCCACCGACGAGGACGCCGTCGAAGAGTGGTTTCGCCACCAGCCAGAATGTGCGCTGTGGTGCGATGCCCTCCTCGGCACGGGGCTCGATCGCCCCGTGGAGGGCCGTTATGCCCGGGCCATAAACTGGCTCGACGAGCAGAAAGCGCCCCTTTTGACCGTCGATATCCCGAGCGGTCTCGACGGGCAGACCGGCCAAATTCTGGGGACGGCAGCCGCCGCCGAATTAACGGTCACCTTCGGCTTCGCAAAATGCGGTCAGTGCCTCGACCCGGCGCGGACTTATTGTGGAGATCTCGTCGTCGTCGACATCGGCATCCCAGACAAGATCCGCGGCGAAGTAGGAGTCGCGGCGGTAGGCCTCGACGCCCGGTGGGTTGCCAAAAATCTGCCCCGGCGCCCCATTGATATCCACAAGGGTGGTGCCGGACGAACGCTGCACGTCGGCGGTCGACCACAGACGGCGGGCGCCATCGCCCTGTCGGCCCGGGGCGCCCTCGTCGGCGGCGCCGGTCTCATCACCGTGGGCACCGACAAGCACAGCCAGGCGATCATCCCCACAACCACTCCAGAGGTCATGGCCCGGCCGATCTTCGACGCCCGGCTCCAGACCCTCGACGATGACGCTCTGCTCGAGGCCGTCGACGGCGCCGACACGGTCGTCGTCGGTCCCGGCCTCGGTACCGATAAATTGGCCCTCCGCATCATGGCCACCATTATTGACGCCGCTCCCGGCCAATTGGTCAT
>SKQC01000317.1 GCA_007119175.1 Myxococcales bacterium | reverse complement strand
TTGGTCCTCAGGCCATCCCTGGCCTGGCCGTTGCTTTTTGGTCCTCAGGCCATCCCTGGCCTGGCCGTTGTCTTACTTCCAGGGCAGGGATGCCCTGGGGACCAATCCTCCTTTAACTCCCTGACCGTTGGTCCTCAGGCCATCCCTGGCCTGGCCGTTGCTTTTTGGTCCTCAGGCCATCCCTGGCCTGGCCGTTGTCTTACTTCCAGGGCAGGGATGCCCTGGGGACCAATCCTCTTTTAACTCCCTGACCGTTGGTCCTCAGGCCATCCCTGGCCTGGCCGTCGGGCATCATATATGTCACCAAATTTGCAATAGATCGCCGACGATCTCTTCGGCACATAACCGACCGACCTCGCCGGCCGTCAACCCACATATAGCGGCGCGGCGCAGCACGTCGGGCACCGCCAATTCGCCGTCATAGACGTGGCCGCGAGGTGTCGTGATCTGTGAAAACACATCGCCTATCCGCTCAAACTCGAGTCTCCCCACCGCCAAGCTGCGTTCGATCGCCTCGATCGCCTCAGCGGGCGCGAGATAGATGCCGACGGAGAGCTCGCCGCCGACGATAGCATCCACAGCGCGATCCGGAAGCCACCGCGACCAATGAGCGCTAAATTCCTCGCCGTCGCCATCGCTCAACATGACAGCGCGCAATTCGGACTTGCTTTCGATCTCGTCGGCCAATTCGGCCACCTCGCCCCTGTCGTCGGCAGCAACAATCCAGTGATTTTTGCCGAGTTTGGAGCACATCTTTTGTCGATCAATAAACCAGGACTCAAGGGCGTCGCGAATGGCGATCTTCGGGTTAAACGGCCTTTCCAAAAAGGCCTCTACATCGCCCTCTACGAGGTCTTCGACCACCTGGTGATCGCTGGAAAATGCCTCCTCGTCGGCCCGCCACCGCGGCACCACCTGTGGATCGAGCCGCCTGCAGGCGGTGACCTCAAATCGCCGCCGACCATCGACGAGGTCATCAAAGATCCGAATCACCCCGGCGTCGTCGGCGAATCCGTAGATCAGCACTGAATTTCGCACCTCGTTGGCGCCGACGGCCTCCCCGCAATTTTCGCATTTATAGCCCGCTTTAAGCGCCGCCCGATCGGCCAGCCCTTCTAACCCCGGCAAGGTCAGCGAGTGAAAATCTGTGCTGTGATAAAAGCGCTGGAATTGCTCGTGGCCACACAGCGCGCATTGGCAGTCGAGGTCGAGGATATACATCGCCTCGATGCGACCTGAGCGCCCCGGTTTAAAATGAAAGACGAAGGGTTCTGCCACTGACAGCCTGTTGGGTATAGCGGGACGTTTAGACGTCCAATTCCTCGATATTCTGGGCATTTTTCATAATGAAATCGAATCGCACCGAGGCGTCTCGACCCATCAGGTCGCCGATGACCTGGTCTGTATCCTCCCGGACCTCCTCGGGGATCACGACTTTTAAAAGCCGCCGTTTAGCGGGGTCGAGGGTGGTCTCCTTTAAGGTGTCGGCCATCATCTCGCCGAGGCCCTTAAAGCGCTGGATATTGATCTTCCAATTTCGCTTCTGGCTGTTGAGCTCACTCAATACCCGGTCGCGATGCTCGTCGGTCAGGGCCCACTCGGTGGTCGAGCCGTAGTCGATTCGATATAGCGGCGGCTGGGCGATATATAGATATCCCTGATCGATGAGCTGGGGCATATAGCGGTAGAAAAAGGTCAAAAGCAGGGTGGCGATATGGTGGCCGTCGCTGTCGGCGTCCATCAACAAGATGATCTTGTGATAGCGCAACTTCGATGGGTCGAAATTGTCGTAGAGTCCACAGCCCAATGCGTCGATGACGTGGCTGAGTTCCTTATTTTTGGTGACCCGCTTTAACGATGCCTGTTCGGCATTGAGCACCTTTCCGCGCAGCGGCAAGATGGCCTGGGTGCGCCGGTCGCGGCCCTGCTTTGCGTTTCCGCCGGCGGAGTCGCCCTCGACGATAAATAATTCACTCTCCTCGGGATCTGTGCTGGAGCAATCGGCCAATTTTCCGGGCAGATTCAGCCGGTGGCTCACCGCCCTTTTTCGCTTTACTTTCTTGGCTGCCGAGCGACTGGCCTTGCGGGCCTTGGCGGCCTGAATGATGCGCTTTCCGATATCCTGGCCGGTCGTGGAATGGTCGTGCAGATATTGCTCCACCGTGCCGCGCACATTGGAGCTGACCAGACTTCGGATATCCGGGTTGTTGAGCTTCGCTTTGGTCTGGCCCTGAAATTGGGGTTCCTCCATAAAAATACTGACCACTGCTTTTAGGCCCTCGCGGATATCCTCGGAGTGAATCGACAGATTCTTCGGCCCCAGATCGTGGACCTCCAGAAAATTTCGGAGGGCTTTGACGATCCCGTCTTTAAAGCCCTTTTTGTGGGTGCCGCCATCGACGGTGGGGATTCCGTTGGCGAAGGTGCGCACATCCTCGGAGGTATCCTCGGTCCATTGAATGGCGATCTCCAGGCGGGCGACGTTATCGGCCGGGTTTTCCTCGCGGACGATGATAATATCGGTGTGAATCGGCGCTTCTTTGCTCTTTTTCTGAATATGACTGAGAAAATCGGCGACGCCGCCGTCGTGTTTGAATTCGTAGTATTCATCACCGACCTCATCGCGGAAAACGACCCGCAATCCCTGATGGAGATAGGCTTTAATCTCGAGCCAATCGGCGATCATCTCCGGGTCGAAGCGCACGTCTTCAAAGATCGTGGCGTCGGGCCGAAAGAAGATTTCTGTACCCGAGCCCCTGGCCTCGCCTAAGACCTCGACGTCGCCCTGCGGGATTCCGCGGCTAAAGATCTGGCGATGGCGCTGTCCGTCGCGCTTGATCGTCGCCACCAGCTCCTCGCTCAAGGCGTTGACCACCGATGAGCCCACGCCGTGCAACCCGCCGGAGGTAAAATAATTGCCGTTGTCGAATTTTCCGCCGGCGTGCAGCGTGGTTAAAATGATCTCCAGAGCGCTGCGATTTTCCTCCGGATGGTGATCGACGGGGATTCCGCGGCCATTATCGGAGACCGACAGCGACTCGCCGTCTTCGTGCAGCGTGACCTCGATGGTGCTGGCAAATCCGTTGATCGCCTCGTCCACCGAGTTGTCCACCACCTCCCACAGCAGGTGGTGTAATCCGGCCTTGCCGGTGCCGCCGATATACATACCGGGGCGCTTTCGGACCGGCTCGAGGTCCTTGAGGATTGTAATATCTTCGGCCGTGTACTGATTGGCGGTCATACTCTTTTTACTCCGTCACTAATCGCGCACTCCTTTACTGGTCGCACAGAAGTAAGCACGGGGATGGGGGAAGTTTCAACCCTCAAAGCTCCGCTCTTCGTCGGGCAACCCGTCGGGCATGCACTCCGGGCAGGGACACATCTCGCGCAATTTCTTGAACGAATAAATCCCCGTATCGTGGCCGTCGCCCCAGGTGATGGTCAGCGCGTAATTGCCCACCGGCTGCACATCGTCGACTTCGACCTGAGATTTTCGGGTCAACGTCTGCCATTCGGGATCGCCTCCGGAATGGCCCTGGCAGCGCGCACAGGGGCAATATCCGCGCAGATATGCTGTGGGAAATACGGAGACGTGATCGTCACTGAACAACATATGCAACGCGTCATCCGCCGATTTATATTCGATCTCGACCGGATGGGGAAAATAGCCCATGGAATGCCTTTAGCTGATGCGGAATTTAAATCGATATCGCCCGACGCCCTTGACCGGCGCGTCTTCGACCTACCTTTGACTGTGATGAACGATTCGTCTACCCCCAGAGATTCCAGAACCACCAATCTGAACCACTACGGGAGCAATAAAATGGAAGTATCAGAACTGATGACGCCCAACCCGGAACGCGCCGAAGTCAACGAAACGGTGCGCCAGGCATTTTTGAAGCTTATGGAACTCGACGTGCGCCACCTCCCGGTGGTCGACCAAAAGGAATTGGTCGGGATGATAAGCGACCGCGACCTGCGCGAATTCATCGTGCCCATGGCCTCCGAGCTGGAGTCGGTCAATACGGCGGACGCCCGCTTTGAGCGTTCCATCAGCGACTTGATGAAGGGCGACGTCATCTCTGTTCACCCCGAAACCGATGTGACCGAGGTCATCGAATTGATGATCGACCAGCGCATCGGCGCCGTTCCCGTCGTCGAGCCGGCCACCGGCCTTCTCGTGGGTATCGTCAGCTATATCGACGTCATCCGAGAGGCCTCGGAGTTCTTCTAACCCGGACTAAGCACAACCCGATTTAAATCACCGAATGCGATGCCAGGATAATAGCGCATCCGGTGATGACTCACTCGTATAGCGCCGGCAGGGTCATAAGACTTTTGACGACTTCTGCCGGCGGGATCTGTGCGTGTAAGATGGCGTGCGCCGCCTCTAAAAAATGCAGCTCCAGCGACGTCTGCTCGTTGACCTCGGCAAAGGCGGTCAAAATATCGAGGACTTCCTGGGCTCGCTGTCCGAAGGCATCGACCAGATCCCGGGGGGTTTCATCGGCGGCTCGCGCCAGATGATGGCCCATTTGAAAATCGATGCTGCCGCCGCCCAGCGTATCGGCGTGCAGATTGCCGGCTCCCGACAATCCGAACGCCGTTCTCTCATATCCATCGCGGGCGACCACAAATCGGGCCATCTCGGCAAGTCCGCGGGCAAATAACATCGCCTGCAGACTGTCTCCGAACTCCAATCCGTCAGCCAATCCGCTCATCAGCGCTATCAGGCGCGAGTACACCGCCGATAGCTCGGCGCCGATCAGATCCCGGGAGTGATAGACCCGAAACCGCGGCGACATCATCGCCTCTTCCACCAGATCATGGACTTCTGGAAAATGAGAGGCGCACACCGCCGAAGCCGGTCGCTCCGCCTGCAGATCCTCGAGCTTCATCGGTCCGGTGACGAATCCGATTCGCCGGGTTGCCGTCTCTTGATGGAGAATTCTGGACGCCGTATTGAGCGTTCCCGGCTCCACCCCGCGCACGGTGTGAACCACGATGTGACGGCCCGTGATGATATCCCCCAATCTTCGCGCGACTTTTCGACATCGATCGACGCCGGTACTGAAAACAATCAGCGGTATCTCTGCCAGCGCCTCCAACTCGACGAGCTCGCCGGGCAACTCCTCGGCATCGACCTCCTCATCGCCGTCGGGCTGCCAGATCTTGAGCTCGGCATTTCCCATTTTCAAGACCTGACGGGCCACAATGCCCGCCTGTCGACAACCGATAAAGCCCACCTTATCCATAGTCATTTTTTCTCCCTTCGCAGTGATCGTCACTCGACACTACTGCTGGACTCTTGAAAGTAGTGGTCCGATGCCGATACCGATGACGGGTGATTGGACTTCGTGCCACAGGTGTAAACGAGATATGACCTCAAATTCAACTAAAAGTTGTTTTGTCATCGCCACCGGCAACCCCGGAAAATGCCGAGAGTTCGCGGCATTATTGGCCGACTTCATATCGCCCCACTGGAAGATCTTCGATCGCCAAAACTTTCCCGATCCTCTCGCCGAGGTCGAGGAGACGGGATCGACATTCCGTGAAAACGCGATTTTAAAGGCCGCCGAAACCTCTCGGCAGACCGGGTGTCCGGCGTTGGCCGACGACTCGGGAATCGAGGTCGACGCCCTGGGCGGCGCTCCCGGCGTCTACAGCGCCCGATATGCCGGCGAAGACGCCACGGACGACGATAATAACCACCTGCTCATCGAGCGCCTTAAGGGCGTCCCCACCGAAGAGCGCACGGCGCGCTTCGTCTCCGTGATCTGCCTCGCCCTTCCCGACCACCCGATATCGATGGAAATCCTGGCCCGCCGCGACCTGTCATGGGACGAGGTCGAAGCATCGGCCGCCGACACACCGGGTGATTTTACCCGCCAGGACGACCTGGTTCTGCTCTG
>SKQC01000404.1 GCA_007119175.1 Myxococcales bacterium | reverse complement strand
TGTGGCCTTCCCACCGGGATCCGACGTCGGCGCCGCGCTGAGCAACCAGTGGTTCGGGGTGGGTTTATTGATGGCTGCTGCGATCACCTGGGTGATCTCGGTGCTCCGTGTCCGCGCCCTGTTTGTACATCCCCTTGTGGAGTATCCGGCCGGTTAGTCGGGGCAGGGATGACTGCAAATCCACCGTGGTCGGTGCACATCCCCCTAAATCGTAGTTTGGCACTCAAATAGGCGATGGTGGCAAAACCCAACACTGCGGCCCCCAAAAAACCGACGGAGCCAATGAAACCTCGGGCTCGAAAGGAGTCGGTTGATCAACAACCTTACCCCCTATCTACGGCCCGACCGGTTCTATTTTCTTTCGAGCAAGTCGGTGACGTCGATGCGCTTCATGGGTTTCCAGACATATTCGCAATTTTCGATCGCCAACAGGGACATCAACTCGGCATTGGCTTCGGTAAACGGCTCCTCCTCGAAGAAGGCGGAGAAATGGTCCACCGCCGCCAGGCGCTCGATCTCCCATTCACCGCGCTCGACCTCGAGGTCGTAGACACATCCGTTGTCAGTGTCGTGGGCGTAGGCGTTGAAGAGCTCGACGAGGATCTCCTTTTCGTCGCCCACCGACGCGAATCCGGCGGCCGGTAGATGGTCCTCGGCGGCGCCCTGGTTGGCCATGCATACGACGAGGTCGCCGCCACCGTCTTTGGATTCCACGCTGACCAGGACGCGATCGTTACGTCGAAACATGCCGATGGCACCGGTGTGAAAGTAGTGAAATCGAAACTCGGTGAGCCGATTGCCGAAAAAGCTCATCACCGGGTCGTTGGCATCGGAGCGAAGAAAGTAGACGCCGCGACGCTCCGGTCCTTCCCGGGGCCGAATGGCGACGACGGCGCGATAGACGATCTGGTAATAATTGGTTCCAAACGTCTCCGGGATGGGCCGAGGGGCCATGCCGCGGAGGTTTCCGACGACGATGGAGATATAGCTTCTGCCGCCGTGCACCCAGGGGTGAATCGCCGGCGGCAACAGCCGTCCCAGGACGTCGGGGGCGACGGCGTACGTGACCAGGAATAGATCCTGGAATGCCGCCCTCATGGCCAGGGGCATTCGGCGCGTGCTCATAGGACGCGTCCCTCCTCGTCGGCGTCACGGGCCGTCGCTGGCCGAAAGGAAATGGCCAGCGCCCAAAGCACGGCGGTCCATCCGGCGCCGTAGATCAGAAACTCATAGCGCGGAAAGAAAAGCATGGCCGCCGTGATGGCAGCGAAGGCGACGGCGCCGAGGAAGAAGAGGCGATGTACGGTCGCTCCGGTAATGGCAAACCCAAACGCCGCGAGCAAAGCGATCACCGGGGCGAGTTCGAAGGGCTCGAGGCCCCTGGCGAGGCCGATGAGCGGCACCGCACAGGCCAGGGCCAAAAAAGTACTCCAGATCCACCAAATGAAGCGCTCTCTCTGGGTTCGCGAGCCGCCGGCACGGTGCAACACGAGCTTGATGGTCGCGAAGAGCACCGCCACCTGACCCGCCCACACCGCCGCGTAGGGCCACAACTGCTGCTCATTACTCCATATCAGCCACTGGGTCAGGCCGCTGGAGACGGGAATCTGCACGGCGACGAGCAGCCACACCAGCCACCACCGAGCAACGACGATGCGATCGCGGAGATCGCCCTGTAGGTCGGCGATGAGTGCAAATACTTCTTCTGCGTCGCTGCGGTTCATTCTCGAGACATCCGCTCCGAGGGCCTGTTCTGCCTGTCGAGCATGCAGGACCACCTCGCAGAACTCAATCGCATCACGGCACACATCTGCGCGCTACCTGATGCTGTGGTATTGATCTTTACACAAACGAGCTGCATGGCGGAACGTGTCGACATCCAGCTCAGTTGAGAGATCTCACCTCGTCATTTCCACCTACCACGGTGGACGGGACGCGTCAGAATCATGGTGCCGAAATCACCGCCCGGTCTCCGGGAATACCGGGAATACCACCCGAGGGTTGATGAGCGCGATTTATGGTGCGGATCTGAGTGTCGAAGTGCAAGACTTCTTCTCTCGCTCACCGACTTGGCGGGAGACACTTCGATGAGCAGCCGGAAACAAAGTAATCACTCGGGATGCTCGTCGGGTCCGAACGCGCCATGATTGTAGCCGTGACCGCCGATGTGAATGATCACCTTCTTGTTGTCCGACCAGTGGACGGGGACGTCATAGTTATAGAAATAGGGATCGGGAGCATAGGTGCCGTTGTAGCCATGACGCAGTAGCAAGATGCCGTCGTAGTGATGAGCCCAATAGTTGATATTTCCCGGCTCGGCATTGAGGTTGGTCAAATCCGTGGCAGCGTCGCGTTTGAGGATTTTGTAGTTAAAAGAGCCGAAGCCGTGGTTGTTCAGACCATCAATCTGGATCTGGTCGGTGCTAAATTCGACATCGGTCAAAGGACCGTCGATGGTGATAATATGGCCCCGAGCGTTGTGCAGACTGCTCTCCCAAATCGGATCGTCGATGGTCTTGCCATAATATTCGTACCAGATGCCGTTGAGGCGGATGTCAACGGGCGTGGTGAACTCGAAGTTGGTGTCCAAGAACATGATCAACACATCCACCGGATCGTCGGGATCGTCGGGCTCAGTCGGATCGGGCTCGTTGGGGTCGGGTTCGTTGGGGTCGGGCTCATTGGGGTCGTCGTCGGCGACCGGGTGCTCATCGTCGCCGAGGCCCGGGTGATTGCGCCCCTGGCCGGCGATGTAGATGATCACCTTTCCGGAGTCCGATAATTCTTCGACGAAGGTCCTCTCGTAGAAAAGGGGATCAGGAGCAAAAGTGTCGTTGAATCCATTGCGCACCCAGCTCGTGTCGAAACCATCGTACCCCGTATCCCAGTAGTTGACGCTGTCGGGGTCGGTGTCGATGACGGTCAAGTCGGTGTCGGGGTGACGCTTTTGGACCCGGTAGAGAAAAAAGCCGAAGCCGTGATTGTTCAAGCCGTCGACGATGAGCTGGTCGGGGTCGAATTGCACCTCTTCGAGGGGCTCGTCGAGGGAGATGATATGACCTCGTGAGTTACCAAGATGGGTATCCCAGATGGGATCGTCGATCGTGCGACCCTGGTAATCGTACCATGTACCGTTGATCTGAATATCGACGGGATTGCCCAACTCGAAGTCGGTGTCCAAGAACATGACCAGGACCTCGACCGACTGGTCCGTCGGCTCTTCTGTGCCGACGTCCGAACCTGTGTCCGACTCCGTATCGGGCAGATTGGGAATAGGGTCGTCGGTGGCATCGAGGTGGTCGACGTCCTCGCCGACATCAGGGGGCACTTCGACTTCGGGAGGTTGTGAGTTGACGTCCGCAGCGGCCCCGTTCCCGGTGTCCTCTGCGGCGGTGGTGTTGGCGGTCACCGACTCCTGCGTGCAGGCCGTCGCGAAAAGGACGATGAGCAGGAGGCAGAGCGAAATTGACAGCCGTCGTGAAGGTTTGTCTTCGATGATGAGTCTCATTTTGTCGATTTTTCCGGGCGAAAAACTCTACGCTCTCCTGATGGAGGTAAAGTGGCATTGGACTTCATATATATCGAGAGTAAGCGTTCAGTGGGGTGACGAAGTCATGCGCCAAAGCGCCCTGAAAGGGTCGGGCTGACGGCCCGAAATGCGGCCAGGCTGGCCGCGGACCCCGGGGGCTGAACGCTTACTATCGAGATACCAGATAGGAGACAAACAAGTGCATAGTGAGATGAGCGTTTCAGATGCTAGCTGTCGAGAATCTTTGGCATTTCCAGACAGGCCCTAAAACCCGGTAAGGCCATCGCCACTGGAAAAACCGCTTCACCACGTCTTCGTCTCCGCCTCGTCGACATTCGCAAAGACAATCCGCAACTCGTCACTCCCGATCGGCACGAACAATTCGATCTTTGCGGTGGTCTCCAGTGCCGCATAGGGCATAAAGGCCGTCGAATCCAGGTTGATTTTCGCCTCCTCCCCACCCTCGATCTCGTAGACGCGAAATGCCGCGCCACGGGGGACTCCAGTCCGTGAATATTGATATTCGCTCATCGATTCTTCTTCACCATCGACGAAAATCCGCACATCGTCTTCCTCAATGATCACCGGCGACGCGCCCTCGTTGCGCACTTCCAATTCCACCTCCAGATCGAGCACCTGCTCTGAGAAGCATCCCTGGTTATTGCCATTTTCGCCAAACTTCGCCTCCGGTTCTCCCAGTATCGAAATCCCATCCGGGACCTCCACAGTCTCACCTGTCAGCTGCTTGTAGTTGAGCGGCTTCGAAGTCCCAACCAAGAACATCATCGCCAGCACAATCAACCAGAACCGGTAGTGCTTCCTCATACAACTCATCGCAAATCTCCAGTAATTAATCGCCGGCTCACCCCCGTCGGCCTCGGTGAGACACCATTCCAGGATCTAACTACTTCTCATCCTATCTCCACATCACAGCCACCCGCTTTACCATACGATAGGGTAACACGACGCCCTGGGTCGAATGCCACCCGCAATTTCCGATCGATATCGCGTTTTCGGCCGACGATATCGCATCAAATCGGGGCGGGGTCCTGTTGCGCCAGGCTGAAGAGCGCCTGGACGTATTCTAGATCATAACCGGCCCGGTCCTCTATCAACGAGATCCTGGAGTCCTCGGCGGAATGAACACCTCGAATCCCTCCGATTGTTTTTCGAAATGCCCTGCTCGCACCGTTCTTTCTCCAGAAATTAACGAGGATGTCCCTGCAACGTCCATATACAATTTCACTTCAACAAGGGAAGAAGTCACGCCCCTTATTTAAGTTTTTTGCGATTTTCTTAAATAAGACCCGTAAAAATCTCACGTATTGTAGCGCGGTTGAATAAGAACGACCTCATGCAGTCGACAAACGAGGGGCGACAAAGGTTGTGGCGAAACCGGGTTTCGGTGGGCCTGGAGTGTTCGTCGCTTGCGCGACGCCATGGCAGGAATGCCCTCGCACCAGGGTATGCGGAGGTGCGGTGCCTGCGTTGCGTGATCGAATAGGACATCAAAGCTCGCGCGCCAGGTCCATCATTTTCGAGCGATGAGATTGATGACGCTCGTCCAGCCGCGATGCTCGCCGGACTCGATGAACCGGTCTTCTTCGACCATGCGGCAGATGACCAACTCCTGGAAGTCGCGGCGCAGGGTTTTGGCGCTGTAGAAGAGCTCCCGCCGTTCGGGGCCACCTGACCGTCGGCCGAATTGATCGCAGCGAAGGGCTTCCAAAAACAAATGCCCCCCGGGGCGAAGGGCGTTGACGATGCGCCGATGCAGCATCCGGCGTTTTCCGGGAGGCAGGTGCATATGGAGGAGCACCACGGCGTCCCACCGTGCGTCTTCCAACTCGAAATCCATGACGTCCGATAGATAGGAACGCACTTCGACGCCCTTGCTTCGCGCCAGGCGGTGACATTTCTCCAGGGCCGGACGGGAGTAGTCCACCGCTGTGACCGCGTATCCCTGCCCGGCGAGCCAGACGGCGTTTCGCCCTTCTCCCTCGCCGAGCGTCAGGACCTCCTCGCCCGCTTCGAGGCGGCCCGAGGCCTGCTCGACCAGAAAGCGGCTGGGCTCCGTGCCGTAGACGAATCCCCGGCGCCCATATTTGCGATCCCAGAATGACGCACCTGTCGACATGCCGACCTCTCACGTATCCGCCTTTTAACGAAAATGTCGACATCGCCCGGCGATCTCAAAACGAAGAGAGACCTCGACGAGCAAGTCTCACGCGGCGGCTCGTGCGTCCAGTGAATTACCTTGATCGTCACACTGGTGAGGCTTGAGGATTCCCCCCGGCCACTCGCCGGACGACTAACCTCTACGAGGCAGGTAGGAGCCGATGATCCGAACTGGCGATCCGAAGCCGGTGACGCGGGCCGGTGACGCGCCGGACCGAGGACACCCTCCT
>SKQC01000052.1 GCA_007119175.1 Myxococcales bacterium | reverse complement strand
GGATCGTCGACGCCAAAATCGCAGGAAAAGCTGTGCCATTGCTCCCCGTCGCGGCTCACCGCCACCTCGCCGAGTTCGGCATAGACCTGCTCGGCATCTCCGGCAGGCCAGAAGGGATTTTCGAAAACCACAAAGTCGTCTCCGTCGCCGTCGACGATCTCGCGCTCACCAAAGGCGACCACGATCTCGCCTCCATCCCCCAGACTGACCACGTCCAGGCTCGCCGACGTGGTCCCCCGCCCATCCGGCGGGCCCAGGACTACATCGGGCATCTCGTCGGCACCGAAGCCGGCTCCCTCGCCGGGCTCAAAAGAGACGACCTCCGTGGCATAGGGTAATTCCTCGTCCTCCACACAGCCCGAAGCGGCGATGACGGCACACGCCGCCAGCCAGTAGAAAACCGGCCGGCGGCGTCCGATAGAAATGATATCGTCGTTCATTGTCGAGTCAGCTCCGACCACGCAAATTCGCCGCATCCCTCGTCGAGATCTTCTTCGTCGGCACTCGCTTCGGATTCACGCGCCTCGTCTTCGGTATCGAGGCCAAAATCGACCATGCAATAGTGAAATACGTCGTCCTCAATGGGTAGCCAATGGATGCGGCTATAGGCATCGGGATTATGCTCATCATCATCTGGATTCTGGGTTATCGCCCAACGCTCGTCGTTATCGAAGTCGATGAGATACATAAAATCCCACATCTCTTCGTCGATAACCTCGGTGCCGCCGAATTGATTCTGCCACTCTCCGGCGACTTCTATCTCGTCGTCTTCGGTTTCCTGATTGTCGTAATTATCGCCATTTTGCTGATTAGTCGGCTCTTGATTTTCCGCAAAATCATCGTCTCCACAGGCCACTGTCCCCGTAGCCATAAAAAGAGCCGCGATCAGACAGATGAGTACTCTTGATGTCATTGAATGCATGAATCGATCTCCTCGAATCCAGAAAGAAAGATCGCCCGGGATCAGAGATCGAGAAAGGGAAGGACTACGGCGACAAAGAGCTCGCGCGTGGCGCTTCGCTCGCTTCCGACCCGAAGCGACAAATGCGAATTGAGGTGATGGGGCAATATCCTGGCTATCAACGGGTCATCTTCGCTCGTCGCCTTCCCGGGCCTCGGCCCAGTGGCAGTTCTACGAGTTCATCGCCGTTTACAGTTGCGGGGGCAGCGCCGGAATTTCACCGGCTTCCTGCTTCCATCACCGAGCACCGGGAATACCACCGAAAGGTAAGACAGGTCAACGAGATCGGTGGTGTTGGCTCACCACGCTACATTGGAAAATCCACCATCATCATCGGCAGTGGCGACGTCGTCGGGCTCGTTTGCCACGTCGTCGAAATCGTTTGCCACGTCGTCGGGATCGTTTGCCACATCGTCGCCATCCGGCGTGGTTTCCACGACACCGGTTCCGCGGTGAAAGATACCCTCCAACTCCTTCACGGCGGCGGCAAGAGTTCGGATATTGCGGACAAGGACGTCTTTGTCCCTCACCCGCGCCGATGCCTCCAGCCTCAACTCCCGATTGGCAACCCAGACCCTTTCAAAATCCTCTGCCAACGCCAAAAAGCAATCCGCCGTGGGCTGCTGATTGAGAAATGTCTGTAGTTCCTGACTCGGCCTTCCGCTGAGTCGGTAAACCTCATCGAAGGCCGGATGTTCAATCCTAACTTCTTCGCCTTCGACGAGACTTGTGAGGTCGTCGAAGAAACCTCGCGTCACGAGTCTCTGGCCGTATTGCCAGGGCTCACCCAATCTGGCGGTATAGGCCGTGCCCAGGGTGTGCCGGCTTCCGCCCTTTTGATTGACGCGAATTTCGACCTCCACGCCTTCCATATCGCCGGCGATCGATGGGTAGGAGCTCCAACTTCCCGAATCATAGTCGAGGCCCAACTCCTCGGCCGCCTCCTGCCAGCCAGGATAATCGTAGGAGGTATTTCCCGCACTCTTTACGATCGCAAACCCGATCCCGCCGATCACTGCCACCGGAAGGACGAAGGTGAACACTGCTATGACAATAAAAACGAGGAATACTATGATCCATTCCACGGCCAATCATCTCCGCCATTATCTAACCAAATTGTCTAATCAACGATCGAAGCCACGCCGAATATTGGACGATAAATCATTATCCAAAAACTGTGCCGCAAGACAATTGCGCTAATCCGGTGATAAAAATGCCGCGGTGGACAAGAAATAAAAAAAGCCCGCAGCCTTTTTGGGCTGCGGGCTTTTTCAATCTTCATTCGACCCTCGAGCGGTCAGCGCACACCCTGTACCTGGTCCGCTGCTTCCTCCCGGACCTGACGGGGTGCCAGGCCAGTGGTCGCGCTGACCGCTCAGGGGTCGAACGAGCCCAAGCATTATGGGGACGAGCCATATGGTCGTCAACCCGCGGTTAATAATAACCGTCGACAACCGAGATCATTCCCAGGATCAATACTTCGAATCTGAGCCATGGAAGCGGATCTCAGCGCTCTCTACGATTCTTTGCGGGGATACAGCATCAATAATATCAGTCCGTATAGAGGCATCATGGGTACCCGATATCGCGACAATGTCCCCAGATTGGTGGTTCCCAGTCCCACTCCCAGTCCAAAGAGCAATACGAAGACCAGGCAGAACATCAGTGGCGGCGACGACTGTATGACCTGCCACGCTCCGCGAATCCCTCGGATCCAGAGGATCTTGATCCACAAATAGAGGATGATCGTCGTCTCCAAAGTATTTACGAGAGCCACCGGATTGTGGGCCTCGAAGATAAATGGCCGAAATAGCGCTGCCGTCAGGGCCACTGGCGTAAAGGCGAGTTGCCCGGCGAGGCTTGTCTCATCGGGATTTCCCATCGAATACGACGATCCCCCCTCCACGCGCTCCCCCTGGTACTGCAGATTGGCCGTCTCCTCGGCAAGGGAATCGATGGAATAGCGGGGAAATACCTCGCCCAGAGCCAGCATTCCCACCACGGCGACCACGGCGGCGCCCGCCAGATAAACCGGTTTCGTGGCGATGGCCGCCGACCCCCTGGTGGCCATACTTCGCCGCCAGAAAGCCCAGATTCCGGCACCGGCGGCCATGGGAAATAAAATATAGCTCTTGGAGATCGCCACCGTGACGCCACCGAAGAAAATCCAGGCAAATGCCACCAGCCGCCTGCGGTTATATATCCAGCGGTGAAGTCCCCATACGATCCATCCCAATCCGGCGAGGGCGATGGCCTCTTTGACCACTCCGCTGCTCCAGAACACTGCCGAGGGCATCAATAGCGTCGCTATCATCACCCGCTTTCGATATTTCTCGGGAAAGTGATTGCGAAATGTCGCATAGAGCGCCCACTGGCCGCTAAACGCCCAGAAGCTCATCAGCAGACCCGTGGCGTATTCTGACGACGCCGTCAGGATCATCACAAAGGCCGTCACCCCGATGATGCTGGTCGTCGACGATCCCTCGGTACCGAAGATGTGAATCGGAAGATCGGCATCTTGTTGCAAGATGAGAAGCAGGACCTCCGGTCCCCAGCGCATCGGCTCACGACGGATATATTCGGCGAGCTGATCGCCGTAGTTATAATAATGCTGGACATCGCCGTGACCGAAAAAATGATAGGTAAGCAGCAGCAGGGCAAAAGCCGAGACCACGTGCCCCAGAAAACAGGCCCAGATATAGGGTCGGTCGGATTTAGGGACCGTGGATTGACCGATCGCCACCACCATTAATCCCAGCGCAATCACACCGGCACAGATCAGTGCTTCCACCAAAGTTTCGCCCCCCAGAGATCGAATTTCCTAATTATTGCTTTACTATCTCACCACAGCCGAAAATCAGTCCATTTCACCTCTGGCACCGGCAAGTGAGGATCGAAAAAATGGCCGTGCCGTGAATACACGCCGTAGGCGAAGGCAAATTGACCGTCGAAAAAATCCCCCGGGACGGCCACCCCGAAGGTCTCATCGTCGACCTCGCCATTTTGCATCCCGTCGCGTATATCGCGAATCGAATACACCTCGCCTTCTTCGTCGACTCCCACCACGGGGCTGACGGAATCGACGACCATCCATCCCCGCTCGGTATTGACCTCCGAGAGAGCATGACTTCGGATCCCGGGCATTAGATAATCCCAGGGAAATCTCTGCTTTTCGTAGATCGCCACTCGCCGCGTCTCAAGCCCGTAATACGCAAAGAGTTTCTCCAGTAATAACGCCCGATCATAGCACGGGCCAAAGCCCCGCTCGTGGAAATCCGATAATTCGTGACTGGTGATCCCCTTTTCAAAAGAATCATTCGTATCCGGATAGGTCCCATCCATCACGGCCTGCCCGCGCTGAATACAGTTGAGCTGGTCGTCAAAACCGTGCATCTCGCCACAGACATCGTTGATATCGAGCCCCTCGATGACGTCGCGGTCCGCATCGCTCAACGACGTATCGACCGAATTAGCCGCCAGTGAGCTGACGACTATCAGTGCCGACAACACGCCAGACACAGCGGCGATGATGACACCAAGGCGAAATCTTCGTCCCGCGAAATTCCTCATCCCCTCACCTTGTAGCTGAACGCGTTTGCTTTCTCAGACAAAGCTAAGCGCCAACCCGGGTTTGCTCAACGCTGGCGTAGACGCAATCCTCTTAAGAAAGTGACAAGGGTCACGGTCACTCCGAGGTAGGCGTTCAGCCGGGTGACGAATGCATGCGCCACTACGCCTCAACGGTTCGGGCTAGTAGCCCGAAAAGGCGGCCAGGCTGACCGCGGGCCCCGGGGGCTGAACGCTTTTCTCTCCAAGACGGTATCTTTGCGTTCTTTGCGGTTCGCAGTTGTTCCACGATGGGGGCACCAGGTGTTAAGCAAACCCGAACAAAAAAAAACGGCCCCCGAAAAATCGGGAGCCGCAAAAAGCGGAGAGAGAGGGATTCGAACCCTCGATACGCGTAAACGTATACACGCTTTCCAAGCGTGCGCCTTCAACCACTCGGCCATCTCTCCAGCACATCGTTGAGTTCCCGTCGGGGAACCATTTAACGGAGGGGGTGGGATTCGAACCCACGGTACCCGTAAGGGTACACCTGATTTCGAATCAGGCGCCTTCGTCCACTCGGCCACCCCTCCTCAGGGGTCGTTCGTCGTGCTCATCATCATCACTTCGGCGCGCCTTGCGAATGGCGCGAAAAAAATTGGTCAATATCTCACCACATTCATCGGCCTTTACACCCTGCCGGACCTCCAGCCGGTGATTAAGGCGCGGATCTTCGCTCAGTGCGAATAAGGAGCGCACGGCTCCCGCCTTGGGATCACTGGCTCCGAAAACGAGCCGATCGACCCGGGCATTGACCAGCATTCCCGCACACATCGGACAGGGCTCCAGGGTGACATAGACGGTGCAATCGCATAGTCGCCAACTGCCGAGTTCCTCGGCCGCTCGCCTCACGGCGATCAATTCGGCGTGCGCCGTCGGATCCTGCCAGGTCTCTCGGCGATTAAACCCGTCGGCGATAATCTCGCCGTCGCAGACGACGATGGCGCCCACGGGAACCTCGCCTTCGTCTGCAGCCTGCCGAGCCCGTTTGAGGGCCTCGCTCATATAATGGTGATCGTCGTCCATGAGCTGTGCGAAAGGCAAAAAAGAAACGCTCTCGATACGGCGGAGAGCGTCAGTATCATCGTGGGGGATATATCGGTGTCGCGGCGCCAGAATAGCTGACGCCGCGACACCAGCGGGCCCGAAAGGACTCGAACCTCCAACCTACGGTTCCGTAGACCGTCGCTCTATCCAGTTGAGCTACGGGCCCAAAATCGCCACATAAGCTTTCGTTCAGTGGCGAACGAGCGGTGTGTTACCACCACCTATTTTACAGTGCAAGCGGTGAATTACGGCACGAACCCCCTCCACCACCGGGGGAAATGTCGAGTAAAGCGAGACATAGGTGGGCTGCTTTCCACGAAAAGCGGGGTGGTTATTC
>SKQC01000073.1 GCA_007119175.1 Myxococcales bacterium | reverse complement strand
TGGCCGGATGTACGGAGGACGAGGCCGGCGAGAACGACTCGTTTCCGCCGATCGATATTCCCGATGTCGCCGAGGCCGATATCCCCGACGTTGAATTCGGTGGGGACGCAGACGTGGGCGACGAGGAATGCGAGCTGGTATTTGAGCTTCCCGACGGCGACTCCTACGCGCTGCAGGCTCATACCCTCAATGAGCCCTCCGCTGTGGCGCCTCTCGCACAGGGCTATATCGATGATGTCCCGCCGCTGATTTTATTCGCCGACGGCCTCACCGACGGCACGGCCGACACACTCGAGATCATCGGCGGCGTCGGCGAGCGCACTGATTTTGGTTTCGACGAAACGCCGGGGACCGAAGAAGATATCTACGCCATGTATTATGGCTCGATCAACGCCGATACCTGCCAATTTCAGGCTCGCCTCGACGGGGAGTCCGTCGAATACGAATTGGTCGCTTCAGCGGAAGAGATGGAGATCGACCTGAGCGGTTTTTCGTCGCTCACCGAAGGCCTGAGTTTACACGTCGAAGAGGTGGAATTGGTCGGTGTATTCGACCCCGACCTATTTTTGCTCGACGATGTCGTTTTGAGCGGCGTGATGAGTGATGAGGGCATCGACGATCTCCTGGATGCCGTGCGCGAGCAAATTCCAATCTCCCGAGAACAGGCCATGGATCTTCTCGATCCCGACGATACGGGTCAGATTCTCATCGAATTGGAATTGACCGGCCATCGGGTCAACGTCGACGGCTTTATGGACGCCTCAGAAGAGCGGATTCCCATTGAGCCGCGGGTCGAAGAGCCGTGCTGTCCGGATGGGTTGGAGATAGGAGATTCGGTGATTCCCTATCTCAACTGGGAGCAGCAGGGAATCGACGCCAGGCAGGCCGAGCTTTTCCTGATGGCGCTTCCCGAATTTCGCGATGACGAGCACGTGGCGATGGTCGCCACGGCTCGGCGCCAGGACGGCGGCGAGGTGCATTACGAGGTCTATAGCGGCGGAGCGGTCGACGAGGGAATGATTCGATTTACCCGCGAGGCCGGCGACGACGGGATGGCGCCGAGGTTCGAGGTTATCGATCAGACCGGCGCCAATCCGCTGGCCAATACGGATCCCACGGCTCTATCGAGCTACGAGGAGTTTTTGGCCACCGGGATCAATCCCGAAGGCGTGACCTACGATGATTATGGCTACGGGGCCGGCGATCCGCGCCTCGGTTTCGTGCCCACCGACGATATGCACTATCCCTACGCCATGGAGCGGATTGTTCAGAATTTCGACGATCCGCGCACCGGCGATTTGATGATCATCCCCGCCTCATGGTCCACCGGCGGATTCGGCACGCACGGAAATCTGGGGGCGCTGCAGAGCCGCTCGCCGATGGTTATATTCGGTCCCGGGATTCGCAGCGCTGCCGACGGCGAGGATGGAGCGGCGGCAGTAGAGACCATGGGGGACGGAGCGGAGACGTTGCTATTGGAAGACGCCATCCGCCAGGTCGATATTGCTCCCACCGTGGCCGCCGCGCTCGGCGTCGAGCAGACCACCGGCGTCAATCCCGAGATGCGGCTGAGCGACGACGTTTATCTGAGCTGGCAGGACGGCCGAGTGCTCGACGAGGTTTTTACCGACGATGCGCTCGACGCAATTGAAGATGGCGAGCCCGTCGCCGAACAGGTCGTGGTGATCATCAATGATGGTCTGACCAATGCGGAGCTTTTATATCAGGCATTCGCCGATGAATCGGAGTACGAAATTGACGCCTACCGCGAGTTCTTCGCCTCCGGTCTGGCCTATCGACACGGATCGATCTCCAATTTTCCGTCCAATACCTATCCCGGGCATAATACTGTCGGCGCCGGCGCCTGGGGCGGCCACCACGGTGTCGTGGACAACTCATTTTGGGTGCGCGAGCAATCGGCGGAGGCGAGACCCATCCGAGAGCTCTTTGAGACGGAGCATCTGATGGGTAGCGCACACCCGAATCTGCCCGTGGAGACCATCCACGAGGCCATCGTGCGCACCTACGGTGATCTGGAGGACGATGTGCTGTCGGCGAGCATCAATGACCCGTCGAGCCGCGGGGCGGAGTTGGCCACTTTAGAGCGACGACATCCCGGCGGGTTTTCGATGCCCGACGAGGCCGACGATATCGAGATCGGCGGTGAGTTTTTTGAGCCGCCGCCCGCCGATATACAGGATTATACGGGAGTGATGGACAACGGCAGCCTTCAGACCTTTGCCGAGTTGTATCAGGACGGCATTCGCCGCGGTGAAGATGGGCTTCCAGTGCCAAAATTTTCCATCGTCAACTTCGGGTCCACAGACAGCGCAGGGCACGCTCACGGACCGCATGGCGACTACGAGCGCTATGAGGTCATCTCGCGTGTTAACCAGCGCATGAGGATCATGCTCGAGGTTTTGGACTATCTCGAGATCGACGATTCTACGATGGTGATCTTGACCAGCGACCACGGTATGGAATTGCAGGATATGAGTCGCTCGTCGTCGCGCTCGCGAGGACTCTCGCAGGCCGGCGTGAACTTCCGCTCTCACGGCTGGTTTTATTATTTCAAAGAACTCGCCGTTGAGGTCGACGAGATCACAGAAGAAGGCGACGAAATTACCTTCTCGCTGCGCGTCATCGACCGGGCCACCGAGGATGTCGAGGAGAGTATGGGCGTCGACGAGATCGAGGTTTCCGTCATTGACGGAGGCGAAGCCGACGTGGTCGCCACCGACGAAGAGGGGCTTGTCGACGTCACGGTCGCCATCGAGGACGGCGCCGACAGCGTGTTATTCGAATTCGACAATTCGCAGTGGAATACCCACCGCGAGCGCATCGGCTGGTGAGCTGGTTTTTGCGAGAATCTGGGGTGCGACGAAGTGACCCGTGTTGCTTCGACTCGGTCGTGATAAAAGACGGGGAAAGTGAGCGTGGCAGGATTTATTCTGCGATGGAGAGGTCCATGAAGTTGAGCAGTTTTAAGATTTCGCAACTCGCCGGTGCTCTGGTCGTCGGTATTGGTTTCTTTTCGGCCGGTGTGGCCGCCGCCGATGAGGAGCCCGACTGCTCCGATCAATTACAGCAGATTCCGCGCGATGGTGCGCAGATCGAGGTTGCCAATCCCTGGCTGACCTATAGCGGAAATGTGGTCTACGGGGGAATCTCGGAGGCGACGAGCGCCGATGCCGAGGTCTCGGGCTCGGCGGACGTCGGGTCGGTGGAGCTCGATGCCGAGTCCTATCGCGGAGTGCGCCTCGAGGAGGCCGCCGCCGGTAGCTACGATTGGCATATCGGTGAGGGACAAAGCGCATCGTTCGTCATCGACGAGTCGGCGAGCATCGATGAAGAGCCGCCGACGATGGGCGAGGGCGATGTAGAGGCGTCGCTGGAGCTGATGGTCTACGAGGAATTTCCGGTCATGTTCCGGCACTGGACGGTGCGCTTCCCGGCCGGCAGCGACGAGCATACGACACCGGAAAATATGCGCTATCTGGTGGAATTTCAGTGGGAAGACGGCGGCGAGCAAGAGTCGGCACAAATTCTGGTCACTCCCCATACAGACCAGGCCGGCGGAGAGGAAATCGAGGTCGAACTCGGCGGGCGGACCGACCTATGTCATCACTCCGAGCCGACCTTGCCGGTGACGGTGGAGGCGAAATTGTCGGTGTGGGCCATCGATCTGGCGGGAAATCGCTCCGAAGCGGCGGCGACCGGTGAATTCGCCGGCGTGCCCGCTGAAAAATTAGCCGCTGCTCACGACGAGTTCCACGAGGTCATCGCCACCCTCGGCGACGACGGGGACGGGACGACCATGGAGGAGGCGGCCGAAGAGTTGGAAGCAGAAGGCGCTCAGGACGATGAAGAGGCGTCGAGCCGCTGCACAGCAGTTGGTGGCCAGTCGACGGGATGGATCGTCGTGCTCGCGTTCATAGGCGTCGCTATGATGCGCCGAAAGCCGGTACTTTGCGGCTCGGTTTGATGCGCTCAAACCGGCATCGGCGCGGCCCACTCCTCGCGCGGTGGCGGTTTCATTTCATGGGGCTCGAACTCTAGCTCCAGAAATTCACTGAAATGCTCCAGAAAGCGATCTGTGAAGTCGTCGATATCGACGGCGTCGTCGGTGCAGTCTGCCAGGCGGGCCATGGGGCTGTCCGGCATTCCACAGGGAACGAATAGCGCAAAAGGGCTCAGATCGTTGGTGAGGTTTATCGCCGCTCCGTGAGTGCTGACCCCGCCGGAGACGCGCATGCCGACGCTGGCGATCTTGCGCCGAAGTGGTTCGCCCACAGTCCACAGACCGGGGTGGTCGGGGTCGTAGGCGGCCTGTACGTCGAATTCAGCGAGCGTCTCCGAGAGACAGCCGGCCAGCCCTCGTATGAGGTCGACGACGCCGATTCCCAGATTGTCTAATTTGACGATTGGATAGATCACCAATTGGCCCGGGCCGTGGTAGGTGGCCTCGCCGCCGCGGTCGATCTTGAAAAATTCGGTGCCCCGTTCGCGAAGCGCCTCGAGGCCGAAGATATCGTCGAGTCGACCTCGTTTCCCCAGGGTGACCACAGGCGGATGCTGAAGGCAGATCAGGGTGCCAACCGCGCCTGCAGAGTCCTGCTGGAGGCGCCGGCGCAGCTCGAGTTGCCACGCCAGCGCCTGTCCATACGGCACAAGGCCGGGACGCAATAGCTTCATGCCGATGCGAGAGCGTCGATAAAGGCGGTGTCCACCATGGTGATCGGCGCCTGGTAGGTGCGCACGCCGATGCCGTGCTTGATGAGCAATTCCACGAATGTGTCGCGGTCGATCAGGGTGATCGGAGCCAGCTTTTCTTCGCGGCTTTCCTCGACGGCGTCATCGTCGATTTCGCCGAGGTGAATGATGACTCCCTCGCTCGCCGAGTAGTGGTGCAGGGTGCCGCGCAACTCGGTGACGATATCGTCGGAGAGCTCCATATCGCTGTCGCCGATGACCTGAATGCATACTCGCACATCGGCCAGTCCCTGGCGCCAGTCACTGGTGAAAAAGACGTCTCCGTCAGAGGAGCGCTTCGAGACTTTGACGTCTCGGTAATCCAGTCGCTCCAGAAGGGTCAGCGCCAGATGCTCGACGGCCTCCGGCTTGATGTCAGTCAGGGCATCGCCGAGGGTCTCTACGGCGTCCTGCCGGATCTCTTCGCCCAGGCTCAAAATGGACTGCTCGCGCTCCACCGAGGACTCCGAGAGGCCCCACTTGGTCAGACCCCAACGATTGCGATCGTATTGAATAAAAAGCGGTCGATTGCCCCACTTTTTGCGAAGCTGATTATCACCGGCCATCGCCGCCTGCACGGTTGCCGAGGCGTCGTGGGTGTGAAATTTGACCAGCTTTCGATCGAAGATCTCGTCGGCGAGGTCGTCGATCTTCATGGGGCGATTGTTGTTGTCGTCCAGCACCGTATGGGCGGCCTGGGCGATGGCGTCGATGCGCACCGGGCCTTCCTTAAGATGGCGATCCGTCTTCGAGGGCTTGCGCTGCTTTCGGTTCTTGCGGTTGCTCTTGCCCTTGCGCTTATTTTTCTTTCGGTTGCGATTGCGTCCACGTCGGCGCGACGATCCGCTCTTGCTGCTTTTGCCATTGCGCTTTTTGTCGCGGCCCTTGTTCTTGGACTGGCCCCGCTTTCGGCGGCGACTCTTTTTGTCGTCCCGACCGTTTTTGCGGCTCTTTGAACGGCGCCGCCGGCGTCGAGAGCCGCCTTTTTTCTTGGACTGGCGGTCGTTTTTATCTTTGCTTCGGCTCCTGGCGGCCTTGCCGTTTCGACCGTTGGACTTCGACGTGTCTTTTTTCTTCTTTTTCTTCTTCTTTTTTCCGAGCGGCTTTCGGTCGCGCCCCTCTTTTTTAAACTTCTTTTCGACGTCTTCACTCAATTTGTAGACGCCCGGTCGGATGGCCTCAATCGGCGATCCCTTGGTCTTCTTCGTCTCCTGGGTCAGCCTCTCCCCCATCG
>SKQC01000106.1 GCA_007119175.1 Myxococcales bacterium | reverse complement strand
TAGTCCGGGTTCGCTCCATGATCCAGTTGCGGACAAGGATCATGATTCCACCTCCGTGGCGGCCCTCCTGGGCGTTGGAGTAGCCACGGAAATAAAGCGGACGGTGAAGCCAGGCGGCGATGAAATACAGGGCGATCGGCGTGCTGAATAAAAGCAGCACCGACCATCCGACGGGGGCGTCCAGCTCAAAGAGCACGGGGGTTAAAATATTGACCACCCAGTCGTAGGGCAGATAGGACGTCGTCGGCATCGTCAAAAGCTGCATCAACTCGCCGATGGAGTCGAAGGAGTCCGGGTTCAACAGCCGCTCCGGTTCGATGGAGCGGATGATGACGAAGAGCACCGTAAAGGCGATAAGCCCGAAAAATAGAGCCGCATCTCGGGTGCGGTTGGCGGCGATGATATTGGTGACGAAGAGCGCAAAGATGGTCGCCAGCGCGGTCGGGATGGCCACGAAGGGAAGCAGCACCACCACCAGCAAGGGGTAATAGTAGAGCGGGGCGCCCATCTGAACGCCGATGGCGACAAAAAGGGGCATGCCGAAGAGGGCCAGAATCCAGGACGACTGGACCATGGACTCCACAAAGCGCGACGAAAAAAGATGGTCCGTCGGGATTGGCTGGCCCATTAAAAATTCGAGATCGTCGGCCAGATAGAAGGTGCTGAACGCGGTGACCACGTTGGAAAATAGCAAGAGCGCAAAAAAGACCAGCACCATGATGGTCAGCAGGCGATGGACCAGCAGCTCGCCGACCAACTCAATTTCCATGGCGTGGCTGACGATGAAGTCACCGGAGCCGTAGAGCAAAAAGGCGAAGATAAGGCTCATCGCCGCGAAGGCCGGAATTCGAAGCCGCCCCTCGCGCGAGCGAAGCGCACCGCGGGCGGCTCGCAGCTTAATGGTGAGGAGTTCGACGATCACGATGCTTCCTCGGCAGGTTCGTCGTCGCGGCCGAAGCGGCGGGCCACCGAGGCGTCGCGCTCGTCTTCGGATTCCTCGGTGATTCGCAAAAAGACCTGCTCCAGGTTTCCGTCCGTTTCTCCCGATTCCAGGCGAAGCTCGCCGAGGGTGCCCCGGGCGATGATGCGCCCGTGATTTATGATCACGATCTGGTCGCAGACCTCTTCGGCGACCTCGAGAGTATGGGTGGAGAGAAGAATCGACATCGCCTCTTCTTCGACGAGAGAGCGAAATAGCGTTTTGACCAGGTGGTGGCCCTTCGGGTCGAGGCCCACCATGGGCTCGTCGATGACCAATAGCCGGGGTTCAGGTAATAAGGCGCCGGCAAAGACCAGGCGCTGCTTCATGCCGTGAGAAAAGCTTTCGATGAGACTCGAGCTCCACTCTCGAAGCTCGAAGAGGGTCAATAATTCGTCGATTCGATCGGCGATCGCGCTGTGCGACATATCGTAGAGGCCGCCGATAAAGCGCAGATATTCAAAGGCCGTTAATTTGTCGTAGACATAGGGTCTGTCGGGGATAAATCCCGTGACTTTCTTGGCCTCTACGGTCTCTTCGGCGAGGTCAAAGTCGTCGATGACGATCGATCCCTCCGTGGGTTCGATAAGACCGGTGATCATGCGCATCGTCGTCGTCTTTCCGGCGCCATTTGGGCCCAGAACGCCGAAGACCTGGCCCTCGGGTACGGTCAGGTCGATGCGATCGACGGCCGTAAAATCGCCGTAAAGCTTGGTGAGTCCCCGGACGACGACCAGAGCATCGGTATCAGAAGTTGCAGATAGTTCGGACTCGGTCATGGTCGCCTTTTTTGTCGGGAGGGCATCATCGACCCATCGTGGTCGCCCCCGGCGCAGACGAAGGCACCGACGGTAATCACCCGGGCGACGACGAAAGATCTGCCGGCGAGAGCGAAGGGGCGCACGTCTTAATCCTGAGACCACGGGTTGCACTGAAGGGCCACGAATCGGGGCGATTGTAGGCCATCTACCCGTCGGCTGCCAGTGCAAGGCCGGTGATCGCCGCGGGCAGCCGGCCGGTATTCTCGTCAAACCCATACCGTCATCGACCATCGGCGGTCATTCCACCTCCCGCGACAACTTGCCTCCTATTTTCTGACCTCACTCCCGACTATCGTATTCGCTCAGACTGCGAAAAGGGAGCTGTTATGAGCACAAATGACCAGATTGTCATCGCCGGTGCTGGAATTGGCGGGCTTTCCGCCGGACTGTGCCTTCGCAACGCCGGCTTCGATGTCCAATTGGTGGAACGTATCGACGAAGTTTGCGAGGTGGGTGCCGGCATCCTGCTTGCTCCCAACGCCTCGAATGTCCACTACAACGAACTCGAACTGGGCAACGAACTCGACGCTGTCAGCGCGCCGATGACTCACTTCGTGATCACCTCCTCAAGAGGACACACGATCTTCGAGGGTGACGTCGATAGTAATGATTTCGCCGGTCCCTGCCGGATGATCCACCGTGCCGCCCTCCAGCGTGTGCTCTACGATGCCCTCGGCACGGAGCGCGTACTTCTGTCTTCGCCTGTTGCCGGCTTTGAAGTCGACGACGACGGCGCCTGCGCCATCACCGACGACGGCCGCCGCATTGAAGGCCGTGCGCTTATCGGCGCCGACGGCATCCGATCCGTGGTGCGCGCCCAGCTCGTCGGTGATGATGCTGATCCGCTGCGTTATCATGGCTACACCTGCTGGCGAGGCATCACCGACCCCTTTGAACATCCAGACTTCCCGTTTCGTCGCCTCGAGGAAATCCAGGGCCGGGGGCTACGCGCCGGCATGGGTTATATCGATGACGAGCGAGTCTACTGGTGGGCCACCTGTGACGCCCCCGAGGGCCAACGCGACGATCCTTCCACCGTCCGCGGCGAACTTCTGGACGTATACTCCGATTTTCCTCCCTATTTTACGGCCATGATCGAGGCCACGCCGGCTGCCCGGATTTTGCGAAACGATATTTGCGACCGCCCTCCACTTCGCCGCTGGGGCACCAAAGCCGTCACCCTCCTCGGTGACGCCGCCCATCCCATGGCCCCCAACCTCGGCCAGGGCGCCTGTTCTGCCATCGAAGATGCCCACATGCTCGCCGTCTGCCTCGGCGAGATCGACGACATTCCCACCGCCCTGCGCCGCTATGAACAACTGCGACGCCCGCGAACCACGGACCTTCAAAAGAAGTCCAGACGTTTTGGAACACTGGGCCAGGCCTCAAATCCCCTGGTCGTCCGCCTTCGCGAGTGGTCCACTCGCCTATTGTCCCCCCTGATGGTTGAGAAGCAACAACGCAGACTCTGGGCCTACGACGCAGCGGAGGTCTATCAGAGCTGACCGAAGTCAAAAAAGTCAGCTCGATCCCCCAAATTAGTGAGTTTGCGGACGGCAAAGAGATCGTCGTTCAGGACCGGCGAAGAGTGGTTTAAGACTTCTGTCGAGCACCACTAGTGTCTGGTGGCCCCCCAGCCACCAGTCGAATCAAGCGTTCAGGGGCAGGCGGTCAGAAAATATATCTCCCGATCCAGATTCATTCGAATCCTTGCCTGCGTATAGCCGGTGCCGTCGAACTCACCGACGGCCTGATAGTTGTAGATCCGACAAAAACCCTCGTCGGAGTGCTGCGTGAGCGCCGCCCCATTGTGAAACCGCGACACCGGGGCTCCCTCGGCGGTGTGTTCGATATGCCAGTCGGGATCTGCGACGCCATAACCCTGGATGGTGTGAGCCGTGCCGTTGAAGATCGGATCCAGCGCCGATCGAACCTCCGGTTCATCGTGGAGGGTGGAGGGCTTCCACCGCATCTCCTGGGTGGACGTAGCCAGCACGTCATCATAGCGGGACTGTTGCTCGGGAATCGTCGCCATCGCCTCCAGGGTTTCCTCAGTCATCTCCACGTCGGTGGACTCAAAATACTCGGCATAGAAACTCTCCAGCCGCTGCTGCTCGGCTTGCAGGTCGGCCAGGCGAGCGCGATTGCCATCGGTGGTATAGCCATCTTCTTCGATGACATCGATCATTCTTCCCACCTCGGCGGCGGTCTCGTGGGCCTGAGTGGTGGCGTGTAGATTGAGGTACTGCCCCATCAACTCGCTCCAGTTGGCGATTACGTCGCAGGCGTTTGCCGGGTAGCGATGATCGTCTTCGGAGTAGCGGTGAAAGTCACGGTCGTTGACGAATTGCTCTCGACATTCCTCGTCCATTCCATCGAGGCTCGTTGCGGCTTCTACCCGCTCGCCGAGCATATGGTCGGGAGTAAGTCGATAGGAGTCACCGGAGATCTCACCTTCACGAAGTCTGAACATAAGGCGTACGGCCTGGTCCTGAGGCCGATCCAAAAATGCCTGATAGGCGTCGTAGGTCTCCCGGTCCTCGACCTGCGCTGCCTCAATATCTGAGATTTCCTGCTGCCACTCCTCGATCTTCTCGCCCAGGGCGTCGACATCGGATCGAGCCTGGCGCACATCTGGGTGGGCCTGTTTTTCGGCATCGATTCCGCTGACCTGGCCGTCCACCCGGGGATGTCCCGTTTCGCATTGATATAGGGCCTGGCGCATATAATGGGGATCGATTCCCTCCTCATAGGGCGCTCCATCGAGCGGACATTGCTCGAGGACGCTATCAACGTTGTTGAGGATATTCTCCTCTTGCGCTGTCAACTCCAGGCTCGACGGTCCCTGTTCTATCGCCTCGCTGCTCGCGCGTTCTTCGGCACTATCACGAGTGCTGTCGATTGCATCATCGACGTCGGTGGGAAGCGAGGAGCAACCCACACTGATGATCAAGCCAACCACGGCACCTACTACAAGTGCATACTTCATGCTCGTCTCCTTACAGTCCAATTCTCAGATTTGATCCCCCGCTAAGAGTAACCAACAGCAGGTGATCTACACCATTTTGGACGGTGGGGAAACCCTGGTTTCACGACGGTTCGTCGAGCAATTGCGCGGCATACTCTCTCAAAAAAGTGAGGGCTTATCCCGGATACAGGTGGCCCTAAAGCGGTTGCGGGTGCAAGTAGTTTAGCCGCCGCCCTCCGTCATCGAGCACCGACGGTGTCGACGAAGTCACCTAAGCGATCTGGCTGAAAGCTATCGTTGACGGTCAGTTGAATATGGTCGGCTCCGACGGCGCCGCTGTCAGCAAGGAGGTCGAAATTGCCGAGGAAATGACCGTCGCGGAAAAAGGCCAGCCAGACGCGCGGGCTCATATCATTGCCCGTGGCGTGGGCGCCGTGGACAAAGTGGGGCGGATGATCGTTTTCACTCAATGCGTCGGCGAAGAGGGCCAGGCAGGTTAGCGCCGATTCGGGCGATTCATCGAGACCATCGAAATCGTCGACGTCGGTCGGCCATGACTGCTCGAGGTCGAGTTCCCGGTCGTCGAGCTCGCAATATTCGCCGGCGAGCTCGCGGAGCGCTGCCGAGTCGACGGCGTTATCGTCGCTATCGTCGTCGAGGATGGCGGCGATAGCATCTGCCAGCTCGCTGATAGTGTCTGAGTCCTCGCCGGTCACCGTCGGTTCGTACGAGGAGTTCGGTGGAGCGAGGCCGGCATGCCACAGCGGATTGTCACCGCCGGTTTCGATGCGCGCTTCTTCGGAGGTCTGAAAGGCGACGTGCTGATTCGGGCCCATCAGGTCGAGGCGCTCGAAGCTCGGAAGTGGGGAGATGACGAATTCTCGCGTGGCGTCGACAGGGGGCCTCTCTTCTAAAAAGTCGTCGCCGTCGGCCGGACGCAATCGGTCGATCTCGCCGGTGCCGAATCGAGAGACCAGGGCCAGAAGATCCTCGGCATCGATGGCGTCTAAAAAGGGCGGGGTGGTGTCGCCGCGTTCCTCAAAGACCTCCTCGAAGTCGGCAAATAAATTGCGCCCCAGCGCCTCCGGGAGGCGAGCGATGGCGATCTGTAGTGGCAGCGCCTGCTGGATGACCATGCCGCGGGAGTCGGTTCGGATCTGGCTTGTAAAGGTGCCCATCGACTGTCGAAAGGCGTAGGCGTCGACGTATTGGCCGTCCATATTGACGATTTCGTCGCGGCCCTCGTAGACGATGTCGATGGTCGATGGCGACAGCGTCAGGGGGTCGAAAAATTCGCTCTCATAGCGCGCTCCTTCCACCAGATCTTCGGAGGCGATCATCTGGGGAATGGCGTGAATGGCCAGATGCGGCGCCTCGTCTAGCTCGGCAATAAATTGCTCGACCGCATCGTCGAGGTGGACGTTGACGTGAAATTCAGTGCTCTCCTCATCGGAGCGGAGCTGGCCGTTCATCTCCAGCTCCATTCCGAATGCCTCCACGCTGGCCGTTGCCGATCGAAGCGTCAGATCTTCGTTGAGCGTGGAGCGGGAGACGAAGCGAAAGGCGTGGGCGTCGCCCATCAAGTTGAGCTCCATAATTCCCTGCATTTCTATCAGCCAGCCGTCGACGAGAAGGGTCCGGTCCTCGCGCAGCACGCCGGCCTCGTCGCCGGCGCGGTAGACGGTCATCCATACCGTCTCCTCACGCAGGTCGATATCCCCGTCGGTTAGCGTCATCAACGGACCATCGTCATCGGCCCCGACGAAGACGAAGGCACCGACGATAATCACCCAGGCGACGACGAAAAAAATGCCGGCGAGATCGAAGAGGCGCACGTCTTATTCCTGCAGATCACGGGTTGTACGAAGGGCTACGAATCGAGGCGATTGTAGGCCATCAATGAAATCGCTGCCAGTGGGGCGATTCGAATTGACGACGATAAACGGTATTTAGACACGCCCGAAGCACAAACCTGGGATCGGCCTCGTTTCTCGATCTCGGTCTCGTTTCTCGATTCCCGATATCGATCTCGATTCCCGATATCGATCTCGATTCCCGATATCGATCTCGATTCCCGATATCGATCTCGATCTCCGATATCGATCCCGAGTTCAATCCCGAGGCGGAGGAGTGCTCAATGATGAAGTTCGGGAGATGATCCGAGGGCGAGATTCGAGTACATTCGTCGATGTACCCGAACCGGGGGGATAATCAACGCAGAAATACGGAGGTAGCGACAATGACGAAGCACTGGCGAGTACTTTTGGTGGCCGTGGCGATTGTATTCGCCGTCGGATGTGGAGATGACGACGATAATGGTGGAGATCCGGATTCCGGCTATGCTGCGCTGCAAGGTGGAGCGTGGGAATCGAGCTGCTTCGTCTATGATAATTCACCCCAGATTTTCACACTCCAATTCGAGGGTAACCACGTGGATATGCATGCTCGCGTCTACGGCGATGGAGATACCGAATGCAGCGGCGACGTGATGTTTAGCGGGACCATTGGCCACGAATACTCCGTTGGCGAGGAAGTAACGACGGCCTCCGGACTGACGGCAAAGGAGATCGATCTAAAGGTGACGCACGATCCTCAGGGAATCGCCGAGGACGACGAGAGCTACGATATCTTTAAGATCGATGGCAGCATCTTATATCGCGGCGTCGGCCACGGAACGCAGCCAGAGGATCGTCCCGACGAACTCGACATGGACATCCCGTTTCAGCACTTTGATGACGCCATGCCCAATCCAGATGAGTAACGATCGGGTTATCTTCCTTGCTACGCTGGAAGTGACAGACCATCATGGAGTTACCGGCATACCGGACCACAAGGTGATAGGGCACGGCGATGGCTGACGACGATCATACGCATTTTCGATTTGATTTCGGGGGCATCACGCTGGAGTTGGAGGGGAAGCGCCCTTTCGTTGAGCGAATGTATCGGCGTGTGATGCAGGATGTCGTCGAGGCCCGGCGGCAGACCGAGGGCGAAGAAAAGTCGTCTCCCTCAAAAAAGTTGCTGGAGAAGAAGCCGTCGGTCTGGGTCCACCGCTGCAGCGATATGATGCGCAAGATCTATATGGTCTCGCGAGCCGATATCGGGGAGTCCGCATTGGGCGAATTCACCGATGTTGAAGCCATCGGCAATGTCTATATCCAGAAGGGGCTGCTGGCTGACTTTTTCCCGGAGATTAAAGACGGTCAGACGCTGTGGGCTGAATTTACGCCGGTGGGCCGAAAGAAGATCGAGGAAGCTACCCGACCGTCGCGCAGAGCGCTGGATCTTGCGAAGTCAGACATGAAGTCCTGAGATCAACTCTTCTCACAGATAGGCGGGGTCATTCGTCGATGCCGTAGAGTCGGCAGGCGTTGTCGAAGGTCAGTTGCGCCAGCTCGTCGAGCGACTGGCCGCGGGCCTCGGCAACGACGGCGGCTGTCTGTCGCACATAGGCCGGCTCGTTGGTCTTTCCGCGATGAGGAGAGGGCGCCAGAAACGGGGCGTCTGTCTCCACCAGGATGCGGTCATCCGGAACTTCGGCAGCGATCTGTCGCAATTCTCTGGCGCTGTTGAAGGTCACGATGCCGGAAAAGGAGATATGAAAATCGAGCTCCAATACAGCATTCGCCATCTCGGCAGAGCCGGTAAAGCAGTGCAGGATTCCGCTCGTATTTCCCTCGTCGCGCAATATCTCGACCGTGTCTTCTTCGGCATCGCGGCTGTGGATGACCACCGGCTTATCAACCTGGCGGGCGAGGGTTAAAAAGCGCCGAAAGACGGAGCGCTGCTTTTCGCGCGGCGAGTTGTCGTAGTGATAATCCAGGCCGGTCTCGCCGATGGCGACGACCTCGGGGAGTTCGGCAAAATCTTCGGCGATGGTCCGGTAGGCTTCGTCATCGCAGAGGCGGGCATCGTGGGGATGGATGCCGGCGGTGCAGTCGATATGATCGTGGGCTTTTGCGATCTCGAGGGCCCGGTAGTTGCTGTCGAGGCCGTCGCTGGCGCCGATGGTGACGATGCGCTCAACGCCCGCTTTTTCGGCGCGCTCAAGCACATCGTCGAGGTTTTCTCGAAGCTTTGGAAAATCGAGGTGAGCGTGAGTGTCGAAGAGCGGAGAGGATGCACACATATTGAAATCTCGATGAAGTAAAAACGATCCATCAGCGATCGAGGGTGGCGTCAAAGGAGTCCGGGTCAGGCGTCAGATGAGCATTCAGCGCGGACCGAGCGAGTTTTCGGACTTCGGCATTGCCGTGTGTGTTGGCCAGATCTGTGAGCACGGCGCGGGCGTCGTCGCCACCGAAGTCGGCGAGCGCCAGGGTGGCCGTGTCGGAGTGGTAATTATCGCCGCGGGCGATGTCGACGAGGCGCGGATAAAAGCGCTTAAGCCGGCGCTCACCGACGATGCGCAGTGCGTAGCCACTGGCATCTTTTCGCCGCGATCCGAGTGCCCGGTCCAGGTATTCTTCGCCCAGCGGATTGCCGAGGTCGACCAGGGCTGCCGCGGCCTCCACTTTGAGAATCGGATGGGTAAACCATCCCTTCGTGATTCTCACCAGCCGGTCCGTGGCCTCCTGGGCGTCGAGGTTGGCCAGAGTCTTAATCGCCGCCGCCGTGTGTGGCTCGTAGTCCAGGGCATCGCTGCACTCGGCAATCATATCGCCGCGGGCCTCCGGTGGAAGGTCGCGGGCCTCCAGCTCGGAGTTGTCAATCAACTCACCGACCGAAAAAGTCACCTGAGTGCGGTCCTCTCCGCTGAGCCGGGCGCGGGCGTGGAGAAATTGGGGCAATAAATCGTCCCAACCGTGCATGACGGCGATCTGGGTGGCCACGACGACGATCTCCGGATCGCCGTCGTCCAGGGCGTCGACCACCACGTCGTGCAGCCGATCCGAATCGGGGACCAGGCGATTGGTGGCGATCAGGGCCTGGTATCGCAGGTCGCCGTCGTCGTCATCCAAAAGCGGCGCGATCACCTCGACGGTGCGCTCCGGAAAGGGCGAGCCCTCCAGGGCCACGCAGGCGGTGATGCGGGCGCGGGTCGACGCCTCCGGCAATAGCTCGCGGGGAACGCCGAGCGCTTTCGTAACCGCTGCGGTGGGCTCCGATTCGCTGACGACGGACTCCAGAAGAGCCACGATTGCGTCGTCGAGTTCATCGGGCGCTTCATCGCCGCGTTGCAGCTCCTCTTGAAAGCCCTCGGCAATATCGTGACGCAGCAGCGGATAGGGGTCGTCTAATGCCAGGCAGAGAAGCTGGATTCGATCGGCGCGCTCGAGTCGATCGAGGCGATAGCGCAACTCGGCACGTCGAGCCCGCGAATTGGGGATGTGATTTAAGGTCTGCAGTGCTTCAGTGGTCATCGTACAACGTCCGCATCTCTCGGGAATGATCGTCGAGACAGTAAACGCGTTGCCGGGCCTGGAGATTCCCCGGAGATACGCCCTTTAAACCGCCATAGGTCTCGATCAGCTCACAGCCGTACCCGGTTCGACGTCGTCGTCGAAACGGGCGAGGGCGAATGTGTCGTCGGACTTTTTCGCCGCCAGGAGCATGGCCTGGCTTTCGATGCCGAAGAGTTTTGCGGGCTCCAGATTTGTCACCATGGTCACCCGCCAGTCGATGATATCGTCGGGAGCAAACGTTTGAGCAATGCCGGCGACGACGGTGCGTGGGGTGTCCTCACCGACGTCGACGCTGAGCTTGAGGAGTTTGTCAGCGCCTTCGACGGCTTCGGCGGCCACGACTTTGCCGACGCGCATCTCGACGTTCAAAAATTCGTCAAATGAGATCAGATTTGCTCCCTCTTCGTCGGCTTCTTGAGCGTCTTCGGCCGGTGATTCGTCGGGCTCATCGGATTCGTCGTCGTCCGTCGGCGGGTCGAGCTTGGCGAATAACACATCCGGCTTTTCGACCTTCGTTCCCGCCGGCAATCGGCCCCATTCGTCGAGGCTATCGATTGTCTTGAGTTCGTCGTCGATGCCGAGTCCATCGAGGATGCGGCCGGCGGCGTCGGGGACAAATGCCGAGAGCAATACGGCGATAAAGCGAATCGCCTCCAGGCTATTATAAAGCGTTTCTTCCAGGCGCTGAGTCTCGCCTTTTTTGTTCAGCGCCCAGGGTTGGACGGTCTGGACGTAGTTATTGGTCTCGCTCGAGAGGCTGGTGATGAGTTCCAGCGCTCGGTGAGGCTGGCGGTCCTTCATGGCGGCGTCGACGCCGTCGCGGGTCTCAATCGCCTGGTCGCGAAGCTCGATATCGATGCTCTCTTTGAGCTCGTCGGTCGTGGCCGGGACCTCGCCATCGATAAACCCCATGCTCATCGACAGGGTGCGATTGACGAGGTTTCCAATATTGTCGGCCAGTTCTGCATTATTGCGCTCCACGAGTCGCTCTTTGCTGAAATTTCCGTCGTTCCCGAAAGGGATCTCGCGGATCATATAGTAGCGCAATACGTCGAGTTCGTAGGCATCGGCCAATTCGAAGGCGTCGATGAAATTCCCCTTGCTCTTGCTCATTTTTTCGCCCTCGACGGTCCACCAGCCGTGGGCGAAGACCTGCCTGGGAAGCGGCAATCCGGCGCTCATCAAAAAGGCCGGCCAGTATACGGCGTGAAAGCGAAGGATATCTTTTCCGATCACGTGAATGTCGGCGGGCCAGTATTTTTCGAATCTCTCCGGGTCGTCGAAGGCGCCGATGGCCGTAATATAATTGGTCAGGGCGTCGACCCATACGTAGAGCACATGCTCTGGCTCGTCGGGCATGGGAATGCCCCATGAGAAGGTCGTTCGCGTAATCGACAGATCGCGCAGGCCGGACTCCACGAAGGCCTTGACCTCGTTTCGCCGGCTGTCCGGAGCGACGTGATCGGGGGCTTCGTCGTACCACTCCAGGAGTTGATCTTCGTATTTGCTGAGTTTGAAAAAATAGCTCTGCTCCTCGACCCACTCGACCTCAGATCCGCTGGCGATGGCTCGGCCGTCCTCGATCTCCGACTCGTCGTAATAGGCCTCGTCGGATGCCGAGTACCAGCCGGCGTATTCGCCGAGATAGATATCGCCGGAGGCGGCCATGCGATCGATCATCTCTTCGACGGTGCGGCGGTGATCGTCTTCCGTCGTGCGGATAAACCGGTCGTGGGTCAACTCCAGGCGATCAAAGAGTTCCCGGAATTTCGCTGAATTTTCGTCGACCATCTGTTGCGGGGTGATCCCCAATTTTTCGGCGGCCCGCTGAATCTTGAGGCCGTGCTCGTCGGTGCCGGTCAAAAAGAAGACATCGTCTCCTTTAAGGCGGTGGTAGCGCGCCATGGCGTCGGCCAAAATCGTGGTATAGGCATGGCCCAGATGAGGTGCGCCGTTGACGTAGTAGATGGGGGTGGTGACGTAGAATTTCGACATCGATTCGACTCGCGTGGCATACGGGAATATAGAGATAAAGATCCATCAACGGGGACCAGTGAGAACAAAATCTCTAAGCTTTGACAAGGGACTCAATCGCTTTCAGGCGGTTGCGATGCTTTTTTTCGAGGTGGCTTGCCGTCCCACAGCTTTTTGTCGGAGCTTTTTTCGGAGCCCTTTGAGTCGCGCTCGTCGAGTGCGGCGATCTCGTCGATGGGCAAGGTGACGCGTTTGTCGTCGCCGATAATATCGGCGTCGACGCGGCGATTGATGACGTCGACGTCGCGGATTTTGGCCTCACCGAATTCGGTGCGCACCTGCTGGCCGGAGCGGGGAAGTGCGGAGCGAATCCGCCGGTAGACCTTTTGCTCATAGACCAGACAGCACATCAGACGGCCGCACATCCCCGATATCTTGTCCGGACTAAGCGTCAGGCCCTGCTCTTTAGCGATGCGGATCGAAACCGGCTCGAAGCGGTCCAAAAAGGTGCTGCAGCACAACTCTCTGCCACAGGGGCCGATGCCGCCCAACATCTGGGCTCCGTCGCGCACGCCGATCTGGAGCATCTCAATACGAGTTCGAAATCGCCGGGCCAGATCGCGGACCAATTTTCGAAAATCAATGCGGCCATCGGCGGTAAAATAAAAGACTAACCGTGAGCGATCCTGCATCGCCTGGGTGCGGACCAGCTTCATCTTCAATTCGCGGGCCCGGATGCGCTCCAACGCAAAACGATATGCCTCATCTTCGAGCTGTTCATTGCTCTCGGCGCGGCGCAGGTCGGATTCGTCGGCACAGCGAAGGACGCGCGGTGTGGCATCACGGTGGACCATTTTGCGCTGAATGACTCCGACGACATCCGCAATTACCGGTCCGTGGCGGAGATCGACGATGACCTGATCGCCGGGCTCGATGCGCAATTCGCGGGCGTCGGCCTCGTATTTAACGTGGTTGAGCCGGGTCTCGACGCGGACGATATTGGTCAGTCGTCTGCCCCCGTTGCGGGGCGAGGCGTCGGTTTTTTCCGGTTCAAATAGGTCGGAGGACATAAAATCCAGGTTATGCCGGGGGATAAAGGGCGCGCTCGTCCGGATCTCGGATCCGGTCGACCAGGTCTTCTGCGAGCAAGGTGGCGTTGACGTTGTGGTCTAAACGCCGCTTCGCCGACATCAGGGCGTCGAGCGTGGTCAGGATGGCCTCCAGCGAAAAGCGGGGCGCCTGCGACTCGATGAGCTCGCGCAGATCGGCGTTGATGATTCGCTCCGGGTCGGCCCGTTTGACCAGCAAAATATCGCGCATCACGACGGTGATAATTTCAAGCCGACTCTCCAACTCGTCGGTGGAGTCGCTCAGCTCGTCGGCCAGGTCGAGCCAGTCGATGATGGAGCGCGAATCGAGCTCGAAGAGGCGTTCTAAAAACTCTCGGCGGTCGGCGAGCATACCGGAGCGAAGCATCGCCAGTGAGCGGCCCAGACTGCCCTCGCCGAATCCGGCGGCCACAACCAATAGGTCGTCATCAACGTCGTCCTCCTCAACGGCGAGGGCGTCGGCGACGGTGGCCTCGTCGAGGGCGCCGAAGCGCAGACGCTGGCAGCGGCTGATGATCGTGTCGAGCAGACGGTGTGGTTGATCGGTGACGACGAGGAGGATCATTCGCTCCGGTGGCTCCTCAAGCGTCTTGAGAAGGGCATTGGCGGCCTCCTCGGTCATGGTGTGGGCATCATTGATGACGACCACCCGGTAGCGGCCCTCATAAGGGGCGGAGATGCTGGCTTTTTCGACCTCCCGAATCTGGGAGATCTTAATGACCCGTTTGGGAGGTTCCACAAATAGCACGTCGGGATGTTGGCGGTCGCCAATGCGGCGGCACGGGGAGCATTCACCGCAATTGGGCTGAAATTCATCGGCCTTTCGCGATTTGCAGTTGAGCACCGCCGCCAATGCGTGAGCCGTGGTGAATTTTCCGACCCCCGGCGGTCCGGTCAACAGATAAGCGTGGTGCAGTCGGTCGCCATCAATGGCGCGGCGAAAGACACCGCGCGGGCGCTCGTGACCGAGGATATTTGACCAGTTTTTCATGGGAGGCACTCCACAACAGGCTTAAGCGGAGCGCCGATGGTAGATAGGCCAAATCGGGGTGTCAATTGACCGGCGACGAGCCTGATTCGGTGCTGGTGTCGACCAGGTGATCGTTTTTGGTGTGCAAGAACGGGGAGGGTCAACAATAACTGCCGAGTTTCTCGCGGTGCTCAAAAAAACCTGTCGAACTCCTCCTCTATTGCCTCCTGGGAGGTGACCAACGCGGCGGGGCGGGCCCGAAGCAGGAGGCGCTCCAATACGTCGCGTGACGTGATGGTCAACATCCAGTTACGCAGAGTGTCCACTGATCTCCGTGCCGAGGGGGTCGGTCGACAGCTAGCGGGCTGGATTCCTTTATTGGCGTCCATTTGTTACCATATTTGGACCGGTATTCACCGGTGCGAACCACCATCATTGAGCCCATCTTTACGATAGAATATGAGCGATCCTAACTCGATAAAAAAGGATATCCCGGAGCATCTCCACGACCTGTTCTGGGAGTACGACATTTCCGATCTGACCTGGAATCAATACGGCGATTTCATCATTCGCCGTGTGCTGACGCATGGTAATTGGGAACAGATCTGCTGGGTACGCGACGAATTCGGAGATTCCGAGGTAGGCCGGGTCATAAAGGAGAATGAAGGTCGAAGCCTGTCACGTCGGCAACTGCGATTCTGGCAGCTCATCCTCGATTTACCTGCGGCCGATGTGGAGCGCTGGCTAGGAGATTGCAGGCGTCAGGTCTGGGACCGTCGGGTGTGATAATGAGTGAAGGCGTCCATTTTGAGGTTTTACCGGAGGCTCAGCAAAAGGTCCTGCGTCAACTCGGTCCGATCGTAGACCAGGACGGGTTTTATCTCGCCGGGGGAACGGCAATTGCTCTCCAACTGGGACATCGTCGATCGATTGACTTTGACTGGTTTACGGAGCAGTCCTTCGATGATCCTCACCAATATTCGGGGCGGCTGCGAGGTCATGGGCTGGCGTGGCAAATCAAACAAGCAGCACCGGGTACCCTTCACGGTACCGTGGACGGAGTAAAGGTGTCGTTTCTGCACTATCAATATCCCCGAATCGAAGAGCTGGTGGCGATTTCAGGTCATTGTTGCGCGATGGCTTCGCTCAGCGACTTAAGTGGCATGAAGCTCGGTGCAGTGGCGCAACGTGGGTCGAGAAAAGATTTTGTCGATATCTGGGCGCTCGTCGAATCTGGAATCGGCCTTCGTGAGATGCTCTCATTATATCAAAAAAAATATGCCACCGATGATATCGCACACCTTTTGATGGCCCTGACGTATTTCGATGATGCCGAACTGGAACCAATGCCGGTAATGTTAATTGACGTTGCGTGGGCTGATATCCAGGAGGCAATCCAGGGCTGGGTAAAGGATTTCGCATCTGCGTAGTGGGACCGATTGTCCCCAGTTTTAGGCTTGCGGCCCACCTGGGTACCCGCCAGGCTCAATGCGGTGACCACCCTCTGTGATCTGGGGCGCTTCCCCGAGGCCAGACCCCACCTGGAGGCCCTGGCGGGTATGGGCGTCCCCGTGGCGGTTACCACCGATGACGCTCATGTCACGATCACAATCGAAGGCAACGTCTTCTACAAGGGAGAGCTGCCTCCTGAAGCCGAGGCAGAAAGCACGGCATGAGTCATCACTCTTCGGGCGAAGTTCGAATAAAGCCCTGAAAATCTCCTGATCTGCGCTCTTCTGGCTACATATAACGAGCCACCCCCGATTTCTCGAAAATGAGTTTATAAAAATATCTGGGGAGCATTTTTGAGAAAACGGCACCCGCTCGTTATATCAAAGCACAGGCCGATCTAATGATCCCGAGGAGGAAAAATGTCTTCGAAGCTAGAAATTAAAGGTGAAGTTGCCGAGGTGTTTTCGGAGAAGATGATGGACTGGTTTTATGACAGTGGTCTCGCCGGCGACTGGCAGACGATAAAGGTCGTCGAGCTGGTGGAGCGGGCGTGTAGCGAGTCCGGCGACAATATCGACGTCAGGATGGCGCGGCCGGCCTCATTTCTTCATCGGGCCCGGGAGGTGGCGAGCGATATCGAGGATTTCGGTGATATCCCCGGACTGGGCGCTGGTATCGACCTGTCGGTTCTGCGCGGGTTTTCCACAAAGGCGGCCCTCATCGAGCATTGCTCGGGCAGCGAGGAGCGCATCGGGGCGGTTGTGCTCAATATGGCCGTTCAGTGGGCCCGGGGGAAAAATGCCTATAAATGGGCCTGGGATGTGGTGGCGGAGTACGCTGAGCAGACCGGTGACTATCAAGTCTTTCGGGGGCTGCAGCGGATCGAGGATAACGGAACGTGATTCAAGTAAAACGCGGTAGCGGCGAGGGGGGGGTGATCGGTCCCTGTCGGAAATAAGGCAAATAAGGAATGGAGGCGATGGCATCCCTATCGTTAGCTCGCCAAACCTCCATTTATTGGGCGGACTGTTCGTAGTCTGTGTACACGAAACCCATAAGGCGACAGAGAGTTTCTTCGCCGAGGTTTTAGTGCACAAATCCACCCAGACCGGAGTCGGAGTCGATGCGCGTCGGCCGTGGGCGTTGGTCAGGAGTTCACAAGAGAGCCAGTGAGTGCGGAGCCTGAATCTGGGGGTTCAGAGACCAAATCTGGGGGTTCAGAGACCAAATCTGGGGGTTCACAGGCCAAATCTGGGGGATTAAAATCCGCCCGTTTCGTCGACCCGCCCAAAATCGAGGTACCGCTCATAAAACGAGTCGATCCAGCCCGCCTCGGTATACTCGGCAGTGGCGTCGACAACCGCCTCGAGGCTCCAGGGCTGGAACGTATCAGCGTCGCTGAGCAGCGCCCGGTATCTGGCCACTGCCCGGCGGCAGAACTGATTGTCGTCGGGACTGAGAAAGACGAAGAATCCATCGTCGAATTCGTCGGCCTCGAGCATGGCACCGGCAAGGAGATGGTCGCGCAGGATTTGTTCGAGCGCCGGAGCAGCCGTCGCCTCGACGGCTCCATCGACGAAGCAATCCATGGCCTCCATCAACGCGCGATGGCGAGGCGACAAGCGGATCACATCGTCCAGATAATTCGCCAGGCTCTCTTGAGCAAAGGGCATCTTTAGCCGATTCCCCCGAATCTTCCCCCGATACATCGCCGCCTCATAGCCCTGCTCTTCGCGCCACATCGACTGAAGCACACGAGCCCGACGCTGAAACTCGTCGGCGTCGACGGTCTCAAAGGCGTGATAACGGCGAGCGAGGTCGTTGAGGGTATTCTGGGTCATCGATCTAACCTGTGGCGGTTATTTGTTGTGAAAAAATGACCGAGGTGCGCACACATGCCCGAAACTACAGGCCGATGCGAATACGTCGGTGGGGGCGATAAAAGATCGGGTCAGCGGGATGGGCTGACTCCGCGATTATGGCCAAAAACGAGGCTGATGATCATCTCCCGGGCGGTATCTTTGGGCGGTGTTTTTCCAACCAAAAACCGACCGACTCATGCACATCGGTCCGTAATATCGAACTCTTGTGCATAACTCGGCCAATATTTCCCCTAACCTCTCCAGGCTCCCACCAGAAAGAGAAGTCCCAGCGCCAGGAAAAGAGCCGGCATAAATCGCAAAATCATCCCGCCATCGTCATGAAGCTCCAACTGCTCCTGGCTAGAATCGGCCAGAAATTCGTTGACGCGATCCACCACCTCCTGGTGTTTGTCCTGATCTCGATCATGGGCTTGAGAGAGATTTTTTGAGCCCTCCTCAACATCGAGTACAGCGCGGAAATTCGGTGGCCCCTGAAAGTCAGGTCGATCCACTTCGACGAGCCGTGCTCCCTCAATTTCGTCGAGCCCCACCACGACCTCTTCACTGCCCAGAGCCCCCTTTTTCTCCAGCAGACACTGGGCCTGGCTGCGCTCACAGACCAATCGGGTCTCACCGGAAAAACCAAGCCAAACGCCGACGCCGCCAATCAGCAGCGCCACTCCCATAAACAGGAATCTGAGCCTTTTTGACAGGATACCACTGGATTTTGACGTCCCAGACATCTTCACCTCTCAGAGCTTGAATTAGTCACTCCAAGATTATCGGTTTCGCTACGTTTGCTTGTCAAAACACCGGTCACTACCTGGCCCTGATGGCTATCGTCAGTCCGCTCGTAGCCATGCCGAGCATCTGTTCGAAAAAGTGTAGTGGGGAGCTGACCAAAACGGACCGGGATAAGCGGAAGGGCCAACATGATGTAGAAATACCCGCAAGAAATACCCGCCGAGAGGCGTACAAAGGGTTTTAGTTCTGCGGTGATCCGGGGAGTGAGTAAATGATGGTAGGCACCATCTGGGGCGACTGTTATAGATCAAGAACTCATAATCTTGTGCTGCCGCTCCTGGAGCAGGAAACGCGATGAGCCCGACCGGTTACGAGCCCCTATTTACGCCGAAATTGGTTGCCCGGGACATCTGGATTGTGGATGGCTCGATTATCTCCTTTTACGGGATGCCCTTTCCCACGCGTATGACGCTTGTCCGTTTGGAAGACGGCAGCCTATTCGTTCACTCCCCGATACAATTGGCACAAGGGCTGCAGGCCCGGGTCAAGGCGCTTGGGGACGTCAAGCATCTGGTTGCGCCCAACTGGATTCATTATGCCTATCTGCCCCAGTGGCAAGAGGCCTTCCCAGAGGCAATTACCTGGGCCGCTGAAGGGGTGACGGAGCGCGCCGAGAAAAACGAGGTCGATATCGCCGTC
>SKQC01000259.1 GCA_007119175.1 Myxococcales bacterium | reverse complement strand
TCGGTGTCGCTGACGTCGAGTCGCGACGTTTTGGTAAATATGTCGACGGCCTGCTGCATCAGCCCGGCCAACTTTTGCATCCGCTCGATGCGCTCCAGCGTTTCTCGGTCGGCGTCGTCCGATTCCTCGGCAAGCTTGCGGGCGTCTTTGAGATCCGTGGCGACCCGGGAGATCAACTTTCCCTCCCGCCGTTTTAAAACGCGGGTGATCATCTTCATAAAGGCAATTTCGGCGACGAAATGCCACGCTGCGCTCCCCGGCTGGCGAACTCGTTGGACGATCTCCCACTCCTCCAGATCGCGGCTGATCATGGATACGGCGCCTTTGGAAAGCTCTAGCCCCTCGCGGATCTGGCGGGCGCTCATCGGCTCTCCGCGCATATATAACAGGGCCCACACCCGTCCGTGGTTTCGCTTAAAGCCCCAGAATTCGATCACATCGCCCACGGCATCCGTGACGAGCGCTTCCCATAGCGGGAGGCTCATCGTCGGTTCGTGTTCGCCGCTCCGATAGCTATAGCCCTTCATGAGTTCTCCAGGGAATGTCTGGCGATATTGCGAAGCTGATCCGCCCAGGCGGCGACGTGTTCGCCGCCCGGCCGGTCTGCAAATTCGCCCAGTGACGACAGCGCCTCGTCGAGATGGGCTTCGACGCGCCGCAGAGTCTCATCCGGTGCACCTGAATCGACGATGGCTGCCGCCATGGTGTCTAAGTCATCGTCATTTGCCGTCGGCGTCGCCCATAATTCGTCGAGGGCGGCGCGGAGTTCGCCGTCGTGACTGCGCACGAAGGCCACTGGAAACGACGGATTGGCATTGCGCAGATCGGCGAAGCGATCCTTTCCGGTTTTTTCGCCCACTAGATCGAGGATGTCGTCGGTGAGCTGAAACGCCAGGCCCAGGTGGCGTCCGCAACCGGCGAGCCGCTCCGCGAGTTCCGATCGACCGGCGGCGATGGCCGAAGCCGTACCGCACCAGGCGAGAAGTGAGCCCGTTTTTCCGACGGCGATGGTCTCCCATTCTCCGAGATCCCAGTTCCTCTCCCGTCGCGCCTGAACCTCGAGCATTGCCGCCCGGGTCATCTCGGCAACCAGGTCGACGGCAGTGCGCGTCACCGGTCGGGGCAAGTCGTAGAGTTGTTCAAGAGCGATGCAGAGGAGAAGATCGCCGCCGAGTACGGCCACGGAATTATCCCATTGGACGTTGGCCGTTGGGCGACCGCGGCGCTCGGTTCCCTCGTCGATGACGTCGTCGTGCAGCAAGCTGGCGGTGTGAATCAACTCCGCGGCGGTGGCGACCGCCAGTCGGACCTGTCCGTCGAGCCCCACGGCGGCGCCGAAGTGGTCGACCAACATAGGCCGCATTCGCTTTGCCGCTCCGGCAAATGCCAGATGCTCCGAGGCCTCCAATAAAACGCGGGGCTCCCGTTCGGCATGTCCGGGATCTGTCAGCGACGCGCGAAGTCGCGACTCAAAGCGGTCTAAGAAATTCGATGTCGGCACCGGGGCATTCATAACGGCTCGGATACTGGGGTTTTGGGTGTTCAAAACGGCTTGAACACCGGGGAGTGTAGCCACTTTATAAGAAATGGAAAGCCGTTTTTCTTCCCACACCCTGTTTAACTCGCAAATATCACGCGGAATCTACTGCGGCTTCGCAGATGCGCACGGACAGTGGCGGTGACCGCTCCCTGTCGGTCGCTCTCCCTTATGCAATGTGAATTGCGTCGGTCTCCCCATCGCCTGTCCGCACGCCCTGCTTTGCCTCGTGAACGAATCCGCGTGACATTTCCGGGTTAACCGCCCAATAACTCTCTGGCCGCCTCGCGCGTTTTCTCGTTGGCCCGTTCGCCGCCGAGCATGCGGGCGATGGCCTCGACGCGTTGGTCGTCGTCCAGTGGTTTGATCGTAGAATGGGTGCGACCGTCGACCTGGCGTTTTTCGACCTCGTAGTGATGATCACTTCGGGAGGCGATGCTCGCCAGGTGGGTGATGCATAAAACCTGGTGGGAATCAGCGGTGGCCTCGATTTTGGCGCCTACCACATCGGCGGTGGAGCCGCCGATGCCGGCGTCGATCTCATCGAAGATATAGGTCGAGGTGGTGTCGCGGTCGACGAGCACCGATTTGATGGCGAGCATGATTCGCGACAATTCGCCGCCGCTGGCGATGCTGGCCAGGGGGCGGACCTCTTCGCCCAGGTTTGGGGCCAGCATAAATTCGACGACGTCGAATCCCTGAGTGTGCAGCGTGGGCTCCTCGCCGGGCGCCGGTGGCTCGTCGCCGGGCAATTCGGCCGGTTGAAACGCAAGCTCAAAGCGTGATCCGCTCATATTGAGCACTTCCAACTCGGCCTCGATTTTTTCTTCCAGCTCTCGGGCGGCCTCTCGGCGCTTTGCGCTCAGCTCGAGGGCCACCGACCAGGCGCGTCGACGAGCCGCGTCCAGCGCCATTTCCAACTCCTCGGTGAGTTCCTCCGCATTTTCCAACCGGTGTAGCTCGTCGCGCATCTCGTTGGCGGCGGCCAGAATCTCCTCGATGGTGCTGCCGTGTTTGCGCGATAATTTTTTGATGGTCTCCTGACGGGCGATCATCTCGTCGAGTCGTCGGGGGTCGGAGTCGATATTGGCCCCGTATTCCGCTACCTCGTGGGCGGCGTCGGTGACGAGCATATTGGCTTCTTTAAGCCTCTCCGCCAGTCTCCCGAGGCGCTCGTCGTGGACCGCCACCGCCTGTAGGGCACTGACGGCAGTGCCGAGCTTCTCTACGGCGGCGCCGTCGCCGTCGTGGATTTGCACCGAGGCGGTGCGCACGGCGTCGGAGATCTGCTCGGCGTATTTTAAGCGCTCGACGTCGGCGTCTAGCTCTTCTTCTTCGCCGGGCTCTAGTTCGGCCTCCTCTATTTCGCCGAGTTGGTAGCGAAGAAAATCGATCCGGTGAAGGCGGTCGCGGTCGTCTTCTCGCAACTCGGCGAGTCGGCGGCGAATCCGGCGGACTTCCCGATAGGCCTGGTCCATTTTCTCGCGCTCATCGCCGAGCTCGGCAAAGGCGTCGAGAAGTTCGATGTGCTCTTCGGTGCGAACGAGGCTATAATGTTCGTGTTGCCCGCTGATATCGACGAGTCCACGGGTGGCCTCGGCGAGGTTGGAGACGGTGGTGAGACTGCCATTGATAAAGACCTTGTTGCGGCCGGCGCGGCTGACGATACGGCGCACGATGAGTTGGTCATCAAAGTCGATGCCGCGGGCGTCGAGCAAGTCGCCGATATGGGCGGCGGCAGTGCCGGTGGGTTCAAAGACGCCCTCGACGACCGCTTCATCTTCGTCGGTGCGGATCACTTCCGTGGAGGCCCGGCCGCCGAGCAATAAGTTCAGGGCGTCGATAATAATCGACTTTCCGGCGCCGGTTTCGCCGGTGAGGGCGGTAAAGCCGGGCCGAAACGCAATTTCGAGGCGATCGATGATCGCAAAATTTCGAATGACAAGATGGGAGAGCATGGGCTGGACCGTAAGCGCGAGTTCCTGGGTTGCGGCCACACAAACGGCGGGTCGGCCGATGTCGTCAAGCAAAATTATTGTGCCCGGCCAGAAAAAGGCAACGGCGGGGGCTACGAAATAATCCACGTCAGCCGGGGATTCAACTCATAGTACTCAACAGGGATGAAAGAAAGTGTCGACTGGATCGATTCGGGGGCAAAATAGGGATGCACGAGGATTAACCAATGGAACGACCAGAGAACACGGATGATGGGCGAATTATCGATGCGATGCGCTGGTTGGAAGAGCGCGTCGAGTCGCTGATCGCCGCTCAACGCTTCGACGAGGCAATAGGTTATGTGCGCAAATTGGTGATCAAGGCCGACGATGAAGCCGATGTGCGTCGCTGCGCCACCTATCTGGGCTATCTATATTTGTTGGTCAGCGATCTGGAGCGATCGGAGCGCTGGCTTCGGCGAGCTCGCGAGATCGATTCTGTCGATCCACATCTGGCGTATGCCCTGGGGCATGTGGCGGTGGGGAATCGAAGTCACGCCGCGGCGACGATGTTATTTTTGGAGGCTTTTGTGGAGGCCGACGAGCTCCACGACGAGGCGGAGTTTTTGCGCAGCGCCGCGCTGGCCATGATGAGCGAATTGGGTCCAGTGGCGCCGGTGGCGGGGATGCTTCTGGGAGCCCTGGACCGAGATCTTGGAAATCCCTGGATCCTCGACGCCCTGGCCCGCGTCTACGAGGCCGACCAGCGCTGGATGGAGAGTCTGGAGACTCTGTCTTTATTGCGAGAGGCCGTGCGCGATGCTGCGGAGGGAGTCGTGCTGCATCGAGCGCCTCCGGCGCGGCAATTGCTGCGCAATCGGCTGATGGGACGGGCGGCGCGGCCCGATGAATTACAGCGGAGGGCGCGGGCGATAAACGAGGCGGTGCGGGCCCAGATCGAGGTGGTGCTCGACGCCCGGCAGCGCCGCGGGCCGACCGGGCTTGCACCACTGCAATTTCCCCTCGAATTGAGCCGACTTATCCGGATCTTGGAGTGGCAAGATCGCGGTCTGGAATTAGTGGAAGCCGCCCAGGCAATCTGGGCCCGGGCCACCGATGAGGAATTTGACGAAATGCTGGGGACGACCCGTCTGGCAGCGGCGATTCATCTACTGGTTGAGCGCCTCCACTGGCGGGTGCCCACCCCGATTGCCGAGGTGGCTCGATTGCACGGCGCCGCACCGGGGGCGATCCCGGCGGCGGCGAGGGTGGTCGCCGGACGGCTCCAATTGCAGTGTTTTGATGAAATGGCGCTCAAGAGCACTTTAGACCTCGAGCAGCGCCTCCAGCTTCGGCAACTCAGCCGTGCGCTGCTCTTCGGAGAGCGACTCCAGGATGTGCGAGCCGGCGAAATCCGGCTCGGCGGATAACCGCCTGTTGCTCGTAACCGCCTGTTACTGGGGTTTCGGTCCGATATCTTCCATCGGCGAATCATCGGGGTCCACCGAGTCGTCGGCCTTGTCGTCGTCTTCTTCGGGCAGGGTCTCCCCGACGATTCTGCGGTAGACGTAGCGCGAACCGACGGAGGCGCCCATGCCGGCGGCAAGTGCGGCCGGGCCCATCGATCCGGTGATCATATAGGCGACGATCGTTCCCGCCGTGCCCGACGAGGAGGTCACAAATCCACAGCCCGCTTCGGCGCCGGTGTGAATGACGGCCTGCTTGCCGTCGATACGGCCTTCGCGCATTGCTTTTAATGCCTGAAAGCTTCCCATCGAGCCGTCGACCACGGCGCCGGCGACGCCGGCTCGTCCACAGATATAGGCGACCTGTTTGACCGGACCCGACGAGGCGGCGACGCGGGCTGCCGAGGCGGCCTTTTTTGTCACCGGCGACTGGGCGATGACCCGAGTCGTCTCCTCCGCATTTTCACGGGTGGCGCTGACCCCTTCGCGCAGCGAGCGCAACGACGACTCCGAGGTCGCCTCACGGACCGCCTTTTTACCGGCTCGAGAAATTCTTCGAAGTCCATCCTTAAGATAATCCGACATGGTCGAGCCTCCAGAAGCTGCGGCAATAGGGCCGCTTTGAAAGAAAAGTACGAGGGAGTACCCTCATGTCCCTAAGATAATCAACATCAGCTGTTCTGACAAATTCCATTGTTGCCTTCGATGCACCCATCAGTTGTTGTTGTCTCAAAAAACTATTGACTCCGGAGCGACATATGTACGTACTTCGAGAGGTTCATGAGCGGGATTTGGACCGACTACTCAAGGTGGCGGCTCATCTCGATACTCTGAACTTGCCGGCCAATCGCGACAAATTGAGCGTCTTGATTGAGGAAAGCCGACAGAGTTTCGGCGGTGAAATGGAGCCCCGCGATCGCAATTATGTCTTTGTATTGACCAGCGGCGAAGATCTGATCGGGACCTGTATGATCATCGGTCAGCACGGGACCTTTGAGCGACCCGCCGTGTATTTCAAAGTCACAGAAGAGCAGAAATACTCGCGGACGCTCGAGAAATTCTTCGTCCACCAGGTATTGCAACTGGCATTTGAATTCGACG
>SKQC01000124.1 GCA_007119175.1 Myxococcales bacterium | reverse complement strand
CGCCACTGTGATCGCCTCGCCGATGCTGGTTCCCGTCAGCAAGACCTCCCCCTCTTCGTTGAGCGAATAGGTCTTTAAAGTGCCCGTCACCTTCTGAGATTGAACGGTCTCGGGACGGGCCTGGACGATAAAAAGCTCGTCGGTCTCGCCGTCGCGGGCCCATTCGATATCCATGGGCATATCGTAGTGGCGTTCAATATCTCGACACCACCTGGCGAGCCGGCAGATCTCGTTGTCGTCGAGCACAAATCGTCGGCGTTCGTCCTCCGGTGTGCTCACGATTTCGGTGGCCCGTGTGCCGCCGGCGTAGATCATTTTCTTGGCTTTATTGCCCCGTTTTTTGCCGATGATCGGGCTCAGGTTTTCGTCATCCAAAAGTGGTTTGAAGACCATATATTCGTCGGGATCAACGGATCCCTGGACCACGGTCTCGCCGAGCCCCCATGCGGCGTTGATGACCGCGGCGTGGGGGAATCCGCTCTCGGTGTCGATGGTAAATGCCACACCCGATCCGGAGAGGTCGGAGCGCACCATTTTTTGAACGCCCACGGACAGAGCAATCCCGAGGTGGTCGAAGCCCTTTTGCTCGCGATAGCTGATGGCCCGATTGGTAAAGAGGGACGCAAAACATCGGCGGCAGGCGTCGAGCAGGGCACGGCGGCCGTGGATATTGAGGTAGGTCTCCTGTTGTCCGGCGAAGCTGGCCTCGGGGAGATCTTCGGCGGTGGCGCTGCTGCGAACGGCGACGTCGACGGCCTCTGCGTCGTAGCGGGCGCTGAGTTCTTCGTAGGCCTCGACGATCTGGCGGGCCGTATCTTCGGGAAATTCACCGTGGTCGATGGCCCGGCGAATCCGCCGGCCCGCTTCTTCCAATGACGTGTCGCCGCTGGACAGTCGCTCGAGCTCGGCGGCGATGCGCTCGTCGAGGTCGTTTTCACGCAGATAGCGCCGAAAGCATTCGGCGGTGGTGGCAAACCCGTCGGGCACGGCGATGCCGGCTTCCTTGAGGTTTTGGATCATCTCGCCGAGGGAGGCGTTTTTGCCGCCCACGATGGCCGTATCACCGGAGTCGATCTCGTCGAACCACACCACATCCTGTGTCGTGTTGCTCATCTGATTCCTCGCACTCAGGGGGAGAAATTCGCCTATGGATACCAAGGACGAATAACCCTAAGCGCGAGGTGGGATCGAACAACTCTCACTCATTGACGCCTTCGATTTGCACGCCATCGGCTTCAAAGGTCAATCCCACACTAAATGCATCGTGGTTGCCATCGCCCGATATATCGAGGTCGGCGAACATCCCCATTGAGGTCCCATAAAAGGGGCAAGCTTGGGCAACTTCTCCGCAGGTCTCGTCGCCCAGGTCGTAGCAGGCCTCATACTCATCGGATGCCTCGTCACAGGTCACGGAAGTGGGATTGGACTGATCGTAGTTGAGTAGAGAGTCGGGATTGCTGAGGCAGTCACAATCGGCGGCGTAATTGTTGAGCGGCTCCAGAATATCGATGACCATGATGGCACCGGCGATCTCTCCGCCTTCGATGGCGATTCCATCGTCGAGGTCACTATCTTGAGCTACCACATCCCCCGACAATTGGGCGTGGCGCACCGGGAGGGTGAGCCAGAGTGGATTCATGAAAAATTCAAAGCTCACCACGCCTTGAGCAGCGGAGATAGATCCGTTTGCCAGGGTCGTGTCAGCAAATAAATTGAACGGGTATGTTCCCTGCTCGATGGACGCCGGGTCGATAAATGTATCGCCGTTGAGATGGTGGCCGTGAAAGAAGTTCAATATATAGTCAGCACTGTCTTCGAGATCCGTAATTCCATCGTGTTCCAGCAGGTAGACCAGCTCCCCGTCATCGATTCGCGTCGCGCGGGTGTCGTTGGTGCTCTGGAGGTCGGGCTCGTCAAGATCCTGCATCGTTGCCCATGCGTTGTCGGGCTCGCCGTCGCCAGTCAGATCTGCACAGCAGTCCTGGGTGACGGCCAGAGAAGTAAAGTTTGAGGCCGGTTCCCAGTCGAACTCCTCGGAAGGCTCCGAACAGCGCGCGGGCGGAGAAGTGTCCATGCATGACGGCGGTGGTGAGGAGAAGGCCATGGAGCACTCTCCCCCCTCACATATTTCGCCATCCTCACAGGATGAACCACAACCGCCACAGTGGTCCGGGTCGGACTCTATATCGGCGCATTCCCCACTACATTGCGTTTCGTTTGGCTCGCACTCGCCTGAAGGTACGCAATCTCCCTCCACACAGGATTCGCCGTCCCCACAACCGCCACAATTGTGGGTGTCACCACAATCATCGACGATTTCACCGCAGAGTGCTCCTTCGGAGGCACATGTCGTCGTCGGCGTGCACTCGCCAGATATGCAATTTCCGGCCTCACAGATTTCGCCGGCGTCACAGTCGGTATTGCTCTGGCAGGTCCCGGAGGACTCTTTGCACTGGCCGTCGTGGCAGATTTCGCTGCCGGAACAGTCGCTACTGTCGAGACACTCGTCCACGGGTGCATCGTCGAGGTGACAGGTGACGGCGTCGCTTCCGTCGCATTGCCAGACGCCGTCGCCGTCGCCGTCACTGCAGTGAGCGCCCGGTTGGCCATCTAAGGTCTCCGTTCCGCCGCAGGCATTCGCCGGGGGGGCGCCGCCGTCGCACGTCACGGCGTCTTGTCCGTCACACTCCCATATGCCGCCTCCCGGGCATTCTGTTCCGGGATGACCTGCCAGGGTGGCACAGCCGCCGCAGGGGTTGGTGTCGGAGGCCCCAGAGCAGGTTAGAGCGTCCGGTGTAGCGCAGATCAATTCCCCGTCATTGCAGGGACCACAACTATCGAGCGGGATGCCATTCAGGGTTTCGTGGCCGCCGCAGGCGTTGGTCGTGTCTTCGGGACAGGTCAGGGAGTCGACGCTGTCGCAGACGTAGACCATTCCCGGATCGCATTCCTGTCCGGGAAATGCGCCGAGCGCCTCGCAGCCGCCACAGGCGTTGGGGTTTCCGCCCTCACAGGTCAGGTCGTTGCCGCCGTCGCATATAAAAGAGCCGTCGCAGCCACCGCAGCGAAAATCGACCATTCCCGGGAGTTGCCCACAGCCGCCGCAGTCATTGAGGCCGCGATCTTCGTTGACGCAGGTCGTTGAGTCGTCATCGACACAGGCGACGACGCCCTGGTTGCAGGTTCCACAAAACGTCCCGGGTTCCTGGCTGAGCTCCGAGGCTCCACCGCAGGTATTTTCGCCGGGTAATACACAGCGTGTATCGTCGGGACCGGTACATCCCAACACTCCATCTTCGGAGCCGGAAGAACAGGAGGAACCGGGCTCTTCGGATAGCTCGGTGCACCCACCACAGTCATTTTGTTCGCCGGCGCCGACGCATTCGAGGCCGCCATCGCCGTCGCATTCGTAGGTGCCGTCTTCACAGGGGCCGCAGGGGTCGCCGACGAAGGCGTGAAGCGGCCGGCAACCTCCGCATTCGTTGGCCTCGTCGGCCGCCACGCAGCGCACATCGTCGATGCCATCGCAGACCACGGTTCCATCGCCACAGGGGCCGCAGCTATCGCTCGGCTCGACCGTGTCTCCGTCGAGCGTTAAAGTGGCCGTCCCTCCACAGGCGTTGTTCCCGGGCGGATCGGCGTCAATGACTGTGATATCGGGACCGGCGTCGGTCACCTGCTCCGGATCTTCGGAGCCGCAGGCGGTTAGAAACGACAGGGCGCCGATGCAAATACACAGCGCGACGAAAGTTCGGGCATTAGCGGGAAGAAACCGACTCTTCATTGTTTATCTCCAGGATTCGTCACCATTTGACCATTGAGATTCGTAGGTACAAAGGGGGTGTATGATCTATCACAGGCATGCTTTTTTCTTCGGTGGTATCTCGTCAGGTCATGGCGCGAGGCGAAGCTGGCGGCGCCGCTCTTCCTCGGCTTCTTCTTCTTCCTCTTCGGTAGGTTCTGGTTCAGGCTCCGGTTGGGCCTGGACGGTGGGTTGGGGCCGTGGTTGGGGCCGCGGCCGACGCTCCAATTCGACGTTCAGCGACTTCTCGATGGTATCGTCGATGGAGACTTCTGTGGATTCGTAGCCGGAGTGGCTCAGCTCCAGGGTGAGCTGCTCATCGTCGATGAGTTCTAGCTCCAGCGGGGTTTCGCCGACTTCAGTGCCGTCTCTGAATTGGACGGTGGCGCCCGCCGGATCTGAGCTCAATTCGACGACGCGAAGCTGGGGCTCGTCCTCCGGCTCTTCAGCCGCCAATTCTTCTTGCTCTTCTGGCTGTGCCGGTTCTGGCTCCGGCTCTTCGGCGGGCTCCTCGGCAACCTCGGCCGGGGTATCGGCGACGGGGTCCTGGGCATCTTCTTCGCCGCTGTCATAGGTGACGATGATGGCGACGAGGACCCCCAGTAAAACCAGGCTGCCAGCACTCAACAAGGCAATCAGGACCTTGTGTCCAGAGTCCTGGACCTCTTCGAAGATGGGGTCTTCGGTGGCCACCGAGCTGTCGATGCTGGCCCGTTGTGCTTCCCCCCCGGCGTGCTGGTCGGCCATCGGCCCCTGAAGCCGAACACTGGGCGCCGAGCCACTCGGTTTTTGCTGTGCCTGATCGGCGGCTAAACCCTGTAAGGTCCCGGCCAATGCGTCCTGACTCCAGTCCTTGCTGGCGTCCGTGTCGGCGACTGGTGACAGGGGGCTTGCGACCTGGGGAGTGCCGCCGGTTGTGATGGTGGGAATCGTCGATGCGTCAATGGCGGCCAGTGCATCGGAGAATTCCTCGGCACTTCCGAATCGATCCTCGGGCTTAAAGGCAAGCGCCTTGTCGAGGAGCTGACCGAGCTCGCCCTGCAATAGCTCCGGCGGGATGATCAGATCCCGGTGCATATGCTTGAACGCCGCCTGGTAGGGGCTCGACTCCTGAACGACGGCTTCGCCACTGAGCGCTTCGATGAGGATCAGCCCCATCTGATAGATGTCCATCTCCGGGGTGACGGACTGACTTTCAATATATTCGGGAGGCAGATATTGGGGCGTGCCCGACATCAATCCCGTCTTGGTCATTCGCTCTTTGTCGGGAGCGTTGACGTGGGCGATGCCGAAGTCGACGACCTTTAGTGCCTCTTTTCGGGTGCCCGGCTCCGACAAAAAGAGGTTGGCCGGCTTTAAGTCTTTGTGGATCACGCCCTCGGAGTGGGCCTCGCCCAGCGCATCGAGGGCCCCGCAAAATAGCGGAAATAGCCGATCTGCGGAGACCGGGCCGTTGTCGGTGATCTCTTCCTCCAGATCGGTGCCCTCCAGAAATTCCATGATGATATAGGGCTGATCCTCGTCTTCGAGGACCCCGAAATCATAGATCTCGACGATGCTGGGGTGACGAATGCGCGCTGCCACCTGAGCCTCGCGCAAAAAACGCTCCAGAATATGGTCGGTTTCGTCGTCCGTGCCCGCCATATGCTGGATATTTAAGACTTTTAGTGCTACTTGCCGTTCGATAGTCTGATCGAAGGCCGCGTAGACTACGGCGAAGCCGCCGGCGCCGAGTTGATGGAGAATCTCGTAGCGGCCATGGAGTACAAGGCCCTCTTCGAGTTGGCCCCGTTTTCTCGTCTTTTTTGTGCCCTGATCTGACATGAAGCTAAGCCTATCCCGGATTATTTGCGATAACTGTGCTACCCCGTCACAGCGATCGAATAATCCTTGATTATTAGGTGAAAACTGTCCATACCTCAATCGAGGTATGCGAATTTCTGCCCCGGTAGGGCAGAGTGCGAATCGGCGCCCGTCGGGCGACCATTTTTTAAACGATCGCCCGAGAGATGGCCATGAGCCCATAAATGCTGATTTATGTGCGTCTGTCGGTCGGTTTTTCTGCGTCTGTCGGTCGGTTTTTCGCCTGGAAGAGCGGGGTTTTCGACGACGGCCATCGTGGGCATGGCAACTTCGATCCCCCGGCTCCCTTCGGTCGGCGGGGTTTTCGACGGCGGCTATCGTGGGCCTGGCGACTTCGATCCCCCGGCTCCCTTCGGTCGGCGGGGGCTACGTT
>SKQC01000068.1 GCA_007119175.1 Myxococcales bacterium | reverse complement strand
GTTCCCGTCTGTCTTTCTTTGCGTCCTTTGCGGTTCCCGTGTGCCTTTCTTTGCGTCCTTTGCGGTTCCCGTGTGCCTTTCTTCGCGTCCTTTGCGGTTCAATCCGGAGGTCAGGCCCCTTTTCTCTGACATTCCGGGCAATAATAGGTGGTTCTACCACCGACTTTGCGCTTATCGACTGTCCCGCCACACCTCGAACATAATTCGTCGAAACGGGCGTAAACTTGAAAATCATTCGGCGTACCGCCCTCTTCGATGTACAAAATTTCGTCAGACATCGATTTTTCGATGATTTCTTCAAAATACAGGGGCATCTCCTCGACGAGTCGGCGCCAATCTTCTTCGTCGAGCTGTCCGCATTTGATCTCCGGGGCAAAGCGAAGCCGCCAATATAATTCGCTGACGGCGATATTACCGACTCCGGCCACAATCGACTGGTCGAGTAGCGCCGTCTTCAACAGCCGACGGTCGGAGCAGACGCCGCGAAGGTAGTCGACGCTTATATCCTCCGGCTCCGGCCCCATCTCTTTTAGCGGTCTGTAGTCGTCGAGTGTCTCCTCGCTGAGCAGACATAGATGACCTAGTCGACGCTGGTCTTTGAAGACCAGCCATCCGGCGCCGTCGACATGCCAGGAAAGCCGGCCATATTTCGGGTCCGGCTTATCGCCGCAGACGATCTTTCCCGTCATGCGAAAATGAAACACCAGCACCTGGCCACAGGCCATATGACAGAATAAGTATTTTCCGCGGCGCCCCGCCTTTTTCAGGGGTTCCTTAAGCGCCGCCTGCAGCGCGTCCGACTCCCCGGACTCGACTAATTTTTCGTCGAGAATACATACGCGGTCGGCGCTGCGGCCGCGCCACCATCGGGAGAGATTTCGGCGCACCACCTCTACTTCGGCGAGTTCTGGCATTGATGTGGTCTCTCAAAAAGACAGATATCTCGGTTAATTGACGCTCTCCAGCCACTGCCCCATGGGTCGAAAGACCCGCTCTTCGACCCCATCGGAGACAAATAAATCTGCGTGGGCGTGGGGGACCTCAACACTTCCCACCTCGACGATATCGATTTCATGAGAGCCGATATGGTCGAGCACCGACAGCGCCGCCTCGGGGGTGACGATTCCGTCCTGCAAGGCGATGACGCATTGGATGGGAATCTCAATAGAATACAGGGAGTGACAGATATTGAGCCCGTCCACCACGAGCTCCCGTGCCGTAATCCAGCGGGCCATCTCCCAGGTCAATTGAGGGTCTGGATCGTCGATGGTCTGCACTAACTCGTCGGCCTTTGACAGGTCGATGATATCGGGATTCATATAGTGCGATAATAGCCAGGGAAAGCGCTGGACGACGGGCATTAAAAGGCGGGCGAGCTGGCGGGTTCCGCGAAGGCGAAGGTTGCCTAAGACCGGCGCAAACCGGGCGGCAAAGCGGAGGGCCGGGTGGGCTCGATTCCAGCGCAGCGGCCCACCGATATTGACCATGGCGCCCACGCCGTGGTCGTGGGGATGGTGGGCCAGATAGGCATAGGCGGTGGTGGCGCCCAGGCTGCACCCGATAAGGTCGACGAGCCGAGGCTCACAGCGCGAGTTTTCGGCCACAAACCCCATGGCCGCCGGCAGATCGACAAGGGCCAGATCGGCAAAGCCGTAGCGGCGCTCGCCGCTGCGGCGCGTGGACCCGCCCTGACCGCGCAGATTGGCCGCCCACACCTCAAAGCCCCGGGCGACCAGCGACTCGATCATCGACGTGCCACCCGGGTGATAGCCCAGGATAAAGCAATTCATGCAATAGCCGGGCACACAGACGATGGGTCGACGAGATCGGTCGAGGGTATTGGGATCGAAAAAGCGCCGGACGTCGAGTTCCCATCCGGCGCCGTTTTCGACGCGATACTTCTGTTCTTTCATTTTGTACCGTCGCGATTGAATCGGTGACGAAATTTCCCATCCACTAACGCATCAGCCGCCGACGTCCTTCCGCAATTTGTCGAGCACCGTGGCGTCACTGAGCGTGGAGGTATCGCCGCTTTTGCGTCCGGCGGCCACGTCGGCCAGTAGCCGCCGCATGATTTTGCCGCTTCGGGTCTTGGGAAGGGAATCGGTAAATTTGATCTCCGCCGGCTTGGCGATGGCACCGATCTCGTCGGTGACATGCTCTCTCAGTTCCTCGACCATATCCTCGGAGGGCTCTCCGGACTCCAGGGTGACAAAGGCGACGATGGCCTGGCCTTTGATCTCGTCGGGCCGCGGCACCACCGCCGCTTCGGTGACCCGCTGGTGGCTGACCAGGGCACTTTCGATTTCCATCGTCCCCAGCCGGTGGCCGGAGACGTTGATGACGTCATCGATGCGGCCCATGATCCAGAAGTAGCCGTCGTCATCACATTTGGCCCCGTCGCCGGCAAAATAGGTGGCTTCAAAGCGGCCGAAATAGGCGTTTTTAAAGCGCTCCTCGTTGTTATAAACGGTGCGCAGCATACTCGGCCAGGGCTGGCGGACGACGAGAAATCCGCCCTCACCGGCGGGCACCTCGTTGCCCTCTTTGTCGACGATCTCCGCTTTGATTCCGGGAAGCGGTTTGGTGGCGCTTCCGGGCTTGGTCTTTGTGGCCCCGGGGACCGGTGAGATCAAGATTCCGCCGGTCTCAGTCTGCCACCAGGTATCGACGATGGGACATGATTCGTTGCCGATCGTTTCGTGGTACCACATCCAGGCCTTGGGATTGATGGGCTCGCCGACGGTACCCAAAAGGCGCAGGCTCGACAGGTCGTGGCGCTCCGCCCACTGATCGCCCCACTTCATAAAGGCGCGAATCGCCGTGGGCGCCGTATAAAAGATATTGACCTTGTGGCGCTCCACGATATCCCAGAATCGGTCCGGCTGCGGGTAATTCGGCGCTCCCTCGTACATCACAGAGGTGGCCCCGTTTTGAAGGGGCCCGTACACGATGTAGCTATGGCCGGTGATCCAGCCGATATCGGCGGTACACCAGTAGGTATCGTCGTCTTTTAAGTCGAAGATCCACTTCGAGGTCAGCTTCGTCCACAGGGCGTAGCCGGCGGTGGAGTGGACCACGCCTTTGGGGGTTCCCGTAGTCCCCGAGGTGTAGAGAATAAATAAGGGGTGTTCCGAATCAAACGATGGTGGCTCGTGGGTGGTGGACTCGCCGGCCACCACGTCGTGCCACCAGTGGTCGCGGCCGTCGAACCAGTCCACCGCATTGTAGGTGCGCTGATAGACGATGACGTTTTCGACGCTGGCGCAGCCGTCTTGCATTGCCTCGTCGACCTTTTCTTTTAAGGGCAATACGTCACCGCGGCGATAGCCGCCGTCGGCGGTGAGTACGACTTTTGCCTGGGCGTCCTCGACGCGGTCCTTGATAGCCGTGGCCGAAAACCCGCCGAAGATCACGCTATGCGGGGCACCGATGCGGGCGCAGGCCAATACTGCGATCGCCAATTCCGGGACCATGGGCATATAAATGGCCACCGGGTCGCCGGCTTCGACGCCCATCCGCTCTAAGGCATTGGCAAATCGGCATACCTCGGCATGCAATTGCTGATAGGTCAGGGTGCGCTGGTCGCCGGGCTCGCCCTCCCAGATCAGGGCCGCTTTATTTTTTCGGGGCCCGTCGAGATGGCGGTCCAGACACTGCACACTCATATTGAGCTCGCCGCCTTGAAACCACTTCGCAAACGGGGGATCCCAGTCCAGGGTGGTGTCGAAGTCGCGGTCCCACAGCAATTCCTCGCGAGCCAGCCGAGCCCAGAAGGCCTCCGGATCGGCGTCGGCTTCCCGGCGCAACTCCTCGAGCTTGTCGGGGGTGATATTGGCGTTTTCCACAAATTTTTGTGGCGGATCGAATTGGCGCTCTTCGGTGAGAATGCTCTCAATATCCGACATGTCGCTCCTCCTAAACTCACGGTAGGCGATAGGGCATCGCTAATTGACGTCTCGTCTAAAAACTCTTCAATGCCCAATGCATACCTCGACAAACGGCGCGAGGCAACAGAGGAGCGAGGCGGCGAGGCGATCGCTTCGGTTGCCTTTTGGGCCAGTTGCGCCTATAATTTCAGATCGATCGCAGCGGCGATGCTCCTGCTCCGTTAGGACCTGCTCGGAGGGCCGGGAATGGAACGAGCGCCGGAGGCGTTCTCAAAAAACGGGTTGGGTCCACGACCACACGCGATGGAACGATGACCTACGAAGAATTCGAGTGGCACATTTTACGCCTGGTATACGAAGAGGGGCTCGACCACCTACAGCCCTCCTATCTGGCGTATGCTTTAGGGCTTCCCCACGAACAAGTCACCGACTTTTTAGAGGAGGCCGCCCGCAGCGGTCTTCTGGAGTTGGACGTGGTGGTCGACGGACGGCTTGAATACCGGGTACCGGGCCTGGACAGGGCCGACGATCTGCCCCAGCCGATCTGGAAGGAGATCGAGGAGCAATTCGATCTTCACCGCCCCGACGAAGTGGAAGTGGTCCCCGAACAAAGCCAAACGCCGCCGCCAAAGCGCATCGGCGCCGATCCACCGGCGGGCTCACAGCCGCCGCCTCAAGCCCGTGATTCTCAGGACGCCACGGACGGATTGCCCGGCTCCCATCAGCCGGCGAAAGCTGCGTCGCCGGCGGCCCGACGACGCCTGGAGGTCGCCCGACACCCGCAGCTTCCCTCGACGCTTCGCGAGCAATTGGAGGCCCGCTACGGCAGCAGCGAGACGTCGATGATGCGCCTGAGCGACCGCTCGCCCATCGTCGGCACCGAGGCCTCCATCGATGATCCGACCTCTCAGGCGATGGTGGCCCTGGACAGCGACGAGCATTTTCCATTTCGCATCGAGGCCTGCGACGATACCTACTGCGATCCGACCCAGACGGTCTTTATGCGCCAGATCCGGGTCCACGGCGTGGAATCGGAAGAGGAATTGCGCCGCCACGTCCAGCGCCTTTTTGAATCCTTCGGCTATCGCATCGTCCAGGCCGAAGACGATCGCCTCCGCTTTGAGCGGGGATCGGTGACCTTTATTCTGGCATTGGTGCCGCTTTTCGTACTCGTCTTACCCTTATTCGTATACCTGTTTTTGTACTGCATGGGACGCTCGACGATCCATCAAGAACCGGTCGAGCTCGACGTGCAATTTCGCCGTCAGATCGAAGACGACGAACCAGTCTACGAAATTGACCTCACCTTCATCGGACTTCACGGTGTGGTGCTCGGGGCCGCCGACCAGCGTGTCCTAAACCAGGAGATCGACACCTTGCGCGATGAATTGCGCTGGTCGCTAAGCCCCGGATAATCCCGACATTTTTCGTTTCCGAACGCCGGGCCTTTTTTGTCCGCGCTCGGGCCCGGCTTTACCGCGTCGCATCGCCTACTGGTCGGCGGCGCTACAACGCCGGGTTTGACCTCTCCGAAGACCCCAGAAAAGGACTCTATGTCTCAGCTTTACGATTTTACCGTCGATGCCATGATCGATCCCATCGAGCGCCTCTTTGAGCGCGAGTTTCCAACCGATTACGGCATCTTCGTGCCCCATGCAAAACTGACCAAAGACAGTGGCAAGGCCACAGATATCGATCTGTTGTACGTCGCCGGTAGCTCCAAGATGCTGCACGCTATCAAGATCTTGAGCACCTACGACAAATGCCTATTCGACGTCCAGGAGGGCATTCACTCCATGAGCCGGGCCCGCGGAAATTATCTGTGGATCGGCCTTCCCCTCGATGAGTTTCGCGAGGGCGAAGCCCAATACAACGACATCCTCGCCGAGACCTGCGATAAGCGCGGGGTCGGCATTTTGACCGTTCAGCCCCGCGGTCGCGGCCTGTCGGCCAAGATCATCAGCCGACCGGTCAAAGAAGAGGGCGATTTTCTCGACGAATACCAGGATCTGCGCGAGGAATGGCGCCAGGTCAAGGACCGCAATATGGCCATGGACGGCTATGAGATCGTCGACTACTACAGCCAATAAGTGGCGGCGGGGCGCGCCGATGGAGTAATGGATGACGGATACGGCCACCGATTATAGCCCCCATCTGCGGTTTATGAACGAGCTGCGCGCCCTGTTGCGCGCACCCTATGCCCTGATTCATATCGAGACTCACGAGGAGACCCGAGCCGTCGATCTGATCAAGCGCCTGGCCGTGCGCGATGATCGGCCGGTCTGGGAGTGGTCGATCACCTCCGGATTCGGCGACGGCTATGCCGACACCGACTTTGCCGGCGCTCTCGCCCAGGTGGAGTCCATCGACGAGCCCGGATTATTTGTCTTTAAAGACGTCGCGCACCTGCTCGATGATCCCGTGGTACGCCGCAGCCTTCGCGAGACCGAGGCCCACTGCGCGGCGTCTTCAAAGACCTTGATTTTTATCGGCGCCACGCCGATCCCCCATCCGGAATTTGAAAAAGACCTCACTCCCCTGTCGCTTCCCCTTCCCGATCGCACCATCATCGGCCGGCAATACGAGGCGATCTTCGATACCAAAAAATTCCCCGACCTGCCTCATGAAAGCCTCGTCGGCGGCGCGATGGGACTGACCCAGCGCGAGGCCCATCGGGCCTTTGTGCGGGTGCGCCATCAACTCATCGAGGCCAAAAAAAGGGGTGAAGAATTCGATGTGGAAGAGGCGATATTGCATGAAAAACAACGCCTCGTGGGACGCAGTAAGGTATTGGAATTTCACCCCCTGGCCAACGGGCTGGACAGCGTCGGCGGCCTCGATGCGCTAAAGGACTGGCTGCAAAAGCGCAGCAAGGCATTTAGCGACGAGGCGCGTCAATACGGCTTGCCTGCACCGAAGGGCTTGTTGCTCATCGGGGTTCAGGGGTGTGGAAAGAGCCTGACCGCCAAGGTCGTCGGCCGCCACTGGGGCCTTCCGCTGTTGCGCCTCGATATGGGCCGCGTCTTCGACGGCCAGCGCTCCCCGGAGGAAGCCCTGCGGGCTGCACTGAAGACCTGCGACGCCCTGGCGCCCTGCGTGTTGTGGATGGACGAGATCGAAAAGGGCTTTGCCACCGGCAGCCGCGACGACGGCCGCGCCAGCCGCGTGCTGGGCTCACTTTTGACCTGGCAGCAGGAAAAAGAAACGCCCGTCTTCGTCGTCGCCACGGCCAATGATGTCACCGCCCTTCCCCCGGAGTTGTTGCGAAAGGGACGCTTCGACGAGATCTTTTTCGTCGACCTTCCCCAGCCACACGAACGGCGTGAAATTTTGCGCATTCACCTCCAGATGCGCGATCTCAGCGTGGACGACGAAGTCCTCGATGAGCTGGCCCAGCAATGTGAGTATTTCTCCGGTGCCGAGCTGGAGCAGGTCGTGGTCAGCGCCATGTATGCCGCCTTTGCCGAAGAGCGCAGCATCGATCGCGACGATCTGGTCTATGCCGCCCGCGATACGGTGCCCCTGTATCGAACCTACGAGGAGATGATTAAGGGATTGCGCGAATGGGCCCACGAACGGGCCCGGCCGGCATCGCGCCAGCGGCGGGTCATTGATTTCTTCGATCGAGGTTGAATTTCCGCCCGCAGCGAGCCGTCTGATTCGGGGTAGGTCATTGACCTTCGCCCCCCGTCAGACGTACCAGTAGTGATCCGAATCTGGCTGTTGCCAGTCCTGTTACCGAGCTTTCATCGCTTATATTTTGGCTTCGCCCATGCTGCCCAGAAAATTCTCAATAATTGCTCCGATTTTATGCTGCGCCGTCGCTGCGATAGCGATGGTGGCGGCGGGCGTGCTGCTCTACGATTCCCGCGATCAGATCAGTGGCGATGACGTCGACGATATCGGCGAATTTAGCACCTACCAGTCCGCAGAACCGGTAGAGCCCCGTGAAGAACCCACGGACTCCGTGGACTGGGACGCTGTGGCCGATGCCGAAGACTGGGAGATTTTACAGCCCCGGCACGCCGACGAGACATCGGATCAAAACGAGCGACTACAGCAAGAAAACGAAGAGACCGACGACGCCCCGGCAATAGACAGTGAGCCTGCCGGCAGCCGCGGCCATCAGGGACCGACCGGCCGAATCGTAGTAGTGACCAATTTTACGCGCGCCGATGTCGTCATCAACGGCGACCCTTATCCCACCTACTCAGACGACGGACAAAACCGGGGCATGGAACTTCCGGCCAATGAAGTCCACGAGGTGCTGGTCGAATTTGATGGAAACGAACAGCTCTATGAGATCACATTGCGGGCCGGCGAGCGGCGGATGCTCATGATCGAGTTGACCGGACTCGGCGAGGGTCAGGCCGCCCCGCGAGAGCGGGAGCGAGAGACCCGCGACCGGCGGCGAACCTCCCGGCAAGAAGACGACGACGAAGATATCGGCGACGACGAGGGCCGGATCACCGTCTACTCACGGCCCCGCGGCGAGATCTACGTCGGCGACGAGAGTACCGGCGAGGACACCCCGGGCACCGTCGACGTGGAGCCCGGCCGCCACGAGGTGCAGGTCGAATACCGCGGCGGAGAGATGTCGGAGACCAAAACCGTCAGAGTCCGCGAGGGCTCGCGGGTAAAGTTATTCTTTCGAGAAAGCGACTGACCTGTATTTTTTGTATCTCCCACCTGCTGCGATTCATCACTCTTAAAACCTTCCAGCCGCTCGCTCTCTGGCGGGCAAAATCTCAAGGCAGGTCGTCCACCAGCCGGTGGTAATCGACTCTGCAAACTCCTCGGGTAACCCCTCACTTAAAATCTCTCGGGCCAGGCGGTGGTGGTCGTATTCCACCTCCACGAACGAGACCTCGACGGCCTCGGCAGATATCTCGACCAATGCGTAGTCGACGCCGGTGCGACCATCATTTGCGGGCCTGCCAATCGCTCCCACATTGACCACGAGTCGGCCGTCGGGAAGACGCCGCTTCCAGCCAATCCCGGTGTGGGTCACAAAGAGAATATCGGCCTGCGCAGTGTCGAGGAGGTAGGCCAAAAAGACATCGGAGCAGGTCGACTCCCACAAAAATTCGTTGATTCGCCGCGGCGAGCCGTGTGCCATCAGCACTCGCCTATCACACCACTGACGCCGAAACTCACCGGGCAGATCGCGCAGCCAGTCCTTGTGACTATCCGCCGTCTTCTCCAGGGTATAATCGTAGCTTATCTGGGCGAAGTGATTGTCCCTGGGATCGGTATATCCACAGCCACAATCATCGAGCCGGTGGCCGATGGAGTGGTCGTAATTGCCCTGCAATATATGGATATCCGAACTCTGGCGGAGAATCGGGAAAACCCGATTCGGATGGGGACCAAAGCCGCCCATATCGCCGAGGCAATATATCTCGTCGACCCCGCGTCGGCGGGCGTCATCGATGGTGGCCTGAAGGCTCAAATAATTATTATAAACCCCACCGAAGAGGGCCACGCGGCCCCTCGTATTCAGGTTCGACACGTCACTCCCTCGACAAAACAGGTATAACAGGCCGGATGATCGAGCTCGATGGCTTTTAGACCGTCATCGAGCTTATCGCCCATCCGAGCGTCTTTTTCCTCGATGAGGATCGGGCAGGGATAAACTCCTTCGGAGGTCACCATTCGGCAGCTACTGCATTGAAGGGCCTGCCGGGCCTGGTCGTCGAGATCTCCTTTTCGAAGCCGTTCGTAGTCCTGATAGCCACCGCCGCGGCGCTCCTCGCGCCCGATCTTAAAAGGAGCCAAAAATTTAAGCCGCGGCCGTTGGATGCCCCGTTCGGCGAGGAGGTCGAAAAATTTCTGCCGTCCCTCGCGCCCGCCCAACTCGGCGTGGCAGGTGGTGACGGTGATCACCGGATTGAGCCCGGCGGCGACGAGGCGGTCGATACCGGCCAGGATCTTTTCAAAGGTGCCGCGACCGCGCAGAGCGTCGTTTTCCGACCGTGTCGTACCGTCGAGCGAAACCCGCACATCAAAGCTGTATCGAGCGCGGCGAAAGGTCTCTCCAAGCCAGGAGGCCAGGTCTTCGTCGATGAGAATTCCGTTGGTGAGCACCGTCAGCGGCCCGTGGCGAAGGGCGCGCTCAATCAAGGTCTCGATATCGGGATGCATAAAGGGCTCGCCACCGGTGAAATAAAACTCTTTGACCCCTTCTTCGACGGCCCGATCGATGGCCTCGTCGACCTGCTCGACGCTCATCATGTCGTGGTTGTCGTTTTTGGGACCACAGGAAATAAAGCAGTGCAGACAGGCCAGATTGCACAGAGTCCCCGTCACCTGCAGCCACAGCGTATCGAGGTGGTCGAGCTCGAGATGCGGCGCCGCCGACGGCTCCGAGGAAAGCGCGGCGCGCTGCTCGACGCGCTGGATCAGCTCTCGGGTATCGAGTTTATTCAAGACCAGTCTCCGTACTGTGAGTCAAAGGGGCCCGGCGCTGCATTGTGGCCACCGTTTCAATACAACACATCAGAGCGATCGGGACGGCATAAAGTTTCAAAAAAATTTGCCCTCGGCGACACCGGTCCCAATTTCACCATCGATGGATGTAGGAGCACAACCGCAAGGTGCAGGGGAGCGATTACAGGCAGCAATTGTAATTTTCTTGGTTCCAGACGCGTCACGATCTATAGTGGGGTGATAGATTCGTCCCCTTCGGGGGCGAGCGCTCCACCGTGACGAAGCGCCTGCGACCGAGATAATAGCTCGATGATTCGAAGCAATAGGCCAATCTTCGGCCACTGCGACTGGCGTGATGAAGTCTCGTCGGCTGGGCAAGGACGCCCGCGGCTAATTGACGGTGGAACTCCATTGGATGGTGAGCGATGATGACCGACTCAAGTGCTACAAGATCTTTTCTCGGGGGCATTCTTCTGGTGAGCGCTCTCGTTGTTCCCCAGATAGCCTTTGCCGACTCTCCCGAAGATCAAACGGCGAAAGAGGTCTCGACCTCGGAGTCCGTGGTCGACGAGGCCATCGACGAGGCGCACGGCGAGGCCGTCGACGCCGATCGCTCTTTAGAGGCGATAAAAAGCGTCGGCCAGGCCCATGACGCGGCATTGATCCGCGCCGACATCGAGCTCAACACAATCCACGATGAGGAAGGCAGCCTCGTAGAAGAACAGGTCGAGGTCGGCGATGAGGAGCGTCTCGATCGGCTCCGAGGGCTCTTTGAGCGATTCGGCGAGGACTCAGATAGCGAGACGCCGGCCCCACTTGTTCGACTGCGCGAGGTAGGTCACCGGCTGACCGACTCCAATTCCGCCCAACTTCCGCTTCGCCCTCATGTCTACGACCCGCAGTGGAATGAGGCCATGGCGTATCTGGCCGATGACGACTGCGAAGAAGCCCTGGAGGTGGCCACAGAGGTGTTGGGGCCGCCCAGCGTCCACGTCGATGGGGAGCCGGCCGTGGCGTATGCCTTTGCGCGGATGCAGATGTGCTCCGACAGCCCCAGCGCCCGCCGCGAGGGACGAGAAACGATGAGTGATCTTGCCGAGTTGTCCTCGGCAGTCGGTCAATTGGCCAGCGAGGCGCTGGGGCGAAATACAAATTCTCAGATCGATGATGAGGCCCGCAGCATTGCCGGACATATTCAAAAGGGTCGGACCCTTGCCGATAGCGGAGACGTCGACGCTGCGCTGGCTCATCTGCGCCAATTTCGAAGCACCCTCGACGGTGGCTGGGATCGCCACCGAGTTCGCCTTGCCGAGGCGAAAATCTTAGAGGACGCCGGCCGCGAGGACGAAGCGGCCATGGCCTATCTGGGGCTATACCGCAAGACCCGGGCCTGGCGCAGCAGCGACCGGATTACCTCCTCCATCGAAGACGCCGAAGATCGCATGGATCGCACGATCATTCCCTTCGGCGACCGTCTGGATCGGATGCGAGAGTTGATCGGGCGCGGCCGCTATCAGCACGCCCGGCGAGTGTCGCGGGAAAACGCCCAGATCCGCGACGTCAGCGGCTCTGAGGTCACGGGCTGGACCCGTTACCGACAGGCATTGCAAAATGAGCGTCAGCGAAATCGCCACCGGGCGGTCGACCAATTCGAGCAGGCCAATGATCTCGTCGAAGATCCCGAGGTCCGGCCCCAGCTTTATTTCGGCTGGGCCCGCGCATTGAGGCGAACCGACGGCGATACGGAGGCCATCGAATTATACGAACGGCTCTGCGACGAATACCCGGACCACTCGCTTTGCCACCGGGCGCGCTACGAGGCGGGGAGGTTGCTTCAGTACCAGAACAAACACCAGGAGGCCCGGGCCCATTTCAGCGACGTCGTCGGCCTTCATCCATTCAGCGACCGCGTCCCCGACGCCCTGTGGCGCTACGCGCTCAGCGCTTACCTCGAAGAGGATTACGAGGCGGCCATTCCACCGCTCAAACAAATCGTCGCCCACTACGGTGAGATTCAGGACGCCTCGGAGCTGACCATTGGGCTAAAGGCCCGCTACTGGATCGGCGTCAATTATCTTCAAACCGACCAGGAAGAGCTGGCCCAAAAATGGCTTCAAGAGACCGTCGATCAGGGGCCTTTGACCTGGTATGGCGGCCTGGCGATCAGCCGCCTACAGGACGCCGACATGAGAGTGAGAGTCCGGCGTCCAACAGCCCAGTTGTCCAAAGACCAGATCGAGGACTTTACGGGGATGCGCATCCCCGATAATCCACGGCTTCAAAAAGCCGCCGAGTTGACCCGCATCGGGCTGTACGACGAGGCCCTATCAGAGGTGCGAAGCCACCTCGATGTCCATCCCGCCCCCGAGGGAGCGGTCCAACTTCGCTCGGCACTTCATCTGGCGGTGGACGAGCCCAATTGGGCACATTGGATCATGAAGTCGGTCATCGACGAAAGCGGACCCACCCATCGCACACTTCACGACTGGGGCCTTGCCTTTCCGCTCAACTATTTCGAATTATCCCATCAATACGGCGAGGAATACGGCGTCTCTCCCCATCTGGTACAGGCCATCATGCGCCAGGAAAGCGGCTTTCGCCCCCGGGTGAGCAGTCACGCCGGGGCGATGGGATTGATGCAATTGATGCCCGGCACGGCCCGCTATACGGCGCGGACGTTTTTCGAAAACCGACGACTGACCAACAATCAGATCCTCGATGAGTCGACCAATGTGCGACTGGGCACGATGTATATACGCATCCACCACGCCCACGCCGCCGATCACTCGGCATTGGCGCTGGCCGGTTATAACGCCGGCCCCGGCGCCATGCGCTCCTGGTTTGAGCGCTACGGCGATCGCGAGGTCGATGCCTGGGTCGAATCGATCACCTACCGCGAGACCCGCGGCTATGTGCGCAAGGTCATGACCAGCTATATGACCTACAAAGGCCTCTACGACGATCAGGAATTGCCGGGCATCGAGTTGCAACTGCCCGAGGAACTCGGCGAGTGGGGCACCGTCCCCGAGGTCGATGACGTCGAAGAAGGCGAGCCGGTCTCCCTGCTGAGCCACTAATTAGCAACGCCCTTGCGCACCTGCCGAAGCGGGCGATAGCATACGAGTTGTAACGCTCGGTGCGCCCGGAGAGAATCTCGTGATCCCCCCGAAAATCATCATTCTGGCAGTGGTCTTTTGTTTTGCCATGGTCAGTTGTGCCGACGGAACCCTCGAAGTTCAGCACGGCACCGATACGGCCAATGGAAATAACGGTGGCTCTCCCGACGTCGGCCCCGAGGACACGAACGACAATAATACTCCCGAGTGCTGTACTCCCGACACACTCGAATGCGTCAGCGACGACCAATACCGCGAATGCGATCCCATCGGTGACTTCTGTGGAAATTGGACCGACCCGCTCGACTGCCCCGCCGGCCAGACCTGCAACTCCGATGCCGAGCCAGGTCAACATCCCTGTCAGGCAGAGTGCTCTGAGGACCATCCCGACTTCGGCTCTCCCTGCACGGTTGGCGTCGGCGTCTGCGAACGCGAGGGAACCTACAATGCCTGCGATGGCGATCATTTTATCTGCGACGCCGAGCCGGGATTGCCGGAGGAGAAAGAATGCAACGGTCTGGACAGCAATTGCGACGGTGAAGTCGACAGCCAGGGAATCTGTGACAACGGTAGCTGCGATGAAGACCAATTCGGCCCGGAAAATCACGGCTATCAGGGCGCACCTGACCTCGACGTCGGGGATACGCTCGACGATCTCGTACTCTGTGATAACGACGCTGAAGTCAGAAGTCAGAACTGGTTTTCGCTCGGTGAGACGCAGACTATCGACGTCGTTCTGGAGTGGGAGGAGTCCTCACTGGAGCTCGACATCCACCTCGGAAGCTTTCCACAGGTACACGCCGATGCCGGCACCGGCGCCGGTATGGTGACCTATCAGGAGACGCTCGAAGAGGAAGAGCACGTCTTCGTGCGGGTTCGCTACTCCATTGATGACAAACCATCGACGGGCGCTCCGTACAGTATCTCCCGACCTAATTGATCCGCGAAAAAACTAAAGTAAACGACTCGGCAGATTCGGGACTAACTTGTCGTCACCGGATCCGCCGGATAGCATGAGCGGTGTACGTGTCGTACACTCCGAGGCAATTGTGAGTTCTCAAACAACATCCATTTTGGCTGCCCTTATCTTATGTCTGGCCGGGATGGCGTGCGCCGAGGGAAATCTGGAGCTCAATGACAATACCGAACCGGGAAATGGCACGAGTCCCGACGATGCGGGAGTTTCGCCATCTGACGCCGACCAGGATGCAGCGGTGCCCGACGAGGATCTGGGTTTTCCGAACTTCGATACGGGTCCGTCAAACGATACGGGTACGTCGACTGATACGAGCCCATCAAACGATACGGGTCCGTCAAACGATACGGGTCCATCGGATTGCTGCACTCCGGGAGACACGGAATGTATAACCATTGAAGAGTATCGAGAATGCGTTCCCCTCGGCGACGATTGTGGAGAGTGGACCGAGCCCAGCTCCTGTCCTGCCGGAGATGTCTGTGAGGACGCCTCAAGCGCCAATCCGCCATGTGAGCCAATCTGCGATGCTTCGACGCCCGGCTACGGCGACTCCTGCTCCTCAGGCGAAGGTGTTTGTGAGGAATCGGGAGCGCTCACCTGTGACTCGACGGGTTCACTGGTCTGCGACGCCACCCCCGGCGACCCGGAGCCGAAACAATGCAACGGCGAGGACAGCAACTGCGATGGAACCGTCGATAGCGACGGCATCTGCGGTCCCTGTATCGACGACGACTACGCACCGGATAATTTCGTCTCCACCAACGCCCCACATTTACTGAGCGGGATGTCCTTCGACGACCTCGTGCTCTGCGACAATGAAATCGAAGCCACCAGCCACAACTTTTTTTATCTGGGTCAGGTCACCGAATTTGAGGTGCATCTGCAATGGGAGGCAGTCCATGGACCGCTCGGACTCGATCTGTGGACGGGGCCGAGCGCCAGTGCGGACTTTAATGAGCGGGATTTTCTGTCCGACGCCGGACAACATCCCTCGGAGTTGAGTGACTCCGATACATTCGGCACGCCGACCCATGTCTTCGCCAGAGTCTTCTTCCGCACCGACGATAAGCCCCCGGCGGGAACTCCCTATACGATCTCACATCTCGATTGAGGATTTCATGGACGACCGGATTCGCAGGACTCTGACCGATGTCTTCGACGGCGATGTGGCCGCGGCCGCGGAGCTTGAAAACCTGGGCGGTCACGCCTCGCTTCGCATCTACTGGCGCATCCATCTTCCCGTCGATCTGAAGCCGCCGCGTCCCTTTCCGCGCGGCGAGTCGACCTTGATGGCCATGGTCCTTCCCGAGGGTGCCGACCCGCTGGAGAGTGCCGAGGGCGTCTCCTCCGATGCACCACAGCCACGGGAGCTGCCCTTTGTCGACGTTCAGCGCTACCTTGCCGAAATCGGCATGCCCGTGCCGGCCATCGACCGCGTGGATATGGAGCGCGGCGTACTTCTGCTCGAAGATCTGGGCGACGACCTATTCGAAGACGCCGTCATCGCCGCCGATAGCGACGAAGCGGTGCTCGAGTTATACCGGCAGGCCATCGATCTGCTGGTCGACTTTCAGAGCAGGGTCGACCGTCGCGGCGATGGCGATGGAGACGACACCATTGCTTTCGAGAGGGCCTTCGACCGGGAATTGCTTCTCTGGGAGCTGCATCACTACCGAGAATGGGGGCTTGAAGCCCGCGTCGGCGACGACGCCGTCGACGGAGTAGCAGACGAGTTGGACGCCGCCTTTCACCGCATCGTCGACGAACTGCTGGCCCTTCCACAGACGCTGGTCCTGCGCGACTATCAATCGCGCAATATCATGCATAAAAAAAACACCTGGATTCTGATCGATTTTCAGGATGCCCTGATCGGCCCCTTCATCTACGATCTGGTCGCCCTGTTGCGCGACTCCTACGTCGATCTACCGACCGATTCCGTAGAAACTCTGGTCGACTATTACGCCAAACGCGGCGCCGCGGAAAATCTTGGCTGGTGCGATGATACCGAGGCCGTTCGTCGGGCGTTTTATCTTCAGACCGTGCAGCGAAAACTCAAGGACGCCGGCCGATTCGTCTATATCGATCGCGAAAAGAACAACTCCGACTTCCTTGACTACTACGGCCCTTCCATTCAATACGTGCGTCACGCCCTTGAGCAACTCGGCAATTTCGAGAAGCTCACCGAGATTCTAAGCGACATCGAGCCGGAATTCGGGGCCATCTAAAAAATCAACGACGTCTGCGAAGCGTGAGACTAGCGAAGGAGCACCGAGCTCCTCTCAGTCGCGGTTTGCAGTATTTGCTTCTGCCACAGGCACCACCATGACCCAGATATCGACAAAACCTCCCAGCGGTATGCGTGACTTTTTGCCCGACGAGGCGTCGCGGCGAAAGCGCGTCTTCGACGTGATCGCCGAGGTGTATGAGAGTTATGGATTCGAGCCGCTGCAGACGCCGTCGATGGAGCGATTGACCACGTTGCTCGGAAAATACGGCGAGGAAGGCGATCAGCTCCTCTTCAAGGTGATGAAACGGGGACAGAAATTGGAGAGGGCTCTCGCCGAAGACGATCCGAGCGATACGGACGTCGCCGATATGGGCCTGCGCTATGATCTGACAGTGCCGCTGGCGCGGATCGTCGCCGAATACCAAAACGATCTTCCCCGCTTCTTTAAGCGCTACCAGATCGCTCCGGTGTGGCGTGCTGATCGGCCACAACACGGTCGATTTCGCGAATTTTATCAATGCGATGTAGACGTCGTTGGCTCCTCTTCGATGACCGTGGAAGCAGAGGTCACGGCGGCCCTTGCCGAGGTATTGGGGCGACTTGGATTGAGTGATTTTCGCATTCATATCAACCACCGACAGCTTCTATCGGCCGTCATGGAAAAGGCCAATATTCCGCCGGAGAAACAGGGCGGCGCCCTGATCTCGATCGATAAATTGGACAAGGTGGGCCGAAACGCCGTGATGGAGGAGCTGGAAAAAGAGCGCGGAATCTCCCGCGACTCCATTGATATCCTCCTCCCCTTGCTCGGCCCGCTGCCGGGCGCTGAAAGCGATCCTCAAGAGACACTGGCCCGGCTTCGCGAAGAGGTCGGCGACCTCGACGACGGCGCCACCGGACTCGACGATCTGGAAAATATTTTGCGCTTCGGCGCCGACGGGCCAGCCGCCCGGCACTTCGTCGTCGACCCCTATCTGGCCCGTGGACTGGCCTATTATACGGGCCCGATCTTCGAGATTCGCAGCGACGACGCCGCCGGCAGTATCGGCGGCGGCGGACGTTACGACGAATTGATCGGCATGTTCACCAAACAACAGCTTCCGGCCTGCGGTTTCTCGCTTGGAATCGAGCGAATTCTCGTCGTCATGGAGGAGCGCGGATTATTTGACGACGAGCCGGCTCCTGCCGACGTTTTGGTCACATTGTGGGACGACGATCTGACGGCAAATAGCTTCCGACTCGCTCAGCAATTGCGTGCTGCCGAGCTGCGGGTCGACGTCTATCCGGACACCGATCGCTACGGCAAACAATTTAAATACGCCGACCGTCGAAATATCCCCTTCGTGGCTATTCTCGCGCCCGACGAGGCGGAAGCCGGCGTGGTCGCCCTCAAAGATATGAAGAGCGGCGACCAGGAAAAGGTCGATCGCGACGAGGTCGCCGACTGGATAATAAAGCGAGTTAAAAAGATATGAACGACATGGAGTCGCAGGATCAAAGCGATTCGCCACTGGCGAATCTCGATCTCTCGCCGCATTGGAGCCTCGACTCGTCGATCACATTTTTGAACCACGGCTCCTTCGGGGCCTGCCCGCGCAAGGTCCAGAACTTCCAGGCCGATCTCCGTCGACAGATGGAGTCAGAGCCTGTCCGATTTTTCACGCGGGAGTTGCCGGCGCTGCTCGACCGGGCCCGCGCCGAGCTGGCGCAATTTGTGGGCGCCGACGCAGCTCAGATGGCCTTTGTGACCAATACGACGGAGGCCGTCAACGCCGTTCTGCGCTCGCTAAAGTTGGACAGTGGCGACGAGATATTGATCACCAACCACGGCTACGGCGCCTGTATCAACGCCTGTCGCTTCGTCGCCGATCGCGCCGGGGCAAATGTGGTGACTGCCGAGCTTCCCTACCCACTCGACGACCCCGAGCAGGTCGTGGACGCCATCGTGTCTAAAGTCACAGATCGCACTCGCCTGGCGCTGATCGACCATATTACGGCCTTCTCAGCGATGGTGCTCCCCATCGAAGAGATCGTCGATGCATTGCGAGAACGCGGTGTCGACACTCTCGTCGACGGTGCTCATGCTCCGGGAATGGTGGAGTTAGATCTGTCGCGACTCGGCGCCGCTTATTACGCCGGCAATTGTCATAAATGGCTATGTGCTCCGCGCGGTTCGGCATTTTTATGCGTTCACCCCGACCGCCTCGATCAGGTGCGCCCGCTGGCGATAAGCCACGGGGCCACCTTAAAGAGCCCGGATCGATCCCGTTTCCACCTGGAATTTGACTGGCAGGGAACCCGTGATCCCACAGCCTGGCTGTGCGTACCGGAAGCGATTCGTTTTCTTCGCACGCTACTGCCCGACGGCTGGGAGGGAATCCGACGGCGAAACCGCCAGATCGCTCTTAGAGCCCGGCAAAAGATCTGCGAGGTCCTCGACACTGACGCGCTGGTACCGGATTCCATGGTGGGATTTACG
>SKQC01000055.1 GCA_007119175.1 Myxococcales bacterium | reverse complement strand
TCGTCCTGCGCGCACAGGTTGTTATTCTGTGTGGCGCGGTGGTTCGCCGCCGTTTGTCAATAATGAGGTGTATGTCGATAGCCTGGCGGTGACGACGATGAGGCAATTAAAAGATGGCGGAAATGTGGTCGTAGTCGTTGTATTTGCGGCCTGCTTGGTGAGTTGTGCCACCGGCAGCGACGCTGAAACTCTGGAGACTGATTCCGACGTACAGATTCGCCATGTGGTCGTCGAAGGCGGGATCGGTGGCCCGGCCACTCGTGGCGACTGGGACTCGGCAACTGCCGAGCCCAATGTATTGTGCGGTCTCGACGACGTCGAACACGGTGATATTAGAGATGCCCATGAAGATGCGGTGCCCGACGACCGATGGGAGCAGGCGCAGCCGGACCGTCAGGGGCGCTGCGGCGACGATTATGAGACGCTTTTATTCCGGCTTGCCAATTGCGAGCGTGAGGCCCGCGACATGGAGCCTTTGAGCTGTGATTTGCGACTGGTGTGGGCGGGGCGAGAGCACAGTCTTGATATGCGCGAGCGCGATTATTTCAGCCACGTCACTCCGGAGGGAATGGAGCCCGGCGACCGACTTGCCGAGCGGGGCGTGCAGTGGAAAGCGTCGGCGGAAAATATTGCCATGTCGCCGACAATGGCCCTCGCTCATACGGCGTGGATGGAGTCTGACGGCCATCGCCGCAATGTGTTGCGCGAGGAGGTTTCATATGTGGGCTTCGGCGTCATCGAGACCTCGCGCGGCTACGTGATGACGACCTTATTTGCCGGCGGGTATTAACAGGTAGGCGTTCAGTTGGGTGACGAAATTATGCGCCAATACGCCCCTGAGGTTCGGGGCAGTAGCCCGAGAGGCGGCCAGGCTGGCCGCGTGCCCCAGGGGCCGAACGCTTATATTAACAGGCGTCGATGGTGGATACATAAAAAAACAGCCGGGCCTGGGGACCCGACTGAATCGGCGCGATCGATACCGGAGAAATTCTGCGTCCCGGTGTCAATCGATGGGAATGACGTTGACCGCTTGAAGACCTTTGGGCCCTTCTTCGACCTCGAATTCGACCCGCTGATCTTCTTGCAGGGTCTTATATCCCGGCATCTGAATTGCGCTGAAGTGACAGAATACGTCTTCCCCATCGGGTTGACTGATGAAGCCGTATCCCTTTTGCTCACTAAACCATTTGACGGAACCAACAAAGCGTTGCGACATAATACGTTTTCTCCTCAATGCAGCGGCACTTCCTCCCGCTGTCGTGCGCGCATCCTCTGGCCGCGCGTGCCCGGGCTACGGGCAGAATGGGTTAGCCGATCAAAATACGATGCTCCGGGACCGTGGCATGACTCCGCGGACGGACCCTCCAGAGGTGGGACGCCGCCGACAGATGCACGATGAAGGCGGGACCGGGAACACCACTACTTCAAAATTAATCTATGATCCGGCTCATTGCAAGACGGAGAAAACGGCGACGGGCGGGCTTCAAAGGCTCTTTTTGCCCCCTTTTTGAGCGCAAAACCAATTCTTGACAGGTCGTGATTGTCCCGCAGACCAATGCTGCGGAGTGCCCGGGAATTTGTGCAGCCTGGGCAGCACCTTTAGTATATTGGCGAGCGCACTCCTGGAGTACTCAACGGTGGAGCAGTCGTGACCGAGAAATTGGCATCAATCGCCCTTATCGCCGCACTGGCATTGAGCTGGGCATGTACGGCCGAGGAACCGAGAGCGAACCCCAATAGTGCCGAGGGCCACCTATATGTCGATCTCGACGATCCGCTGGCTGTTGACTGGACGGCGGAAGTGGTGGTGCTCGGATTTGGTGGCGAGGCTACTGAGCATCGCGATCTGACGATGGAAGATGTGTTCTCTACAGACCCGTCGGTTGTGGAGGTGAGTGGGTTTGAGGCCGTAGAGTCCGGAGAGATTCAGGCCGTCCAGCTCGATCTGGAGGCTGTGGGCGAAGGGGAGGCCGATCTGGAATTTGTCTTTTCTATCGAAGGAGAAACGGCCGCCGCCGAAGAGCAGGAGGCCGATGAAGAGCAGGCGCTGCAGGAGGAGGCCGATGACGCCGATGACCCCGAAGGTGGCGATGGCGAAGAGCAGGCCGATGATGGATCGCAGCTTTTAACGGACTCATTTTCACTGGAGGCCCGCGAGGTCTACTCCGTGGCCCTATCGCGCATCCTCGACGGCACCGATCCCGAGGGAGCCTACGGCCAGTGTCCGAGCAGCGGCGTCGGACTTTATCTGATGAGCGACCTCGACGAGTATATTATCCAGCTACGCATGGAAAAAATCGACAACCGAGGCCATCGACTGCGCGGCTCCGGCAAGATGCCCTTCGAGATTGATCCCGCCGATGCGGTGTTAATTGAAGTCCTTGACGAAGCACAGCATCTGGTCGCTATGTCACCGCAACAATTCGGGTCCGTGACGTTGACGCCAAAAGAATCGGGCCAGACCTTCGAGGCCCATTTTGCGCGTCCCGCCGATATCTCGTCGATGGAGGTTAAATTACATGCCGTATCTGAACATGGAGCGCGGATAGGAGAATCGACGGTGATGGCCGTCGACGAGCTCTACGAGGTGGAAGTGATCCCCGATTTGCTCGCCGAATTACCCCTGTGCGGCGGGGGACTGGAATTGAATGTGGAATCGATGACGCCGGCGATCTGTGAGGTGGTCGGTGCGCTGACAACCACGGGGAATCCGGCGGTCAGTGGCATTCACGGTGGTCACTGCCGCCTTCAGATTACCCTCGGCGGGGCAGCCGGTGGCCACGGATTGGTCGACGACTATACCTACTCCGTCGAATACGACTGGTAATAACGACGGGACACTATTTATAGGAAAAGATCATCTTTTCGTTCAGCGGCTCGTGATCTGGAGAAAACCAGGACGCTGCATCCTCGTCGCCTTTTAGGTGCAGGTGCAGATACTCCATGGAGTATTGATTGACGATGTTGTAAAGCGTTTCTGGTTCCATGAACTCGTCGCTGCACCCGTCGTTGGCAATTTGTGGACTCGCCGCCCCGAAGTCGCACATATTAGAAAAGCTAAAATGCCCGGTATCGATGACGTCGACTCGAACGTCATCTTCACCGTCGAGCCCTTCCCAGATCGGATCTCCTTCCTCCTCGTTGGGCAACGTGATATCGCGCTCGGCAGTCCACAACAGGACGGGGATTTCGATCTCGGAGAGCCCATCGGCGAATACGTCGGCACCGGCCGGTGTATGGGGTATGGCGACCTCGATACGGGGATCGAGAAAGCCGTCGCGAAAGATATCATAATGTTCTTCTGAGAAAATCTCGCATAGGGCTTCGTCGAGTTCCTCGTCGTCGCAGGCCTCTACCAATTCGTCGACTGCAAATTCGGCGCCGGCGATGGCGAGCGTCGTAAACCCTCCAAAGCTGTGGCCGGAGACGGCGATCTTGTCGGAGAGCCATCCGGCGAGCGGGTCGTCGTCGGGAAGTTCGGTGACATAATCGAGCGACGCAGAGAGATCTTGCGGGCGATATACGGCGCTCTCCAGATTGATCGATTCGCCGCCCATATCCATGAGGGTATTACCCGTATGGTCCGGCGAGATGACGATCCAGCCGTGGCTTGCCAGATATTCCGTCCAGAAATAGCTCTGCGTGCTGATGCCGCCGTTTCCGTGGGAGAAGAGCATCACCGGCGCAGGTGCGTTTAACGCCGGCTCCGAATCCTCCCAGACGCCCGGGTGGTGAAAAAAATTGGCGTAGCGGGCATGTGTTCCCTCCTCCTCGAAGGTGGGATACCAGATGGATACATCGATGGGGCGGTCCTCTTCGCTTTCCCCACGTGGACTATACTCAAAGGAATCGTAGCGATATCCGACCTCAAAGGGGCCGGCTTCACCGGAGTCCCAGGGCTTGTCGGGGAGTTGGGCAAAGGGATCGTCCTGATTCTGGTTCTGGTTTTGATTTTGGTTTTGATTCTGGTTTTGGTTCTGATCCTGATTCTGATTCTGATTCTGGTTCTGGTTCTGGTTCTGGTTCTGATTTTGGTTCTGATTTTGGTTCTGGTTCTGATTGGCAGTGACGTTATTGGGCTGGTTGTCGTTTTCCGTTGCTCCATCGTCGCCACATCCAGCGACGAGAATTAAAGCGATCACAGCCGTTGCGACCAGGGAATTAGGTATCCATTTCATCACGCATCCTCTTCCACCAGACGATCCACCAGATCCACATATTGCTGCATGGCCTCCTCGCGGCTCGTGCCACTTCGGTCATTCCAGGCGTCGTATTTAGCGCGCGCTTTGATCTTGAGCCGAGAGGGCCGTTTGCCCGAGACATCGCCATCGGTTCCCTGCTTATACAGGGCATATAAGTCGAGAAGAGTGGAATTGTCGGGTCGTGAGGAGAGGTCTTTTACGCGATCGGCGGCAGCTTCAAAATCTTCTTCCAGACTCATAGCACTCCATTGGTCAGCAGGTATCGTTGAAATCCATCATTCATTGCGATGGCGCGTTCATCTAAGGTAGTCAGAGTGAACGATGACCACAAGGGTTATGCGAGGAGCTAATAATGGCGCGCGAATCAGCGAGAATGCGGGTGACACGTCGCGATGGATTACTCAAGCGTGCGATCGGACATTTCTGGACGATCGGGCCGGCACTGCGCGACACGATCGGCCCCTGCGACGCCCCGGAAGCACAGCCCTGGGAGACGCGTGTTGCCAACGAGCATGGCGAGCAAATCGTGCACTCCGGGCTATTTCGAGATCTGCCGGGAAGTGATGCGTTGGTGGTGGTCTTACACGGAATGGGAGGGACTGTGGAGCGCGGCTATTGCGGTGCGGCAGCCCGGGCCGCTGAGCGAGCGGGGCTGTCCTGTCTGCGCCTGGCGCTGCGGGGCGCAGACGGGCGGGGCACAGACCTGCATCACGCCGGGTTTACCGATGATCTGGGGCCCATTTTAGACCACGCGACGCTGCAGCGTTTCGAACAGATCGCCTTCGTCGGCTATTCACTGGGGGGACATGTGGCGCTGACGGCCGGCGTCAAGCAGGTCGACGAGCGGTTAAAGGCGGTTGCTGCCCTATGTCCGCCGCTCGATCTACAGGCCTGCCAGCAGCTCATTGATTCGCCGTCGGGATGGGTGTATCGCCGATATTTGCTCAAGGGACTAAAACAGACCTATCCCACGATTGCACGGGGGCAGGCTGTGACCACGCCACCGGAGCGCATCGCCGAGGTGAACGCCCTTCGGGAGTGGGATCGCTTGACCGTGGTTCCCCGATTCGGTTTTCGAGATGTCGATGAGTATTACGAGACCCAATCGGTGGGACCGAAATTGTCGCAGACGACAATGTCGACGCTCGTCGTGGCCAGCCCGGCAGATCCGATGATCCCGGCCGACTCCTTAAGAGGAGCGCTGGGGCGAGCCTCAGACTCGGTGACGGTGCGTTGGGTGCGCGATGGAGGACATGTGTTTTTTCCGCCGAACGTAAAGCTCGGCTTTGGGCCCCGACCGGGAGTAGAAGAGCAGGTCATGCAGTGGGTGGCTGAACAGCTTAACTGAAGCGATATTACACAGGCTGTCTCAAGCCATTTCGGCTCAGCGACTGGGGATAGAGCGCAGAAAATTGTTGTTATTCTTGGAGTCCTTAAGCCGCTTTAAAAGCCAGTTAAGTCCCTCCGACGGCGATTGATTCATCAGATATCGTCGCAATTGGGGGACGTATTTCATCTCGTGGTCGTCGAGCATCATCTCCTCGCGGCGCGTGCCGCTGCTGGGGATGTCGACGGCCGGAAATAATCGGCGTTGTGCCAGATCGCGGTCTAAGACCAATTCCATATTGCCCGTGCCCTTAAACTCCTGGAAGATGACCTCATCCATTCGACTGCCTGTTTCAATCAGGGCAGTGCCGAGGATGGTGAGGCTTCCGTTATCCTCCAGATTTCGCGCCGAGCCAAAGAGCTGTCGTGGCATATGCAGGGCGCCGGCGGTGAGACCACCGGAGAGCGTCTTTCCGCCGTTGCTGCCATGGGTCGTATTATAGGCCCGGGCTAATCGAGTAATAGAGTCCAGCAGGACCAATACATCCTGACCATCGAGCATCCGCCGGACGGCCTTCGTAAAGACCTGCTCGGCGAGATTGGTGTGGTTAGAGGGCCGGCGGTCCGCTGTAGAGGCGTAGACCTTAAACGGCATCGAACGCTTAAAGTCGGTGGCCTCCTCGGGGCGCTCGTCGATGAGAAGGGCCATCTGATAGATATCGGGATCGTTGCGGTGAACCGCGTTTCCGATGGCCTTTAAAATTGTTGTCTTACCAGCTTTGGGCGGACTGGTGATAAGGCAGCGCTGCCCCCGGGAAATCGGTGTGATCATATCGATGATCCGGCCGATATACTCGTGGCGATCCGTCTCCAGACGAATCCGCTGATCGGGCTGAATCGGAGTGTAGTCCGACAATTGCCCCATTAGCTTTTCGAGCTTGCGGCCTTTACCTTTTCCACGGCGTCGATTTTTCTTTTTATTTCGACGCCGTCCACGGCTTCGTTTTCTACTCATGATGTTTTATTTTCTGGGGTTGAAGATCAGGAAGGATACGATAATTCAACGAACGCGCTCGACAGGTGCCGAAATGCGCCCGAAGGCATCGACCTTCACATACTAAAGAGATAAGCACATGGGCGAGAAAAAGGAAAACACAAAATTACAATCCACACCCGTTCATCCGGCGGTGTTGAAGGTCAGCGGAGATGAGTCGAGGCGCTGGTGCGCGGCGATCTGGTCGACTGACCCCGATGAGCGACAGTTGGTCGGAAAAATTCAAAGGTTGGTCGAGAGCACGCTAGTGGCGCACTGGATGCAACCACCTACACAATACGAACCACAGGGGCAGGTCGTCAATTCCTTTGACCTGATTTTTTATGATTCCGTTCCCGAGAGCTTAAAACAGGCTCTAAAAGACAGCGGGTTTCAGGCCGTGCACCGCCCTTTATTGGCTCCCGAGGAATACGAGCAGTTCCAGGCATTTGAAGAAGAGGCCATCAAGGCCGGTCGAGGCGAGGTGGGTAATCCTGTCGCCGTCTGGCGAGTGTCAATTGAGCGGCCCGAAGGCCTTCAATCTCCATCAAAACTCGGAGGCTCAGTTGCCGAGAAATTAGGAGACCAGTTCTGGGGCCAGGCACCGGGGTGGATCAGCCGGGTCTTTTGCGAGGAGTTAAAAGAGATCACCGATGTAGAGGTCAGCCCCGATAGAGCCGGGTTGGAGCGCCTTGAGCGCACTTTATTCGGCGGGCCCACCGGCGGGATTCGCTGGATGGAGCCGATGGCCTATCAAGCGGTCTGCGACTTTATGGGGGTCGTCCTGCAGGCGACGACGTCACTCGATGTGCAATGGGGGACTTCACCGGTTGACGAGAAAACTGGGCTGGCGCCGGCGCCGGTTTTACGGGTCCGGCAATCCGGTGGAGACTGGGCGATGCTCGCCGTGGGAAATGATATAATTCGCCGCGCTTGCGTTCCCTGGGGAGAGGACGTCAAAACGGAGCGCGTGCTCCTGGAATTGTTAGCGGACTACGATGAACGGGCCCGCTAGATATATCCATCTGATTTGAATGCCGGGGGAGCGACAGTTGGAGGTCTATTTCTCCCGTTGTGACACGAATGTCATAGTTTCTTTGCGGTTGGTGAAGTGCCGTTGTGGGATGGTTCTGGAAAAATTTTATCGCTTTATATTCAGCAGCTTAGCGGCTTTCGGGGGCTGGTTTAGAGAAATATTCCGGCGGTGGAACGGCTGTTGCTCCTACCAGTGGGTAGAAGCCGGGTGACTCGCTTTCGGGAGCTAACCCTCCTCGGGTCCCCAGAACTGGTAACGCTAACAGGAGCTACATCATGTGTAGGCTGTCCCATCAGTATCTTATTCTATTCATCGCCGGAATGCTCGTCTTTGGCATCGCCTGCGGAGAGACTGAGAATGGCGAAAACCAGCCTCCCGGGGGTGATACAGCCGAAGTTCACGGGCAATTGGAGGGGGAGTCGGAGTTTGAGGGCAAGGTTGTCACCGCCTTTGAGGTGACCTCCGACGGTAGCGCCGAGGTGGTTTCCGAAGACGAGGCGGAGGTTGAGGCCGACGGTAGCTACTCCCTATTCATCGACCTCGAATTGTATTCCGGCGGCGACGTCTATGTGGAAGCGGAGCGCGAAGACGACAACTCAAGTCAGGGATCGGTGCTCGTCGAGGGCAGCATCGAAGCCGGGGCGTCCATTGATACGGCGCCGATTACGGTGGAGACGACCTTTGAGACCGATACCTATCTTGAGGCCCGGCAGAGCGGGGACTGGGACGATGACAACTGCACGACGGCCGACCATCGTAGCTACGCAAGTGCCGAGGCGGCCGCGGAGGCCAGGGCATCGGCGGATTACCAATCCGAGGTGGAGGCGTTTTCCCGAGCGTCGGCTAGCGCGATGAAGGCGTCGGCGGAGTATCTCATGGAGGCCGAAGGAAAGGCCCGCGCCGACCTTGAGAGTTCCTTTGAGGCCCGCTCCGAGGCCCGCGCCCAATTAGATGCCGACTTGCTCGCCGAATCCACGGATTCCGAAGGGGCATTTGAGGCCTATCTGGAAGCCGCGGCCCAGGCGCGAAGCGAAATCGATCTCGATACGGAGGCCAAGGCCAGAGATGCCCAGGCATCGGCTGAAGCGTTTGTCGCCGCCTCAGCAGAGATGTCTGCCGATGTGCGCACCAAAGCGCAGGCACGGGCCGAGACCAAGCGCGAGTATTTTGTCTCAGCGGCGGTGGACGCCAAGCTCGAGACCCTTGAAGCCGGTTCTGAGGTCCGCAGCAATGTGGAATCGGCGGCCTCCGACCTTCGGGGCGAACTCCAGGCCGCCGGTGATGTGTCTGCCCAGGCCAGTGCATGGGCGGATTTTAAGGCTGCCGTCGAGGGAGAATTAGAGGCCGACACCCAGATGGTGCTCGATGAGCTGGAGAGCGCCTTCGCCGCCTACGCGTCAGCGATGGCGGCCGTCGACGCATCGTCGTCCGCCGAAGTCATCGCCGGAGATTGTCTGGCGGCCTACCTCGATCTGTGGGCTTCCGCAGAATCCGAACTCGGTGCTTTGAGCGATGTGCCGGGGATGCTCGATGACGACACGGCCATTGAGGCCCTGGTCTATCTGATGGTGCATCTGGAGCTGGCCGCTGGATTGGCCGCCAGCGGCTGATGGCGGCAGTTGCCAGGCGATAACCGTGGCCCCCCCGGCGCATTGCCGGGGGGCTTTTTTTTGAGCGCTGACCGGGATGTTCCACCGGGCGGTCGGGAATTGGCTTGCACGGCGAACGGTGATTGTCGAAGGTGGCGGGCCGTTGAATTGACGGTGAGGCGTTTGTCTAAAGCGCCCACGGCACCGCCTGATCATTTTCGCATCGCCCCCGGGTTGTATTATGAGCGCGTTGACCTTGCACTTACAGCGCATCACCGAGTCGCAACCATTCACCCAATTTATCATCGCCGTCATTATCTTTGCCGGCATTTTGGTCGGCCTTGAGACCTATCCGTCGATTGTCGACGAGTATGGCACGATTTTATATACCCTCGATTCAATCGTGCTCGGTATTTTTATCGTCGAAATCGTATTGAAGATGGGCGCCCAGGGGCGACGGCCCTGGCGGTATTTCAACGATCCCTGGAATGTCTTCGATTTTACAATCGTGGTCCTGGCGCTGATCCCCGCGGCCGGCCAATACGCCCTCGTAGCGAGGTTGGCCCGTTTATTTCGGGTGTTGAGGCTGGTGCGATTTATCCCTCGGCTGCGCATATTGGTGATGGCGCTGCTAAAGAGCGTCCCCTCGATGGTCTACGTGAGCATGCTGTTGGGCTTGATGTTTTATATGTATGCCGTGGCGGGAACGTTTTTATTTGCCAAAAACGACCCGGTTCACTTCGGCACCCTGCAGGAATCACTGTTGACCCTTTTTCGAATCGTCACGCTCGAGGATTGGACGAATGTCCTGTACACGCAGTTATACGGGTGCGACGTCTATCCCTACGGCTTTAAAGAAGAGCTGTGTACGTCGCCGGAGACCTTTCCTTTAATTGCACCACTGTATTTTGTTTCGTTCGTGTTGATGGGAACGATGATCGTCTTAAATCTCTTTATCGGTGTGATCATCAGCGGAATGGACGAGGCCACGGCGGAGACCCAGCGAGAGGAGCTGGTGGCGACAATGAAAGGGCCGGTGAGTTTACAGCGGGAGTTGGCCCGGCTCGATGAATCACTGACGGCGGTTCAGGATCAACTCCAGCGGGTGCAGCAGTGGGCAAAACACCTGGAGGAAACTGAGAGTGATCGCAGCACGGAGGCCACCGACGGAGTGGTGGATCGCGCAGATCAGAATGAGGGGTGATGTGATTTGAGCTGGTGCTGGGCAGTTGTTATGTGTGTTTTAGCGCCTAGCTTTGATCTATAGGAAAAACACAGACAAGGGGAGATGTCATCGCAACGATGATGCAGTGCCGAAGCAGCGGCAACCTGCGGGTTGGGCCGTGGTTTCTGACGGTGGTTCTGGTGGTGTCGGTAGCGATGGGAGGCGAGGTCGCCGCCCAGGGCTACGAGGGGCCACAATGGGAATTATCGGCGGAAATGGGCATCGAGGAGGTGGCCAGCCGCGATGACAAGGGATCTCCGCTGGCCTATAGCGGCAAGGGGTTTCCGCTGGTCCTGCGCGCAGAGATGCTCAGACTGAAGTGGTCTGGCGGAGTTGAGGCCGGCGGGTTTGCCTATATTCTAAACGGTGGCGAGTTGCACAGCGCTCTGGCCGTTGATGGCGAAGAAGGTCATCGGGCTGAAAGCGTATCAGTCAATCTGTCGGCGTGGGCGCAACGCAATTTATTGGACTCTGGTTCACGCCGGCTGTCGTTGGGGCTACAGCTGAGTCATTGGACGTTTTTTCGCAGTTATTTATACGACCCGGCCCAGATCGGGGCCGTCGAAACCTGGGAGGCGCCAATTACGGCCGATATTCGCCTTGAGTGGCGTCGCCTCGGCGAGCGCCTCGACTTCGGGGTGGCGACGAGCGCGGCGCTGGCAGGTCGCATCTTACGACCCGCTCACTCGCTGCGTGGCGATGAGCGATTTCGCATCGTCGATTCCCGGATTCGCGTTTTTAGCTTCGGGGATTGGACGGCGGCCCATCGGCTACAGATGGTTCAAGCTCAGGCCGTGCTGCGGTGGCGGATTCACGGGCGCTGGGGGGTCAATGCTCAATATCGCTTCGGGTGGATGAATTATCGAAACCAGGAGGCAACCCGGGCGTCGACTCAGCGCATCGTCGGCGGGGTTCACGTCCGCTTTTAGTGGTCAATGATTTTCAGGGGGGATGATGACCGGAAGATGGGTTCGGCACGTGTTGTGGTGGGTCGTATTGGTTATTTTAATGGGCTGTGGCTCGACGCTGGTGGGCTCTGATGAGCCCGACGATCCGGAGTCGTTATTCGAGGCCTTCTGGGCCTCCTATGACCGCCACTACGCCCATTTTCAGCTCAAGGGCATCGACTGGCATCAGGTCTATGACGAGCACCGAGACAAGGTGGGGCCAGAGACCACGGATGAGGAATTATTCGAGATCTTCGGGGAGATGATTGCCGAATTAGAAGACGGTCACGTCTACGTGGTGGCCGACGGTCGGAGAGCACTGAGCAATGCTCATATTCGCTCCGGCCGATCGACGTATAATGGAGAAGTGGTGCGAGAAAATTATCTGCGCGACTCCAGTCAAAAGCTGGCGGCGGGGAGGATCACCTACGGGCGAATCGCCGATCAATTTGGATATCTGCGCCTGTCCACTCTCTCCGGTGGAGATGGTTTTGCACATAATGCCGAGGGATGGATTGAAGAGGTATCAGTGGCGATGGAGGAATTATCCGATGTGGAGGCCATGATCATCGATCTTCGCAATAATGGGGGCGGAAGGGCGTCGAATTCCAAATTCGTAGCCGGACATTTCGCCGACGCCAGAAGCAAATTTCTCGTCACGCGAAGCCGCAGTGGGCCGGGTTATGACGATTTTTCCGAGCCCCGCCACTGGTATGTGGAGCCCGTCTCCGAGGGGACGTTTACCGCCCCCGTGGTGGTATTGACCAACCGCCGAACCTTTAGCGCTGCGGAGTGGCTGACATTGGCCCTTCGCCAATACGATCATGTCACTCATATCGGCTCTCATACGGGCGGAGGACTGGCGATGTTTCTTCCGCGCCAACTGGCCAATGGCTGGATGTACACCATCTCCGTTCAGGATACGCGATGTCCGATGGGGCGTTCCTACGAGCGCGTCGGAATTGCGCCCCATCGCTACCTTAAAAACGGTGAGGACGATCTCGACGATGGTCATGATGCCATGCTTAAAGAGGCGGTCGACTATCTAAAGGGCCAACTCGGCAATCATGAAGGGTGAATAAAGGTGTCGGCTCGATCCGACTGGGCATCGGCGCTCAGGTCCTGATCGGGGGCGGACGGTTCGTCGGCCGGCGGTTGAAATAATTCCATCCAGTCCAGCCGCGGTTGGTAGACCTCCGGGGAGTCCGGCAGAAGCGAGTTGTCGGGGCGTTGCTCCAGCTCGCCGAGTCGCGCCCAGTCAAAGGGAGGCGGTGTGATGTCATCGCTCGGTCGGGAGGTCGCGGCGGCCCGTCGGATCTGATCTGATGTGCCACCGCGAGCGGCAACGGCGAGCGTTCCGCCCGGGTCGGTGACTCTCACTATAGAGTCTCCGGGCTTTGTTCGCTCCATCATTTCCTCCAGCGCCGGATAAATCACACCCAACAGGGTTGTGGGAAGGGCGCTGGTAAATCGAAACTCACCGGCTTGCTCGCCGGAAACGAAGACGGTCAGTGTGCCGAAGAATCGCTCATCGATGACGAAGACAAAGGTCGCCGTGCGATGAACTGGACGGGATTCTACCAGGCGAAGCCCATCAAAGATTTTATGGTCGTGGTCGCCAGTTCCCGTTTTTCCTCCGATGCGCCGGGGATGACCGTCGCTGTCGTGCGTGACACCGGCCAGACGGCGGCCGGTGCCGTTTTCCACGACGTCGATCAGGGCCCGATGGGCCGTCGCGGCGACCGCTTCGGGAAGCACTCGTTCCGGGTCGGCATTGCGTCGTTCAAAACGGGTCTCGTAGGGGGTGTCCGGCCCGGCGATCAGCGCAGAGACTCGGTAATTCGGAAAACGCAGTCCACCGGCGGCGAGGATGCCCACCAATTCGGCGAGGGCAGTTGGGCGGTCGGCGCTGGAGCCGATGCTCGTGGCCAGCGACGGTGTAAGTCCGCCGAATGGATATCCCAACCGCGTCCAGGCGCTATGGATTTGATCGAAGGCCTCGACTTCCAGCAGCGTTCGGATCCGCTGGTCCTGTCGTCCCCGGTGGCGAGTGCGAAATAACCATTGGTAGACGTGCTGACGAACCTCGCGGGAGGCGACGATTGCTTCGGCGCGGGTCGCCTGCGGGTGTTCGCGAAGCCAGGCGGCGGTCCACAACTCCAGCGGGTGGATGCGTGTCAGGTAGCCTCGATCCTGCCACGAAAGGGCCTCCGGGGAGTAGTCGCGCCACCAACGCTTAAGCCGGGCGTCGTCGGGTTCAGCTTCGCCGTGGCGAGTAACGAATTCTCTCAGACCATTTTGAGTCTGGTCGGAAAAGCTCATCGCTATCATGGCCAGGCTCTCGTCGCTCAACGAGCGATCATCTACCACGGCTGCTGCAATCTCCTCGGGCGCCAGCTCTATATATCGGTCCAGAAAATCGCTTTGAAACGTAATGCCCTCGCGTTCGGCAAAGCGCGACAAAAGGTAGCGCCGCTCATCGGTGTCCTCACTGCCGAGCACGGCTTCGACGCGCTCTGGATCGAGCCAGATGAAGTGATCGGCGATGTCTTGCATCATGTGGATGAAGACCAGGTTTACGGAGTGCCGAAAGGCCTCCTGGACCGATTGTGTGTGGTTGCGACGGCCCTCAAAATTGGAGAAGCGATGCATCCCGCCGCCGGTAAAAAAGGCTGTGTTCGGGTCGGCGGAGTATTCCCGCTCCATGGCGGCGTTGAGCAATTCTTCGATGGACAGGTCCGGGTCGGTGGCCAGGCGGGCTGCGGTCCATCGCCGCAGGCCATCGGGAGCGGTTTGTGAGATTTCTTCGAGTTCTTCTTTCGGCATATTGGCCATCGCCTCGTGCAATTCGGCGATGAGCTCCAGGTACGTGACCAGAGTGCGCAATTTAGCCGTCGAGCCCAGGTCCAGTTTGATATGCTCATTGATGTTGAGCGGCTGGTCGTGATTGTCCGCCAGTACGCGCAGCGCATTGCCCTGAGGTGTCCGCTCAAAGAGGGTAAAACTGGCGGTCAACTCCTCGATGGGATCGCCGTCGCGAAGCAGGCGGTGGCCGAATAACCCGTTCTCTTCGAGAAATTCGGGATCTGTGATGCGCTGGATTTTTTCGTCGATTCTATCCTGAGCTCGTCCGTCGATGGTGCTCTGAACGGTGAGGTCGTGGCGGTCGAGCTCATAGAGGGTGGGGACGTCGAGAGCCTCGCGAAGCGAGCCGCGAACGGCATCGACGGCTTTTCGGCGAGCGAAATCGGGGCGTATATGGGCCGGTGCCATGGGTAGCACCTGTGGCTCCGCGAGAAGAACTGCGTCGCGAAGGGCCGGGCTTATTTGTCCTTCGTTGGCGAGGATTCGGGCAAAATTATCGGTCAGTCCGTGGAGCAGATCGGGACGCTCAAGCAAATAAAGGGTCGGTCGGCGCTGGGCCAAAAATAGGCTCAAGACCATGCGGTAATGAGTGGCGTGGTGAAGGTAATCGGGGGATATTGCCGATGGCCCCTTTCCGGAATGCAACGACGGCATGGCAAGAATCTCAAGGCTGTGAACTACAGCCTGTGGGTCGGCGCCGAACCAGACCCGAAGGCCGTCGGCAACGCCTTGCACCTCGCCATAGCCCGGCGACGCCGCCAGCGGGACAGCATTGACGTAATCGAGGACAATGGAGCGGCGGCGTTCGCCGGTGCGTGGCCCGTCTTGATAGGCGCGCAGCGAGGCCGAGAGCATTTGCCGGGCTTTCTCGGCTTCGTCGTCCGTGATTCCCCGTGAAGAGTGGCGAAATTTTTCGATCTGTGTGGCCAACGTGCTACCACCGAAGTGGTCGTCGACCACCCCCATCTCGCGGCCGGCCAGGGCGGCTGTGGCGGAGGCGAAGCGCCGCCACTCGACGGCGGGATTGCGATAGTCGTAGCCGGGCTGGAGCAACTCGCGATTTTCGATAAATAAAAGAGTATCGACCAATAACGCAGGCAGCTCATCGAAGTCCTCGAAGACCTCCGTCGGCGTGCGATGATCATGCACAATCGCGCCGTCATCGGTGACGATCGTCAAACCGGCCTGAGGTGCCGGATCGTAGATGGGATAAAGGCCCGCCTGCGTGGCCTGTACAGAGCGCGATGAGACTCCTGTCTGCCAGGTCACCTCGTAATCTCGCCCAACCAGGCGCTCAGTCCAATGGGGAATTTCTGTATATCCGCGTTGTCGGTCAAACGGACCATCCGGCGCGGCAGGACGTCGACTGCCGGGGCCCTCGTGGAGCCAGAAAAAGTGGTGGCTGGCCTCATCGGCTATAATTCGGGCCTGATACCGTGAGGTCTCGAATTCCTGTTGAAGGAGGTGCGCTGTTGCCACTGAAGCGATGGCGCCAATGAGGAGGCAGGCAGACCACAGAAGATGACCGCGGGCAAATACGAGCATAACAATGACTCACGCGAAAAAATCGTGGCGATCCAATACCAGAAACTCACCACCGCGCGCCGTCGACTAGATTTTGAGCCAGTGCGTGACGATGACGAGTACCACTAAGTTTTCCGACGAATCATTCGTATCTACTCAGACCAAGAAGACGCCTGTCGGGGGCGTCAGATAAAGCCATTGCCATTCACAAAGCGGATCATCACCGTAGAAAACAACGGAGAGTATCAATGTCATTTCCACGGCCGATGAATAATAATCGGTTACGTGTATAACCTCTTGAAAAGTATGGCTTATTTTTTGGGATTGGAAAGGGGGATCTTGTAACTCTTTACCCGCTACAGGTTGAGAAGCGCCATTGAGGAACCGGGGCGCCCGTGGCATGGTGGGGGGAAGCGACACCGCGACGGTACTCGAAGTGCAAAAACTTTGGCCCTATTATCGCGCGGATATCGTCATATCAGCCAGTCTACGAACCATAAAAAATATGAGCCAACGCCCGAAAAATCGTGATAAGAGGGGAAAGGCGACCAAGATCTTTGCGGGCCGATATGCTTATCGAAAGCCGCTGGGGCGAGGAGCGGGCGGCTCGGTCTATCTCGCCGAAGATCTTCGCCGTGACTATCGAGAGGTCGCCCTGAAGGTGTTGTCTGCCGAGGCCTGCGAGACGGTCCAGGGGAAGATGCTTCGCCGAGAGTTTGAGATTTTATCCAAATTGGATCATCCGAATCTCGTCCGGGTCTACGACTACGGAAGTCTGCCCGACGGGGGCGTCTTTTTGGCCGAAGAATATATCGACGGTTTCAGCCTGCAGGACGCCCGGGCTTTATTGGAGCCGGAAGCGCTGATCGATCCTACCCTGCAGATTTTACAGGGGCTGTCGTATCTGCACGCGATGGGAATGATTCACCGCGATATCAAGCCGGCCAATGTCATGATGCTGTGGCTCGACGATGCGTCAGCGCGGCCTATGATCAAGCTCGTCGACTTTGGTCTCTCCAGCATGAATCCGAAACGCGACACACTGCGTGGAGGAACCCGGTCATATATGGCGCCCGAGATCATTCGCGGCGAGAAGGCGGAGACGCGTTCTGATTTATATAGTCTCGGGGTCACTCTTTATTATGCGCTATGTGGTGTATTGCCGTTTGGGCCGCGAAGCAAAAAAGATCCGCCGCCGACGGAAGAGGATTTTCGTCCCCCGGACCCCCATCGTTTAAACGAAGATGTCCCCCTTGAGTTGAGCCGGTTTACGATGGCGCTGCTGCGCCAGGTGCCGGATATTGATTATGCCGACGCCGGGGAGGCGCTGCAGGCGCTGGCAGCCGATTCCGGAGCACTGGAAAAGCGCTCCGTAGGTCAGATGGCCAACTCGCTCGATGTGTCGGCGGCACCGGTGATACGCGGGTATTTCGAGCGCGGGATCTTGTCGCGCCGCATCGACGAAGACGACCTGCTTTTGGAGTGGTTGTCGATGGCCGAGGACCAGGGGAAGGGGCAGATGTACCTGGTCCGTGGCAATCGCGGGGTGGGAAAGAGCCGCCTCTTACATGATGTTCAGGCGTCGTCGAAATTGAGCGGGCACCTGGTATTGTCGCTCAAATGCGAAGACGGCGACGGCCCCTACGCCGTCCTCACCAAGATGGTCGAGCGGCTGGTCGAAGTAGCTCAGAGCCATGGGGTGCTGGCCGTTGAAAAATACGATGTGCCATTGTGTATTCAGCGCGCTTTGACGCTAATTGGTGCCGGAGACGATGCTTCCGGCGCAGAGTTGGTCGACGCGGGGTGGCTGCGTCAGGCGCTGGAAGACACAGTCGGCATTCTGGTCAATCAGAAGGTCGTTTATTTTATCGACGATATCGATCGCGCCGACGCGGAGTCTCGGGAGGTTCTTTATGAGTGGTACGGCGCTGCCGATGGCGATCCCCGGCCGGCGATCGTAGCGACGACGAGACGCGGTGAGTTTTACCGGCGGTTTTCCCGCCAAAAAGGCGTTCAAGTTCTTCCCATCGAGGGAGTGGGAAAGGGCGATGTCGAGGCGTTTTTATGTGAGCAACTCGGTATTTCAGGGTTGAGCCTATCCTGGATTGAAGCGGTGGCTAAGGCCTCTCAGGGACGCCCCGCCTATATCGAGGAATTATGCCGTTTTCTGATCGACGGCGGGATGTTGTGGCGAGATTCAGTGCGCCAATGGAAGGCCCGGGTCGATGATATCGAGGCCGCCGGAGTTCCGACGTCGCTGCGTGAGTCGCTCAGACGTCGAATCACGGCTGTCGGGGCGTCCGGGAGGGAGTGTCTTGAGTTGCTGGCTCTGATAGGGCGACCGTTGTCGTGGCGGAGCGCCCGTCGGTTATTGGAGCGCGGCGGAAGCTCGTCGGAAGAGGCAGAACAGACCCTTCGTACCGTGCAGTGGCGGCATCTGGTGAAGATGGATTTGACGCCGGAGGGGCGCTATTTGCGCGTGGTTCATCGCGAACTTGCCGAGGCGGTCATTGATATGCTCAGTCCCGAGTGGGCCCGGGCATTGCATCGGCGCATCGGCGAGGAGTTGGCCCGAGACTGGCAGCATGGCCGGGGCGATGCGCTGGAGGCGGCCACCCACCTGCGCGACGGGGGACACCATGAACGGTCGGCAGCATTTTATGAGATCGCCGCCGATCACGCTCTGTGGCGAGGAGGCGATAGTGCTGGCGCTGACCTTTATAAACTGGCGCTCGACGGCGCGGTCGGGATCGAAGACCGGGCTTTGTTGCACGGCAAACTCGCCCGGGCTCGACTGGCCGGATTCGACCCTGAGAGCTGTCAGGAGAGTCTGGAGCGGGCAATTGAATTGGCCGAAGAAAGCGAGCGCGAGTGGTTGATTTACCGTGTCGGAATCGACGCCGCATACGGGGCGTATGCGATGGGCAAAATCGACGATGCCCGCCAGTGTGTAGATCGACTCTGTACCTCGATGCCACAATTGGCGCAGGGGGTGGAGGTGGTCGTATTTGGCGCCATATTGGATGCGAGCGCCGGTAAGATTGACGAAGCACTTCAGGCACTGAAGCAATGTCTGGCAACCACTGGCGGGGCGTTGATTCCGCAGCGCCGTGTGGAGATTTTGACCTCCATGGCGCGACTCGACGCCGTACAGGGGCGCAGTGAGAAGGCGATGCAGACCTTTGAACGGGCCGAACAACTGGCCGGTACCCGCGGAGATCCGGTCGCGAAGGGGACTGTGCTTCTTTACCACGGGACGGAACTTCGCCGCATGGAAAAGCCAGTAGAGGCTCAGAAATTGTTGAGCAATTCGCTGCTATTATTGGCTGGCAGTGACGCTCCCCATCACTTTATCGAGGTTTTATTTCAGCTCTCCTGGGTATTGGCCGATCTCGGCAGTTCGACGCAGTCCCGACGCCGGGCTCAGCAGGCGATGTATTTCGCAAACCGGCTCGGCCATCCCGGCTACCGAGAAAAGGTGGCCATTTTGCTGGGAAGCTTGATGCTCAGCAATCGAGAGGTGAAGGCGGGGTTAGTGGAGCAGATTGAATCAACGGTCAAGGCCTTTGAACGACGAGAGGATTTTGTCGTCGATCGCGCCGAAATTTTGATGTCACTCGGCGATTTGATGATCACTTTGCAGCTAAAGGAGCTGGGGCCGGCGCTACTTCAGCGCGGTCGTCAGGTGGCCTATGAGTGCGGCGCCACCGGATTGTTGCCGCCGGTCGAGGAGTGAGCATCTCATGGAGCAGAGGCCAACCAGGCAGTTGCGAGTCGATGGGGTGCGAGTGGAGGTGGGAGCCGATGAGGAGACGCGGATTGACGAGACGGCTCGTCGGTTGGGTGTGCCCCGCGATGTCATCCACGAGGTCATCCCAATTCGCAGCAGTGTCGATGCCCGGGGGCGTCCGAAGGAAGTCTTCAACGTCGATGTGACGATCGATGCCGATGCCGTCAGTGATCCGTTGCCCGGTGGCGTTCGCCCCATCCCTGAGCCACCGGCAGCCCCCCGAGAATTTGCTCCGCAGCGCGATGAGCGCGTCGTCGTCATCGGCGCCGGGCCCAGTGGCTTATTTTGCGCTGATCGTCTGGCGCGAAGCGGTGTGGAGACGGTTCTTTTAGACCGCGGTCAGCCCGTGGAGAAGCGAGGGCGCGATGTCTCGCGGCTGATGCATCACGGAGAATTGGACCCGGACAGCAATATTTGCTTTGGCGAGGGTGGCGCCGGGACCTGGTCGGACGGCAAATTATATACGCGCGTCAAAGATGTGCGCCGCCGCCATGTCCTGGAGACAATCGTCGAACTCGGCGGGCCCGAAGAGATTCTGATCAAGGGAAAGCCCCACCTTGGAACGGACCGACTCGTGCGTTTGTGCAAGGCGTTTCGCGCCCGACTCACCGAGGTGGGCTGCCAGGTGCGCTTCGGGGCCTTCGTGCAGGAGTTAGTGGTCAAGGAGTCCCAGGGCGAGCGCCGGGTGACCGGCGTGAAATTGCGCGACGGCGAGGTCGTCGATGCCGATCGGATCATCCTCGCCGTCGGCCATTCAGCACGGGAGATGTATCGCCATCTGGTCGATATTGAGGTGATGATGCAACCAAAGGCGTTTGCCGTCGGGTTTCGTGTCGAGCACCGCCAGGCGCTCATCAACGAAATTCAATACGGGCGTTACGCCGACGAAGAGGGATTGCCGTCAGCGGAGTACCGGCTGGCCGCCAATTATGACGATGCTGGACAGCGTCGTGGCGTCTACAGCTTTTGTATGTGTCCGGGAGGCCAGATTGTGCCCTCTCATACTCTGCCCGACGGGATCTGCGTCAACGGAATGAGCCACGCTAATCGACGGGGCCATTTCGCAAACTCGGCACTGGTGGTCACCGTTCGCCCTGAGGATTTCGGCGCCTACCGAGACCTGGAATTAAAAGAAGACGATGTGTTGGCGGGAATGGGGTTTCAGCACGAGGCCGAGCGCCGTGCTTTTGAGTTGGGAGGAGGCGGTTTTATCGCGCCAGCCCAGCGGGTCACTGATTTTATCGAGGGCCGGGCCAGTACGGACGTGCGTGAAACTACCTATAAGCCGGGAATTGCGGCCGCCGATCTGGGCCGGTGTTACCCCGACTTCGTCACCGAGTCGTTGAGGCGAGCGCTCGGCGATTTCGACGAGAAGATGCCCGGATATATCACCGAGGATGCACTCTTGGTGGGCGTGGAAACCCGGACGAGCGCCCCGGTCAGAATTGTGCGCGACGAGGACAGCTTGCAGTCGAAGTCCGTGAACGGACTCTATCCCTGCGGGGAAGGGGCTGGTTATGGAGGAGGTATCGTCAGTGCTGCTATGGACGGATTATTTATTGCGGAACAAATACTCGAAGAAGTGAGTGAATAAACGAATTGCGCCGATCAGAGGAGAGTTTATGGGAGGCCAGGGGGCTGGGGCACAATCCGCGGCAAAGGGAGTCTGGGTGCTCGATACCCGCGCGACTATTCTCGATCGTATCGAGACGGTGATGGGAGGTGATGATTGGCAGGTGGAGTGTTTTTCCGATGCTCGCCGGGCCTTGTTGCACGCACGCCACGAGGTGCCGGACGTGATCATCTTAGGGCTCGGCGAAAATACAATCGAACCCGCCGATCTGCTGGCAATTCGCAATGATGTGGAGGCCGTCGCTGGCGTTCCATTGATCGCGCTCTACGGGCAAGGCGACGTGATCTCCGTCGACGAGGTCATGGCCCAGGGCGTCGCCGATGCCGTGGCTGTCGACAATCTGGAAGATGAGTTGGTGCGTCGGGTCCAGTGGCAACTGCAGAGTCACGAACCCAGAGCGCCGAAGGCCTCCAGGCTCGCTTCGATTGATGGGCTGTCGGCGATGCGTACTTTCGATTTCTTAGTTCGGGTCATCGAGGCCAGCCCCAATGCGATCGTCGTCGCACGCCGCACCGGCGAGATGGTGCTCTTTAATCCGGCGGCGGAGGAGATCCTGGGGTGGTCGAAAGACGAGGTGCTCGGCACCACGGTCCGCCGGCTATATCCGCCAGGGGGAGCGGAAAGAATCATGCAGATGATCCGCGCCGATGCCCACGGCGGAACCGGAATGATTGAATCGCTGCGCGAGGTCGTCGTCGACAGCGAGGGGGAGTTGATTCCCGTCGAGATTTCGGCTGCGCTGGTGTGCGAGGACGACCGGGAGATCGCCACGGTGGGAATCTTTAGCGACCTTCGCCAACAGATGCGCATGGAGGAGCGGCTGCACGAGGCGATGGAAGCACTGGAAAATACCCAGCGCCAGGCCGTGGTCGCCGAAGTCGCCGGCGCGGCGGCTCACGAACTCAACCAGCCGTTGACGAGCATGTTGGGCTACGTCGATTATTTGCGGCGCCAATTTGCAGAAGGCGACGAATTGCACCGAGTGGTTTCCACGATCTACGACGACACCTCGCGAATTGCCGAGGTGGTGCGCAAGATCGGACGGGTCACGCGGTACCGAACCCGCGACTACGCTGGTGGAGAGCAGATCGTCGATCTCGATGAGGCGAGCTCCGTCGAAGAAGTCGACGAGATACCGGAGGTCGACGAAATTAACGACCAAAAGCGAACGGCCGAAATCGACCGGATCACTCCCGGAGAACAACGGGAAGGAGAATAAGATGAGCAGATATGACGGCTCAGCAATTAACTATGCCTCCGTGCTCGAAGCGGTTCCTCAACCGATCGCCGTCAGTGACTCCGGGGGGCAGGTCTTATATCTGAACGCTATGGGACGGCGTTTTCTGGGGATTGGCGATGACGAAGAGTTGCCGCGATTCGCCCTCGCCGATCGGGAGACCTTCTCCCAGGTGCGGATCGATACCAGCGGGATACTCAAGGAGTATTTTCTGGCCGATGTGGAGGTCTCCGGTGGATCTCGCAAGCGGGTGTCGATGAGCCTGTCGCCGCTGGAAAACGATCGCTATCGAGTCATGCTGGAGGCCGCTCCACGAGCGATGGTGGCGCCAATACTCGATGAACTCGATGCCTTGGTCGCCATCTGTGATGGACGCCGGCAGGTACGCCTGGCCAACGCGGCGCTTAATCAGGTCATGGATCGCTTTCAGGAAGGGGAGGTACCGGATTTTCTGGAGCTATTTCAGAAAAGCGATCGCCCGGCGCTTCGGGTCTGTGCGGCGAAGGCCCTGGCCGGGGGACGGCCCGGTGAGGTCACAGCACGGATTGCCACTGACGGCGTGATCGAGGACGGTGGGGAGCTAAAAGTCCGCGTGCGATCGCTGACCCGCGACGGCGAGGGCCGCGGAGGACGTGGGTTTTTGATGGTCGCTCAGCCCGGCGAGGCATCGTTTACAGAATTGCAGCAGAAATTCGCCCGTGCCGAGGAATTAATGAGTCTCGGTGAGTTGGCGACCGGAGTCGCTCATGAACTCAAAAATCCCCTGACGAGCATTCTCAACTACGCCCAGTATTTGATGGATAAATATCGGGGGCAATTCGCCGAAGGTGGCGATCAGAAAAGGCTGCAGCGCATCATCGACGGGGTAGAGCGCATCGATCGCTTCGTCGGCGATCTCCTCAATCTCGCCGACGCCGATGCCATGGTGATGGCACCGCTCGATCTGCATTTATTGCTCCGGGCGTCGGTTGAGTTAAGCCAGCGAACCCTGCGTGAGCAGAGGGCGGAAGTGCATTGGGAGCTGGAGGCCGATAACCCCGAAATTCAGGGCCATCAGGGCGGGTTAAAGCAGGTCTTCGGAAATCTTGTGCTCAACGGGGCGCGGGCGCTTCCAGACGAGGGCGGGAAATTGACGGTGCGCACCCGACGGGTAGAAAAGGCCATCGAGGTCGACGTCGAGGATACGGGATGTGGGATGAGTGACGACGTTTGTCAGCGAATTTTTGAACCCTTTTATTCGGCGGCCCCCGACGGAGAGGGGGCAGGCCTGGGACTGGCTCTGGTACAGCGCCTGGTCGAACAACACGGGGGGCGAATTGACGTCGAGTCCACCCCTGGCGAAGGGACGTGCTTTACGATTCGTCTACCAGCCTGATCTGAAAGCTGTGTTCAGTCATTACCGCCTGATCGACGGTCTTCAAAAACTCGGTGCGGTTGTGGACTGAAACAGTGACCGTCGCCCACTCATCTTCGGGCAAATCGGCACCGGTCAACGTGATGGTCGATTGATCGAGAAAGATGGGACCGTCTTCCACATTCCAATTGACCTCGTAGCGATCGCCATCACCCCGGGTCGGTGCTGTGATCTGTATACCGACGCCCGATTCGTTGGCGATCTCAAGCGGCTGAAGTGGGGCTGGATCGACCATGGAGTAAAACCGGCGAACCATTTGCTCAGCGCAGACCGCGCAGAAGTCGTGGCCCGAGGAGTTCATCTTGCAATGTCGTTCCGGGCGCACCAAAAAGTCGCAGTTGTAGGCCCCCTCAAAGGCGCCGACGGCGTCGTTGTGGTCGTTCGATTCCGGAGTTGGCACGGGCGTTTCTTCGGAGACCCACTCGCTCCATTTTACCTCGTCATCTAATATCTCACTGATATTTGCCGGCAGGGGAATCGTCGGCTCATTGAAGTAGCAGGCGTCGCTGGCAATATTATATTCGTCGCCTAAAAGTCCCAGCGTATGACCCACTTCATGGACTGCGACGTCCGGAAATGAGTCGCGGTCGTCGAAATTGGTGACCACCGCCACGTAGAGACCGGCAAACCCGGAGCGCTTCGGCGAGTTGGAGATGAAGATAATCTCGTCGTAATGCGCCAGGGCTGCGACCTCATAGATCCGGTCCAGACGAAGCGGCATGGCGACGCGATCGCTGACGCCCGACATATCCATATTGAGCTGGTCGGCGATAGCCGGGATGACAAAAGTGGTATCGAAGACCGTATCGCGAAAGTCGTGCTCACAATCCGATGGGGCTCCGGCGTAGTTGCAATCGTAGCCGGCGCCCGACTCCTCGCTGGGGGTCCAGATGGACTTGATGTTGAATAAATCGCGGTGCTCCCGCATCGGCGAGGCGTCCAAAAATCGCTCCGTCACCGCCTGGGCATCGCCCTCAAATATGTGGCGCTCCTCTTCGGTGTAGCCGTCTCCCAGGATCGCCACGTTGAGCCGATCGGAGGGAGGGCCAGAGCTGATGATACTATCAATTTCGTGGTGGAAGTCCGGCGATGGGGGTTCGGCCATCGCCTCTAATTCTTCGATGGGATGGGAAAAAAGTTGCTCGAACTCTCCCTGCTCGTCACCAATCTCCAGGATATAGGTTTCTGCACCGGGAATGTTGCGCGGGACTTTGGTGACGAAGCGAAGCAATTCCGGGTATTGCTGACGGACCAGTTGGTAGATATTTTGGATCGAGAGGTCGATTGGAGACTGCTCTTCCATGACGACGCTGAGAAATTCCAGCAATTGAAATAGGCTGTTAGTGCGCTGAGTCCACAGCGGTTCACCGTCGGTATCGAGGACGCGCACACGGGTGATCCAGTGAGGGTCGCCGAGTCCGTCATCGTCGGGACCGGCGTAGATCTCGGCGTCGTAGACGGCATCGATCTCTACAGCGCGGTCGCCCTGGGAGGTCAAGATTCCCTCGTGGAGGACCAGAAATGCATGGCGATCGGCGACGGGCAACTCGCTTTCATCGTGTTCATCGACGAGGATAACGTCCGAGTCGGGGCCGGAGCGAAACTCGACGGCACCGGTCTCCTCGATGCATCCGCCGGTCAGCAATACTGAGAAAATGAGAAGGATGCTCAGAGCATGGACCGGGTTTCGATCACAGCGGCGAGGAAGGACGCCAGCGCTATCGTTGTTCTCAACGGGGTTTAATCGGTCAAATTTCTTGTGTTCAGTAGCTGGCCGCATGAATTACACTCAAGTTCAGAATAAACTTAAAATAAGGAAAGCATTCGGGGCCCGCGGCCAGCCTGGCCGCCTTTCGGGCTGCCAGGCCGAACCCTATTGGCGCATGACTTCGTCACCGAACTGAATGCTTACAAAAAAGACGTCGCAAAAAACTCAAAAAGACGGTCATCAATACCACCGTTTAATGTAGCCGAGTGGTGACTTAGAAACAATTGTCTTAAGGTGTTCGATATCTCACCGGCGATAGGCTCTACGGACTAAGGACGCAGTAAATGGACATCGACGTACCGGGATTGGCCAGTTGGGTGATGCTGGGGACTCTGGTGACCCTCTTGGTCATTTTGGCCGTGGCGGCGGTGTGGTTGTTTCGGCGTCATCGCCGCCAGGAGAGCCGCGCCGAGGTTAGAGAGGAGCTAAAAGACGCCGTGGAGCGCCTCGGACTGGGGACGGTGTGGCAAGCGCCGCTTTTTCAGGCCGACATCTTTGGAGTTCGCGGCCTGGTCAACGGCTATGAAGTGTGCGGTGAGCTGTGGAAGAAGTCGGACCGCGATTTTTTTCGGCTCACCGTGCATTTTCCGCAGCCCATGCGTCAGGAATTTCGAATGGTTACGGGGCGTCGCCGCGGACTCGAGCAGCTCTGGCGACTTGAGCGCGCCGAGATAGATGACAGCGAATTTGAGGAGCACTTCTCGGTTTATTGCCGTCAAGACCAGGACGACCATGTGCGTGAGCTTCTCGATCGCGGGGTTCGACGACGGTTTTTGTCATTGGTCGACGGGATTGATGGACTGAAGTTGGGGGATAATTCCCTGTATTTATTCGTCGATCGCGCCGTGGAGATCGCAGGCCTGGAACGGCTTATCCGCGACGGGCTGGCAGCGGCGTCCGACGTCTACAACCGGACCCGGGAATTTGGGCCGGCTAAAACGGCTCAAAGCACGTCTTACGAAATGCTTTCGGTCGATGGAATTCGTCGAGAAACCGGCGAAGAGGCAAACCCGGAGGACTTTCCACAGGGCACGAGCGTCGGCGAATTCGATGCCGTCAGCGCCGGCGATAAAGAGGAATCGGAAAATAAGGAGATAGAAACGACCGATCAACTGCGGTCGACCCGTCCGCTCGGCGGGTCCGATGGTGGCTCCACGTCGTCCTGGGGGGCATCAACCGATGGTGATGTCGGCGTCTCGTCGGCTGACGACTCCGGGGAGGCCTCTTCTTCGTCGGGCGGCAAGGATGACTCCTCAGATTGAACAGGGGCTGTATTGACCTCGACCATCGCCGATCGCAGCACGCGCCGATCGTCGCGATATCCCCGACGAAAAAGACGTCGTATCGTTCCCGATTCCTGGTCGGGATCTTCGGTTCTGGCGATCGCTTCGTGGATCTCCGGATCGAAGGGCTCTCCTGGACCGGGCACAATGGCTGTGATGTCGTGGCGGGCCAGGGCGTCGTAGAGGGAATTTCGCGCCAGCTCCAGTCCTTCTTCCAGATCCTGAGGCGAGAGCGTCCGCTCTTCGTCCTCCAGATGCGCCAGGGCTTCATCGAGACTGTCCAGTGCCGGCAATAAGTCCTGTGCCAGGGGATGATGGGCAGCCTGGAGTTCTCGGTCGTGTTCGCGGTCCAGGCGATCGATGCGGCGGCGATATTTGGTGTCCAGTTTTGCCACCGAGCTTTTGTGGGAGGATCGAAGGCGTCGGAGCTCTCGGCGGTGATAGTGCAGAAATGCGGCAAAGGCGACTGCGGCGACGATTGCCATGAACAAGGCGATTATCCAGCCCATCGTTGCGATCCTTGGAGTCCGACTGTGTGGGAAGTGGCGATGGCGGAGCGGGCGAATTCATCTTGCCGCTGGGAAGGCCGGGGGTCAACGGCGGTCGGATAGGTCACGACCCGGCGTTGACACCCGGGGATCTGCATGCTAGTCGGGCTGTCGCTTATGGCGGCGTAGCCAAGTGGAAAGGCAAGGGCCTGCAAAGCCTTGATTCACCGGTTCGAATCCGGTCGCCGCCTCTTTTAATATCCCGTCGGTCATTCCGGGTGGTTTTCTTTTGTCGCCCGGGACTGGCCGCCGGGATTTTCATTTTTAAGAGTCAATTTTTGATGCTGTGGAAGTCCGGTATGTGATGATGGCGCGGCAAAATAGTTGTGCCCGGCGCCGCCATGAGTATTCTAAGCGGGACGATTCGCTCAAGGAACTGCCGGTAGTGATAAAATGATGCTCCTGTCGACTTCAAATTGACCGGGGCCGGTACAAACCATTACGTTTGTGTCGCTCGTGGAGTTCCGACAAAAAGCATGCGGCGAACTCGAAGACTATATATCTCGAGTCTGCAAGAGAGGTAAGCGATGGAGCCAGGCCGAAAGGTACTGATTCTCGACGACAATATCATGGACGTCATGGAAGTTGAGGAGGGCCTGGAACAAGGGGATTATGAGGTTGTTCATCTCGCCTCGCCAAACGGTGCCTTTTCCAAAATCGAATACGAAGAGCCGGAGATCTTGTTGCTCGATATCAAGATGGGGAGGCTAAATACCGATGACCTGCTGGCCACCCTGAGGCAGGCTCCGGAGTACGAAGAGATGGTCATCGTCGTCTTCAGCGATATGGAAGCCGACGAATTACATGAGTTCTGCGTGGACAACGAACTCAACGGCTATTTTTGCAAATCGATGGACGTCAGCCAGATCGCCGACTTTCTCGACAATTTCTACGATTATTGAAGGTCGGCGGGCTTTTTCTCGCCGGTCATCACCGTTGGCACACGCCGGGTGGCCGGAGATTCGGCGGGTTCGATCTACAACTTGCAGCGGTGGCGTTTAGGATTCCACGTCGCCGGTGGCCACCCCGGGGTGAGGCGGAAGTGGCCGTGGTTGGTAATTTAATTGGAAACCCCGCTCTTCGACGGGGTTTCAACGCGGAGGTAAACAGATGCAGGAGAGGGAAGAACACGGCGGCGATCGGGAGGCCCAGGGCGATCAAAAGATCTGGATTCTCGTCGATCATTCGGCGCGGGAGGCATCGCTGATTCCCGTGGCCCGCAATCTGGAAGAGCGTGGCTTTTCGGTGGAGTTGGTGACCATCACCGAGGTCATCGGAAGCGTGGCCCGAGAAGCCCTTGCCGGCGGCGCAGAACGCCTACTTCGCGGATTGCGTGTGGCGACCCGCGGTGGCAGTGGCGACGAAGACCTGGTGGGGGCAATCCGCCGACGCCAGCCCGACATGCTCGTGGTCACGGAGGCCCGATATGCCCGGGCGATTGGAGTGTTAGAAAACCTCACCGGTGTCAAAAGCCTGCAGCTGGGGTTGGTGCCCGATTTTTACGTCGATGCCGGTTGGTTCAATGGCCAGCTTCACGCCTTTGTGGTGCCCGACGAATCGACGCGAGACGAGGTCGTCGATCGCGGCGTTGCCCCAGAGCGAGTGTGTGTCGGCGGCCCGGCATTGCGACCTGGTTTCGGTGACGAAGTCGACCGCGACGCGGCGCGAGGGGAGCTGGGATTCGACGACGATCTGGTAGTGGTAGTGCGCGCTGACGGCTTTGATTCTGGGACATTGGAGAAATTGGTATTTCAGTGCACTCTCAGTGATCGCGACGCCCGTTTTATCTTTCATTACGACGGCGACGGAGCGACGGCGTCTACCTTGCGGCGGGCCGCCGAGCAATACGGGCTGCCGGCGGCGATGTTCGGGCGGGTGCCCGATCTGGAGCGCTATCTGGTGGCCGCCGATGGGGTATTGGCCTCCCCCGACGACCCCTATCTTGCAGAGCTTCTGGAGTCTGCGACGCCGAGTTTGTTGGTCGGTGCTGACGGTGCACGGCGCGGAAATGGGGAAGCTCTCTGCGAGCAGGGATTTACAGCCTATCTCGATGACGTCGGTCAGCTCGGCACGCGGCTCGATCGCTTCCTGGACGACGAGGAACTCGGCGAGCTGGGCTCGAAGCTCGAGGAGTGGGGCGGCCAGGAGCGTCACGACCAACTGGTAGAGGCTATCGAAGAGGTGGCAGCCCACGCCGACGAGTGGCGCCGTCCAGCCCGTCCGAGTGCTGCAGAAGCTGATGATGTGGCAGACGAGGATACAGAAGAGGCATCAAAGCCCTCGGGACCCTTCGAGGAGATCGGTTCGAGGTCCGGGTCGACGGATAAAGACGCTCCCGCGGAGAGGCGAGAAAAAGAGCCCGGCGAAGCTGCGCGTCGAGATACCTCGCGCCTGTCTCAGGCGGAGGCCAAAGAACAGCTCGCGGAGCTTATTTTGAAAGAGCGTGAGGTCGAGCGGCGCTTGCAGGAGTTGGAAAAGCAGCAGGAGCGCTGGCGCGACCGCCTCGAGTTGGCCCGGGAATGGAAGGAGTCCGACCTGATGGAAGAGGCGGAGTCGATCCTGCGCGGATATATCGACGAGGAGAAGCCGTTGCTGCAAAACCTGGAAGATATTCGAAGCCAGAAACAAAAGCTAAAGGCGGCGGCCCGACCGGGAGGTCGAGGCGCCGTGGATGAAGATGGAGATGGCGAGCCGCAGGGCCGGGCCAGTAAAATGGAGGAGCGATTCCAAAAGATGGAGGTCGATCGCGACCTGGAAGGGCTCAAGGACCGAATCCGGCGTGAACTCGGCGAATGAGCAGTTCCGAACCGTCTACGAGCCGTTCGTTTTGGCTCCATTTTAGTATCTCGTTGCTGTTGGCAATCGTCATCGGCGCCTTTTTTTTCTATCTGGCGATCCGGGCCGTTCCGCTGGACGCTGTGCTCAGCCATCTCGGGGATGCTGACTGGCAACGATTGGGGCTGGGCATTGCCGCATTCGTCGCGATTTATGCCATCTGTCACGGGGCGCGGGTAGTGAGGTGGTACTTTTTGGTGCGGCCTCTGGGCGATATTAAACCCGCTGCGGTCCACCGGGTGTGCACCGTTGGATTTACGGCGATATTGCTGCTTCCACTTCGCCTCGGCGAGCTGGTGCGGCCGTTTTTGATGGCCCGTACATCGCGGCTGTCTGCAGCCGGTGTTCTGGCCACGGTGGTGGTCGAACGGGTGATTGACGGATTGATCATCACCGGGCTCTTATTCGTCGGGTTGTGGACTTATCAGGGCGAGGCATCACTGGAGTTTGCTCGCGGCGGGGGAACTATTGCCGCGGCGATCTTCGCGCCGGCCCTGGTGATGTGCATCGTGGCATACCGCAACCGTCGCCTGTCGCGGCGGGTCGTGATGGCCACCCTGGGAAGGATCTGGGAGCCCGGCGGTGAGTGGATGGCCGGCCTGCTGGAGCAATTCGCCACCGGGTTCGGGGCGATGTCACAGCGAAACGATCTGGTGCCATTTCTGGGCGTCACCGCCGTGTACTGGACGGCGAATGTATTCTCCATGTGGGTCTTGTTGCGAATTGGATTCGGCCTCGATATCGGGCCCTGGGAGATGGTGACCGTCATGGCCGTGCTCGTCGTCGGCATCATGGTGCCCGCCGGCCCGGCGATGGCCGGCAATTTCGAGTATTTTATGGCTCAGGGGATGGGGCTGTATGTCCCTATCGATGAGGTGTCCGTGGGCGGACAGGTCGGCGTATTCGCGGGGTTAGTTCATCTGTTGCAGATCGCCGTTATTGTCGCCCCCGGTGTCTGGGTGATGGTCCGCCATCGCAACTTACGGGTGAGTCGGCAGACCATCGAGGAATCGAAATCAATGCACGAGGATTCCCCGGAGCAGTCGCGAGTCGATGATGGCCCGAATTGACAGGGCGTCGAGGTGGGAAGTAGATTCGTGGGCTGAGCGCTGCCGGGCTTTTGCCGGTGAAGATAGCAGTAGAGTACCCGGCAGGCGACTCGCGAGTTTTGAGGGTAAGGAGGCATGAGTGGCTGCACTGACGGAACGTGAAGCCGATATTTTGTTTCGGGTCATCGCTCGATTCAACCAGACCGGGGAGCCCGTTGGCAGTTCGACCATCGCCAATCAAGATGGCGTTGACGTCAGCTCGGCGACGATTCGCAACGTGATGGCCGATCTGGAGGAGGCCGGCGTATTATATCAACCTCATCGATCGGCAGGGCGTATGCCCACCTCGTCGGGGATGCGCCGCTATGTCGACTATCTCGTCGAGACCAGCCGCCTGGCTCCGGCGACGGAGCTGGACTGGGAGCAACATGTCGACGGGCTCGGCGATGGCGACGTGGAGTCGACGGTGCGCACGGCCGGGGCAATTATCAGTAATCTGTCTCAGTTGACGAGCATCGTCTCCAGCCCGGAGGTCACTGAGATTCAGCTCAAAGACCTTCATCTGTCGCGGCTCTCCGAAGATCGGGTGCTTGTAATTTTGATCACCGAGGATGGGAGAGTCTTCAACCGCGCCGTGCGCCTTGAGGAGCCGATTGAGTCGGCGGCGCTGGAGCGGATGCAGAACTTTTTGTCAGAGCAGGTAGTGGGAATGAGCCTTCGGCAGGTCCGGCGTCGAGTTCGACGCCAACTAAAAGCGGCGGAGATGCGGGTTCGCCAGCTTCGCCGCCGTGCGCTGGAAATAGGTCTTCAGGTTGTGGAAATGGCCACCCAGTCGGAACTTTTCGTGGAGGGAACACTTCATATTTTGGAGGTCTCGGAGTTGGCCCACGATATCGAGCGTGCCCGCAATGTCATGCGCACACTCGAGGACCGCGAGCGGGTCATGGAGGTGCTCAATCGAGTCTGTGAGACGCCGCACGCGCGAGCGTTGATTGGACCGGAACTCGGGGAAGACTGGGGAGGAGACTTGAGTCTGGTCGCCTGTGGCTACTTTCACGACGGTCGCCAGGTGGGGTTGCTCGGGATTTTAGGGCCGATGAGAATGAATTACGCACGGATGATTCCACTGGTCGAGCATGTCGCCGGTGTGTTATCGAAAGAGCTCCAAGAACTCGCCTGACGTGGCCGTGAGACGGGCACCGCGAGGATAGATGAAGATGATGCTGGTGATTTGGCCGGTTGAGCCGATACGAGGTCGGATTGGCCGGCGTTTTAATTCCAGGAGATGGCCTTGACTGATCAAAAGAAACCCGAGGATTTGAACGAAAAATCTGCCGATCCCGGCTCCGGGGAGCAGCCCCAGCCCGTTGAGTCAGAAGACGGGGAGCGTTCTGAAGAAGAAGCCGGTGAGGTCGACGCGGATTCGATCGAAACCGAGGGCGAGGATGACGACGCTCGCGATGAGGAATCCACGGAGGATGCCGACGAGCAGGGCGCTGTCGAAGCAGAGGAAAAAAAAGAAGAATCCGATGATATCGAGGTAAGTCCCCAGGATTCAGAGGCCGAACCGGGGCTTCAGACCGGCGTGGATGCCGAGCAGAGCGAGTGCATCGAGGCGGAAGGTGAGGAGCCGGAGTCGGTGGCCGCCGATGCTCCGGAACGCATGACCGCCGGTCCCGTCGAGGACGGTGAGGAGGCGGTGATTATCGACGATGAGGAGTCTGCCTCGCCGGAGACGGACGCCAAGCCGCGCAAGAAAAAACCGCGCGAGACGCCGTCCGAGATGATCGACAAGCTTACCAAGGCACTCGAGATCCGCGATTTTCGCCTCGACGAGTGGGAGGACACCCACCAGGAGCTGCAGGATGCCCATAATGAGCTTGCAGAAGAACATAATAAGCTGACTGAAGCGCACGAGGAATTAAAAGAAGAGGCCGAGCAGCTCAACACCCGGATGATGCGGGCCGTCGCCGATCTGGAGAATTACCGCCGCCGATCGGAGCGGGAGAAAGAAGATCTTAAGCGCTACGGGATTGACGATGTGGTCTCGGAGTTAATTCCCGTCGTCGACAATCTGGAGCGGGCTCTCGGGCACGCCGATGACCAGGGCGATGAAAGCTCGCTAGCCGATGGCGTACGTATGGTCTACCGGCAACTCATCACGGCACTCAAAAAGCACGGAGTCGAGGGCTTTGAATCGGTCGGTGAGATGTTCAATCCGGAGCGCCATGAGGCGATCCAGCAAGTTGAGACGCCGGATCACGAAACCGGGACCGTCATCGAACAATTTCAGAAGGGATACTTTCTTCATGACCGCCTGTTGCGGCCGGCTCTCGTATCAGTTGCAAAGCATGTCGAACCCGAGCAAGATGAAGAGCCGCTCGCAGAAACGGAGCCCGACGCTGAGGCGACTGACTCCGATACCGAAGGCGGAGTCGATCCTGAAGCGAACGGCGATGAGGCAATTGATGCCGAAGAGTCTGCGGTTGATGAGGAGCCAGTGGATGGCGAGGCTGCCTCCGAGAGTTCGGCAGCAGAGGAAAGCGCCGATGAAGCGAAGGATTCGGGGGATTCTGAATCAACGGAAGCCGACGGTGAGGGCGACGAGGATTCGCCGTCCGAAAAGCCCCCGCCGGAATCGACTTCCGAGTAAATGCAAGCCGACAGCGTGAACTCAATGCACCAGGAATAACTCATGGGTCATACAATCGGAATCGACCTCGGAACGACAAATAGTTGCGTTTGTTGTGTGATCGACGAAGAGCGCATCGTCATTCCCAATGCCGAAGGAAGCCGGACGACCCCGTCGGTTGTCGGGTTCACCGAGGATGGTCAGGAATTGGTCGGTCAGGTCGCCAAGAGACAGGCACAGACCAATGCCGAAAATACGATTTTTGCGGTCAAGCGCCTGATTGGACGCCGATTCGATTCTCCTGACGTCGCTCAGGCCCGACGGTCCTGTCCGTTCAATATCGTCGAGGGCCCCAACGGGGATGCCTGGGTGGAGGTTCGCGGCAAAGAGATGTCGCCATCGGAGGTCTCGGCACTGATTCTTCGCGAGATGCGCGATATTGCCGAGGAACATCTGGGCGAGGAGATCGAGGACGCCATCGTGACGGTGCCCGCCTATTTCAACGACGCCCAGCGTCAGGCGACGAAAAATGCCGGTAAGATCGCCGGCCTCGAGGTCTCGAGGATCGTCAATGAGCCTACTGCAGCAGCGCTGGCGTACGGCGTTGGCGATGAAGCTCAAAAAGGGGCCATGAAAGTCGCGGTCTACGACCTCGGCGGTGGGACCTTCGATATCTCGATTCTCGAATTGACCGACGGCGTCTTTAGCGTCCTCTCCACCTCCGGTGATACCTATCTGGGGGGCGAGGACTTCGACAATGCGATTTTGGACTGGTTGGCCGACGAGTTCGAGGCGGAGCACGACGTCGACCTCCTGGAGATCCCTATGGCATTGCAGCGCCTCAAAGAGGAGGCCGAGCAGGCCAAATGCGAATTGTCGAATGCCGATGAGGTGGAGATCAATCTCCCCTTTATTCATACCGGTGATGACGGCCCGCTTCATATCGAGCAGACATTAACACGGGCGAAATTAGAAGAGCTCGTCGATCATCTCATCGAGCGCTCTCTCGACCCCTGTCGGACGGCGCTAAAAGACGCCCAGCTTCGCCGTGCCGACATCGACGAGGTCCTCCTTGTCGGTGGCATGACGCGGATGCCGAAAGTGCGACAACGAGTCGGTAAATTTTTTCAACAAGAGGTCGATACCTCGGTCAACCCCGACGAAGTGGTCGCCCTGGGCGCTGCCGTACAGGGTGGAATTATATCCGGTGAATTGACCGACGTGTTGCTGCTCGATGTCACCCCATTGACCCTGGGGGTGGAGACGGCCGGTGGCGTTTTTACGCCGCTGATTCAGCGCAATACGACAGTGCCGTGTAGCCATACTGAGATCTTCAGTACCTCCGTAGACAATCAGACCATGGTTCCCATCCACGTGCTGCAAGGGGAGCGGGCAATGGCCGAAGACAACAAAAGCCTTGCCCGCTTCGAATTGACCGGGATTCCTCCCGCTCCCCGGGGAGTTCCCAAGATTGACGTCACCTTCAAGATCGACGAAAACGGCATGGTCAACGTGTCGGCCCGCGACGAGGCAACGGGCATGGAGCAATCGATTAATATCGTCGCCGACGGGGGGCTCAGTGATTCCGATATCGAAGAGCTGATTGAGGAAGCGGCCTCCAAAGAGGCGGAAGATGAGCGAATGCGTGAATTGATGGAAAAGCGCAACCAGGCCGAGGGCCTTTTGTACTCCACAGAGCGCAGCCTGGAGGCCTATGGCTCAGAGTTGCCGGAAGACGAGGCCCAGGAGCTGGCCACCGATATTGCCACGGTCAAAGAACTGGTGGAGGGCGCTAATCTCGAGGAATTGGGTACGATCATCGACACGCTGGAGGCCTGCGCTCATCGGCTTGCGGAGGCGATGTACGCCGCGATGGACGAGATGGAGGAGGGTGATGCGTCCGGCGAAGAAGAAGCCATGTAGTGATGGTCTATCCAATGCTTGGGCCGGGGGAATTGTGAGAATAGTGAGCTGGCCTCGGAGGTTTAGATAATAGACTCCGAGGCCCTTTTTTATGCACCGAACAGGAATTAACCCGGATTGTGTACGAATAATAATCCGGGTTGATGAGAAATATGAACGCTGACCTCTACAAAATGTTGGGTGTGGAGCGGGACGCCAGCGCTGCCGAGGTTAAGGCTGCGTATCGCCGCCTGGCGATGAAATATCACCCGGACCAAAACCCCGGTGATACTGTCGCCGAGGAGCGGTTCAAGGAAGTAAAGCACGCCTATGAGGTACTCAGCGATCCCGCAAAACGCCGGGCTTATGACCGATTGCGTCGTCGAACCGGATCGGGAGGGGGGCCGAATTTTGATAATTTTAGTGAGCTCTTCGATATTCTGAATTCTGTGATCTCCGCTGGATTCGGTGGCCTGGGGAAGGCGAAGTCAAATGCGCGAGGCGAGAATATCCGCGTAAAATTGTCGATTCCGCTAGAGGAGGCATTGACCGGTGTCCGCCGCGACGTCACGGTGCCGCGATCTCGCGAATGCACGCGATGCGGGGGCAGCGGTGCCGAGCCGGGAACGAGGTTGCGCACCTGTGATGAATGCGACGGAAAAGGCCAGGTTCGCGTCCAGCAGGGGTTTTTCTCATTGATGCGGGATTGCAAAAAATGTGGCGGCCGCGGGCGCGTCGTCGAGACTCCATGCAGACGATGCCAGGGCGAGGGCAGGGTAGAGGGAACGGAGTTATTACCGGTCGACGTGCCGGCGGGAGTGCGCGATGGACAGGTGCTTCGCTGGTCCAGAAAAGGGATGCCTGCGCGCGCCGGGGGAGTACCGGGAGACCTCCTCGTCGAGGTGTCGATCGACACACACGATCGCTTCAAGCGCGATGGCAAAGACATCCATCTTCGCCTGCCGATAAGTTTTACCCAGGCATCCCTCGGCGCTAAAGTAGAGGTGCCAACGCTGGATGGGCGGGTCTTGATGAAGATCCCCCCCGGGACTCACTCCGGCCGCGTCTTCCGCCTTAAGGGAAAAGGACTCCCCGACGTCGGCGACGGCCCCAGAGGTGATCAATATGTCCGGCTCGTCGTCGATACGCCGGAGCGATTCAGTGCCCGAGAAGAGAAAGGTCGTGACAGCAGGAATTCGAGATCGGGAAATCAAAGCGAAGAACGGGGGTTCTGGGGACGAGTACGAGATCTCTTCGAGTAGGCGACGGCGACTTCTGATCTGGATGGTCGCTGTGGTCGCCCTGTTGGCGGTACCGCAATCAGATGTCAGTGCCCAGGAAGGGGGCGAAGAAGCCGTGGTAGTGCTGTTGGCTCCGTTCAGCGGGGAGCTGGCCTCGATGGGGGAGCAGCTTATGGAGTCGGCGCAAATGGCCGGTGAGAGCGCCGGCATAAGAGTTGAGGGCGTCGATGAGGGAGAAACTGTCGAGGAGGCCCGTCGGGCTGTCGTCGAATTGGCCAATCGCGACGACGTAGTGGCCATCGTCGGCCCTCTACGGCGCCGGCATGCTCCGCCGGTCGCTGATATAGCTCAACAACTCGGGATTCCCATGGTCGTATACTCGTCAGTGAGCGGTGTGGAGCGCCGTGGCGACTGGATTTTTCGGGGCCGCCCCGATGCCGGTGAGCAATCGCAGCACCTCGCTCATTATTTGTCGAATGAGTTGGAGCTCGACAAAGTCGGCGTCATGGCCCCCCGCACCGATTACGGTGACGAGCTCATTCCGCACGTGATAAAAGCCATCGGTGATCGCGGCGGCACGGTGCGGGCGTTGGCGCGATACGACGATGACACCACGGACTTCGGAGAGCCATTGCAGGTTTTGACCGGCCAGCGCAAATTTGTGGGAGCACGCAACGAGACAACCCGCTTAAGTCGCGATGCCATCCACGATGTCGACGCCCTGGTCATTATCGATTTTCACGACGTGGTCGCCAGATTGCTTCCCTTTTTGCCGCGAGCCGGCTTTCGTACCGGAGCTACTGACGAAGGTGAGCGTGTTCAACTGATCGGGCTCTCTGGCTGGCGCGGCGATGGACTGGCGATGGCCGGTGAGCACGCCACGGGAGCGATATTTCTCGATACCTTCGGCGGCGAGTCGGACGGTCACGACGCCCGCCAATTTATGCTCGGTTTTCGCGATCGGACCGGACGCGATGCGACGACGCCGGAGGCCGAGCTATACGATGTGATTCAGATGATCGCCGACGGTGCTAATGGGGCAATTGAGCCCGGATTGAGGCGGCGAAAAATTCGGGACCGACTCGGCGCCGCCGAGCCCTTCGGGGGTGTCACCGGCGAGTGGCGTTTCGCCACTGATGGAGCGCCGATTCGGGGATTAAATGCCTACCTGGTCGTCGATGTCGGCCGCTGGGCGCCCCTGGGTGGAGAGGGGCGATGAGCAGCGACGAGGAAGAAGAAAAGCGCTTTAGTTGGGTCCACCTCGTCTTATTATTCGCCTCGGTGGTCACAATCTCGGCAGCCGGCCTCGTGGCCTCAGAGCTCGATCCCTTTCGGCCCTCGGAGTGGTCGACTGGAGGAGTTTTGAAAGCACTGTCTTATCTGCTGTGGATGATGGCGATTATTGCCGCCCATGAGGCCGGACATTATCTGACGGCTCGCCGGCGGAAAGTGAACGTGAGCCTTCCGTATTTTTTGCCCGGCATCGGTCCGATTCCCGGCCTGGGCGTCATTCCCTTTTTCGGGACCTTCGGCGCCTTTATCCGCATGAAGTGGCGCAAGATGAGCGCCGTTGACCTGATGGCCATCGCCGGATGGGGGCCCGTGGCGGGGTTTGTGGTGACCGTCGCGGCCGTATTTATCGGCGTTGCGCTCTCGGAACCGACGGTCGTCGCCGATGACGAAGGGCTGCTCATCCTCGGCGATAGCCTTTTGATTCAGGGAGCGTCGGCGCTATTTCATCCGAATATGGGAGAGGGGATGGAGCTTTTTCTCCATCCGATCGCATTGGCCGGCTGGGTGGGATGTCTTCTGACGGCGCTAAATCTACTGCCCATGGGTCAGCTAGATGGTGGGCATTTATTATACGCCGCACTCGGCGAGAAGGCCCGCCCGCTGGCGATGCTTTTCTTTATGGCGCTGGTGGCGGCGGGAATCATGTTATTTCCGGGCTGGTTACTCCTGGCGGGGCTGGTGTGGTGGATGGGATTGAGTCATCCGCCGATACTCGAAGGTAAACCGGCCACGGGTGCCGACCGTTGGATGGCCTGGGTCTGCCTGGTGATCTTCGTACTGACCTTTACACCGGAGCCCGTGGTCGTCGACGCTGTACCAGAGTGGATTGGCGAATGAGTTCGCGCATCGATGATGCTCGGGGCATCAGTGGAGCCGGCGCCTTCAGGAAATTTCGATGTCGAAGCATCGAGCTATTTGATTGGGAGCAATAATGGAGATTCGCTGCTCAAATTGCGAGCACCTCGGCGCCGCGGCAGAGGTTCGTGCTGTCGATGGTGGCGTGGGGCTTGTCTGCAGCGCCTGTGGGCACGTTAACGTCGCCGCCGCCGATCCGGCGGGTCGTGACGGCGTGGTTGTGGATGCCGATGGCCCGTTACCAGAAGATCAACTGTCGACAGATGCGCTAAAACGCCTGATCCCCGAGGAGGGCTCGGGGCAACGCTGTCGTAAATGCCTGCACCTTTTGGAGCAGGACGAGCGGCATTGTTCTCGGTGTGGTCTCAGTGTTGCCGAGGCTGCTGGGTACGGGGAGGGCGAGGCTCCCTGGGAGCAGCCGCCGGAGGGAAAAGAAGACCTTCTCGTCGAAGCGAGAGCACTTTTTGAGGCTGCCATCGACGACAGTCGCTCGGAGTCGATCGGCGAATTTGTCGAATTTTCGGTGGAGCAAGGGTTGATCGATTCGGCAATACGCCAATTGCAGCGATACCTGGTGGAGCACGGTGAAGATGCCGAGGCATTGGCGGGACTGGCGCGGCTGGCGAAGAGTCTCGAGGCAGCCGTCAGCGTGGCCCGCAGTCGGGCGGAGTCGAAGGCCGACCAATTTCAAGACGACGTCGAAGAGATTCGCTCCAAGTTCCTGTTGGGGGCACTTATTTTCTGGGTCGCGATTTTGCTTTTGTTCTCATGGTTATTCTGGGCTAACTTCTAGGGCGTGTCTGAGAACTCCCGGCCAAAGGGGTTTTAAGATGCGATCTGATGAGTTCTCCACCACCGGTTGTGGATGGGGACAAACTCCCGCCTTCGCAGTAAATGGACCAAACGCCGTCCTCGAAATACCCCCCGGGCAACACAGATGACGACTGAATTTGAGCTGATTGAGAAACTCTCCACATCTTTTTCCTCTCCCGAGGGATTGTCGATCGGTATCGGCGATGACGCGGCGGTACTCGATCCGGGGCGCTTCGATCTGGTGACCGTCGACACCTTGGTCGAGGGAGTGCATTTTCGCCGCGATCTCAGCGACCCCGTCGACGTCGGCTGGAAGAGCCTGGCCGCCAATCTCAGTGATATAGCTGCCATGGGAGGTGGGCCGGGCGTTTTTTTCCTGTCGCTGGCCTTGCCGACGCCGGTGGACGTCGCCTGGCTGGAAGGGCTGTGGACGGGGATGAACGAGGTCGCCGAGGCGTTGGTGCCGGATAGCTTCGATGTTTCCGTCGGCGGTGGAGATATGACAACTACCGGCGGTCCTATCGTCATATCCGTGACCTTGCTCGGCGAAGCTTCGCCCGCTGGTCCCGTCCTTCGACGCAATGCCGTGCCCGGCGATCGCATCGTCGTCATGGACGAATTGGGCCGGGCGGCCGCTGGCCTCGATGTGTTATGCGCCGACGATATCGACGCTGAGCAATATCCGGGAGTTGTCGATGCCTACCGGCGCCCGCGCCCGCAGATACGGGCCGGTGGACTTCTGGGCCTATATGGTGTTCCATCAGCAATGATTGATATCAGTGACGGGCTGCTCCAAGATCTGGGCCATCTTCTGGAGGCGAGCAAGGTGGGCGCGCAGATCGACGCCTTCCAACTTCCCATCGATTCGGAGCTGACGGCCCTCGAGGAGGCTGGCCTCGGCGAGGTGGAGGACTGGCTTCTCGGTGGCGGCGAGGATTATTGTCTATTGATGACCGTTCCCCCGGCGAGGATGCCCAAGCTGTGGGATATGGCCAATCAATACGACTGGTCTGTTCACGACGTCGGCGAGATTCGCGCTCCCGAAGAGGGCTTACAGGTCATCGGGCTGGATGGAGAACTGCTGGACGAAGAAATCACCGGCTATACTCATTTTGAGGACTCATGAGCGACGCAGCGGAACATCCCCAGATTCGCGCCCATCGGGAAGTGGTGGAACGGCTGTGGACCGAGCCGGTGCTCGATCTATGTGCCGATGAGTTACCGGTGCCCGATGACGCCACCGTATTGTCGGCGGAGTCCAGATGCGGCGCTGTGTTGTTGCGCTGGCTGCAGAATTTACCGTCGGCCACGAGGATGATGGCCCTCGATTCGTCGGGGCCTATGCTCGATGAGGCGCGCTCGCGAATCGACGAAGATGAGCAGCAGCGAATTTATTTTGTCCAGCAGCGCGTAGGCTCGCTGACGTACGCCGATGGAGTATTTGACGGGGCGGTCTGCTTTCACGGCATTGTCACAAGTCGGCAAGCCAGTGAAGGCCTCGGCGAGCTGAGCCGCGTGATCTCGGAGAACGGCAAAGTCGTCGCCTGTTTTCCGCTCATGGAGAGTTTTTCCGAGTTTTATGATTTGCTCGATGAGGCTCTGCGCGCCTGTGGGTTGGAGGACGTGCTGTTGCGCCTCGACGAATTGCGCGACAACCTCTTGAGCCCGGCTCGCATCGCCACCATCGCAAGTCAGGCCGGTCTCGACGGCGTCGAGATCAGCGAGTTGAACTGGGAAGTGGCGTTTTCCAACGGTCGCGAATACCTGTATTCACCACTGATTCAGGAGACGTTTTTTCCCCATTGGATTGGAGCTATCCGTTCGTCGGAGCGCGATGACGTACTGGCCTATATCAGTGACGCTATCGACACTTATTGGGATGAACAGATGCTGACCACCGAGGTCCGGGCGGCGCTATTGGTTGCCGAGAAGGGCGGGGGATAAAGGTGGATGCCGTCACTCAGAGTCGTGGAGAGCGATTTTCCAGCTCCGATCTCTCATCCATTTCTCGTTTCTCGCGTGTGAGGACGGCGATAAATCCCATGGTGAGAATAATCGTCGGGATCGCGACGAATAAAACGATGAAGATCAAGTCTTCCATTTGATACCTCCTCAAACTCTCGCAAGACCGCCGTGTCGACGCCGCTATTGGACTCGATGGGTGGCGGTGTCGTCGCATACCCGAGAGAAAACCTTAGACACGAGGGGAGGAATTTCCAGCGCCTGGCGGCCTGTCTTATCTGGCCGTTGACGGCGCCGGCGCTTGCATTCATCCCCCGGGGAGACAAGATTGGAAGGGTGCTGAGGTGCGGCCATGGCCGTAGACGTTTAAGGAGTATTGCTTATGACATTGCGCGAGGAATTGGTCGACAAATCGGTGCGCCTCGAGGAGTTGCTCGATCGCGTTCCCGAGCCCGTGGCCCGAGAGTTGCGAGAAAAAATTGCCGAGTTGCGCGAGCTCCTGCTTGAGCAGCGTCCCCCGCGCTTTGTTCTGGTCGGAAGGCGCGGAGCCGGCAAGTCATCGCTGGTCAACGCATTATTTGGGCGCCAGGTCGCCGAGGTGGGCCACGAGAAGGCAAAGACCCGGCGAGGGACCTGGTGGTCGTATTCGGGCGGACTGGGAACGGTCGAGATGCTCGATACGCGTGGAATCCAGGAGGGAACAGTACCCGAGGGCGCCGACGGTGAGTTGACGCCGCTGGATAGCATCGCCCGTGCGCTGGAGGAGAAGGGCCCAGATGCGGTGTTATTTCTCATCAAGGCCAAGGAAGTCGATGCCGCTATCGAGGGCGACCTGGACGCCCTGGTCGAGGTCTGTAAGCGCATCCGGAAGATGCACCATTACCGGGTTCCACTGGTGGCTGTGGTAACCCATTGCGACGAGCTGGAGCCGAAGAATGTGCGCCTGCACGACCCGGAATCAGAGCGCGCCGATGACCTCGAGGAAAAACAACAGCGCGTCGAGCGCATCGAAGAACACCTGGAGCAAAAGATTCGCGAGCGCGACGAGCTCGCCGACCAATTCGTGGCCGCCCACGGAATCTCCGCCTATCAGTCCTGGCGCCGCGATGGCACCCGCCGCGCCGACGAGCGCTGGCGGATCGAGGAGTTGGTCGATTTTTTGTTAGATGAGTTGCCCGAGCAGGCACGGGTAGAGTTCGTGCGACTCTCACAGGTGAAGGCCCTCCAGCATCGCATCTCCCGACGGCTGACGAATATCGTCGCCTCGCTGTGCGCTGGAGTGGCCGTCACGCCAGTCCCGGTCGCCGACATCGGCCCCATCACCTCCCTTCAAACCAGTCTTATCTCGGGAATCGGCTATGTGTCGGGTAGGAGTATGGAGTTGAAGACGGCCACCGAGTTTCTGGGCGCCATCGGCGCCACTGTGGGAGCCGCCGTCGCCCTGCGGGAGGTCGCCCGGGCGCTGGCCAAAATCTTCGCCCCCGGACTGGGAAGTGTGGTCTCGGCAGGGGTTGCTTTTGCCGGCACCAAAGCCATCGGTCATGCCGCAGCAGCCTATTTTATCGACGGTGTTGACGTCTCGAAGGCCAAAACAATCTTCGAGAAGACCCGAAAGCGTGCCAAGTCCCTCTACGAGACGAAGAAGCTGGAGAGCGATGACGACACAGAACTGCTGTTGTCCGTCGATGACGACGAAGACTTTAGCCCGGATTAGCTGAGCGCACCTCGCCTAAAATGTGTAGCGGAGCCCGGCAGTAGTGCCGAGGTTATAGGTGGCCGTCGAGAGTCTGTCCTCGAGTTCGTCTGCCGATTCGCGTCCCCAGAGGGCGTTGAACTTAAAGCCGAAGCGCAGTTGCAATCCCTCCGAGAGTCGATAGCTGACGCCGGTGCCGGTACTCATCACAAATCCACGGGTGCGGGTGTCCACATCGCCGAAGGGAATCCCCGTTTCGTCGACGCCGGCGACGAATCGCTCGCTGCCGCCGCGAAAATAGCCGGCGGCGCCCTGCAGATAGCCCGCCAGTCGTGGAGTGACGGCCAGAAAATACTGGATCAAGGGCTGGATGGCATAGGAGGTCTCCGTCGCCGACTCCTCTCCTTCTCGAGCCAACCGACGAGAGACAAACCCGAGCAATAATCCGACGTGGAGGCGATCGATGACCCCGACGGTCACCGTGGGGTCGACTCGCATAAACCGCGTAGTGTCCGTGGCCGGCTCGGTTTCCTCGAGCAATTCGACACGCGAGGAATTGCGGCTAAAAAGGCCCTCGATGCCGAGGCTCCAGCGCCCCTGGTCGTAGACCGAGCGGCGAAGGAGCGTGGAGCGAGGCGAATCTTCTGCTGCTCGTCCTGATCGTGGAGCGTCGGTGTAGGCCGTTTCTTGAGAAGCCCGTACCTCTTCTTGCTCCTCGGGCTCCTCCGGCTCGTCGGGCTCGGCGTCTTCCTCCGGTTGGGGCTGCTCGGGGGCTTCAGGCTCTTCAGCCGTCTCTGCGGCCGCTGGCTCTTCTGGCTCCTCGGGTTCCTCTCGCGTTTGCGGTCGATCTCGTGACTCTGGTTCTTCGTCTTCTTCGCCGGCCTGGTCTTGCTCCTCGTCGCTGACCTCTTGCGTCTCCTCAGTCTCTTCGTCGGAACTCGCCGTCGGGAAAGCGGGAAGGTCGGAGGCCAGTGCAGTTCCCGACAGCAAGAACAGGACACCACAGAAAATGCAAACTACGACTGGGGCGCGATTTGAAGGCAGATAATTCATAATAGCACTCGCGTTGTGGCGCCGGGGCTGGTCAATTCAGTTAAACCCGCTCCCGGACAAGATTGGAGTCGATTCTCCTGCCCATTATCGGTGGCAACGGCGATACTTTCCAGTTTGCATTTCGAACAATTATTTTCGTCCTCAAGAAACGGTCTGTGTCGCGGAATTTGAGGGCAAGCCAATGCCTTGAGATTGTCGTATGGACGCCGATCGTGTATCCCCACGATTCGTAGCTATCACGACCTGACAAAGCGGAGAGCGAAGGTTATGAGCGATCAATTTCTGGCCGATACGGGAGCAAAGATCCCACTGATCTGTGGGGCGATGTACCCGTGCTCCAATAACGAGTTGGTAGCCTCAGTGGTGGAGAACGGCGCTGTTGGCATTGTGCAGCCGCTGTCGACTATCTTTGCCCACCGCGAGGACTTAAGAGAGTCGATTCGTATGATGCAGCGGCGCTGCGACGGCGGGGCGATCGGATTCAACGCATTGGTCGAGAAATCGTCAAAGCTCTACGAAAATCGGATGCGGGCCTGGGTCGATGTGGCAATCGAGGAGGGAGTCCGCTTTTTTATCACCGCGCTGGGAAATCCGAGCTGGGTCGTCGACGCCGTTCACGCCGTCGATGGCGTCGTCTATCACGACGTCACGGAGCGCAAATGGGCCGAGAAGGCATTGGAGGCCGACGTCGACGGGTTGATCTGCGTCAACGGTCGCGCCGGTGGACACGCCGGAACTCAGGGGCTTGCCGAGTTATTTGAGGAACTCTCCGGATTGGACGTCCCCCTGGTGGCCGCCGGCGGAATCGGCACTCCCGAGGAATATGTCGATGCCCTCGAGATAGGGTATCAGGCTGTGCAATTCGGTACCCGATTTATCGCCAGCCGGGAGTGCACGGCGCACGAGGACTACAAACAAGCCATCGTCGATGCCGAGGAAGACGATATCGTGCTCACAGAGCGGATCTCCGGGGTCCCCGTGTCGGTGATTGAGACGGAATTCGTCGAGAAGGTGGGAACCGAAGCCGGTCCCATCGCCCGTCGCCTCTTGCAGCATCCGCGATTTAAGCACTGGATGCGCCTGTGGTATTCGACGCGCTCACTATTTGGACTGGCTCGTGGAAATAAGCGATCCGGCGGCTATAACGACTACTGGCAAGCCGGAAAGAGCGTTCACGGGATAGACGCCGTGGAGTCGGTCGAGACCATCGTCAGTCGTTACGCAGAAGCGTTTCGCGAGGCCGGCTTGGCCGGTGCGGTGAGCGACGAGAAAGTGGCCGAATAGATCAACTGCCGGGAGTTCGCTCGCGAATCAGTCCCTCCTGGGAGGTGGAAGCGACCAACGTCCCGTCCTTGTCGTAGATATGGCCGTAAACGAAGCCACGGGCTCCGGAAGCCGACGGACTCTGCACGCAGTGCAACAGCCATTCATCGACCCGGACCGGGCGATGAAACCACATCGCGTGGTCCACACTGGCGACCTGCATCCCCGGGGTCAGCCAGGTGGCGCCGTGGGGCCGCAGCGAAGTCGTCAAAAAGTTAAAATCCGACACGTAGGCGAGGAGAAATCGATGCAGCGACGGCTTGTCGTCGAGTTTTCCATTGGCCTTCATCCAATGCCGTGAGCAGGGAGGATACTCATCGGGGGCGAATGGGTTGTCGATCGGATCGACGGCTCGCATCTCAAACGGACGCTCGGCGCTGGCCTGTTTGCGAAGCAATTGGGGGAGGCGATCGGCGTATTCGGCCATTCGCTGCTGGTCGGTCTTTAGTTCGGAGGGCTTTGGCACATCCGGGGCTTCGTCCTGATGATCAAACCCCGGCTCCTCGATCTGAAAAGAAGCCGACAGATTGAAGATCGGCCGTCCTTTTTGAATCGCCACCACGCGGCGGGTAGTAAACGAGCCACCGTCGCGAATGCGGTCGACGTCGTAGACAATGGGGCGATTTACGTCACCGGGGCGCAGAAAATACGAATGCAGGGAATGCACGTAGCGATCTTCGGGCACCGTCTGAGCGGCTGCCGACAGAGCCTGTCCCAGCACTTGCCCCCCGTATACCGTGCCCCAGCCGAGGTCCTGACTCTGGCCACGAAATAGATTTTCCTCGATCTTTTCCAGGGTCAAAAGGGTGACCAATTCGTTGAGGACATCACTCATAATAGACTCTCGTTGAGCAGGGATTAAAAGGCGGTCAGTCCACTATTTTAGGACTGCCGCATCACCGACGCCGAGACTAACCACGGGCTGTTGGATCGCGTCAATCAAAGATCGATTCCGGGAATTGACAAGGCCCCCCGATTGTGGCACCTATATCGGCCCCGATGCGAAGCATCGGGCGCAATCCGGAGTAGCTCAGTTGGTAGAGCGAGCGGCTGTTAACCGCTTTGTCCGGGGTTCGAGTCCCCGCTCCGGAGCTAGATACAACGGGCATTTCCTCCAGGTGAGGGAATGCCCGTTTTGCTTTACAGTGACCATAGAGTGACCAACTCGCAGCAATTCAGCTCCCTAAAAATCCGTCGGATATCCACC
>SKQC01000010.1 GCA_007119175.1 Myxococcales bacterium | reverse complement strand
TTTCGTTGATCAACAGATCACCGTCGCCCAGAGAGGTCATCTTTACTGGAAATTGAAGGCCGTCGACGATGAGCTCCGCCTCCAGATCGCCGGGCATCGCCGCCGCCGTCGCCCCTGCCAACAAGACAATGGCGCCAATCAATAGGCTACAAAACCTAGTGCAAATAGAACTGCTCATCACAACTCCGTTTTTACTGCTCAACTCTTCCCGTGCGGGCCAAATTTCCATGCTGAGTCGGCCACGGCGAATCGCCGATAGATGGCCAGGTGCCGGCGAGGCGAATCGCCGCGCCCCGCTCGACGGTGACAATTGCGGCGTCGTCGACCAGAACCGGCGAATCCATGGCGTCGATCTCGGAGATAATCCCCGACTCTTCGCCCTCGAAGTATACGACGCCCTGCGAGGCCACGAGGATGCGGCCATCGTCGGCCACAGTCGGTGCCGTCGTGGCGTTGCCGCGAATCGGCGCCCCCTCCTGATGCACTGTGGAGCCCGTATCGGCGTCGATATGATAGATCTGTCGGTTATGCCCCCAGACCCATATTGAATCGTCATTGGTGACGGCGGCTGGCATCAACACCGCCCAGGTCAGGTCTTCTTCCCAGACCAGCCCGCAATCGGTGTCGATCCGGGCCACGCCACCGTCGTCAGTACTCACCAATGCATCGCCGCCGGCGGCGACGGCAATATCGAAGCTCACCGTACCCGGCAGTGTCACCGACGCGTGCTCGCCTTCGTCGTCGATACAATGCACGGAGTCGTCGGCAGCACCTACGTAGGCTATCCAACCGTCAGTATCGACGGAGATGGAAACTGCCGAGGTGACCGGAGCCTCGATATCAATCGATTCTTCGAGATCTCCCTGGGGCGAAAAGCGATGCAAAAACCCGGCGTCATCACCCACCCATACGTCGCCATCGGCACCGATGGAGGGCGATACATCGACGATGGCCCCCACATCGTGGCTCCACAACTGCTCGCCATCGGCGTCCAATCCGTAAATGACCCCCGTCCAATCGCCAATATAGATCTGTCCGTCGTCGTCGATGGCCGGGGCAGTATCGATGCGACCGGCTGCGTCAAAGCTCCAGGTCACGTCGCCGGTATCGGCATCAACACGGCGCACAACGCCGTTCCAATCGCCGTACACCAGGCCGCCCTCTTCATCGACAGCCGGCAATCGCGCATAAGTGGCCTCTGTGTCGACCACCCAGTCCACCTCGTCGCCATCGGCGTAAGGATCGGGATAACCCCAGTCGAGCGGTGGTTCTACATCATTGGGTGGATCGTTGTTTTCAACGTTATTCTGCGGCGTCGTGGCGTTTTCCTCGTCCTCGCCGCTGCATCCAGCTACCGCCAGCGCACTACTGACCAGGACCACTGCAAAGACTCGGCTAATTGCTTGAAAACTCATGGGAACCTCGTGCAAACTCCAATGCCCGTCATAGGGCGATCGCAGCGGAGGCTAACGGATCGGCGCTTTGCTTGCCAGCTTCGTAACTAGTGCTTGCTCCCAGGCGAAATTTTGGCTTCAATGACCTTCTCACAGCACGTGCCGACCTAAGTCAGGAAGAGTTTTGATATACTCCATAGTCCGAATACGCCTGGTATCTCTGGTCATTGTCGCCACGATTGCCGCATTAGCCACAGGCTGCGGTGACGACGAAGACGATCAGAATAATGGCGATCCGCCGCCGGACGACGATCCGCGAACAGTGTTATCTGATGGCGAGCATTTCGCTGTGAGTTGGGATGGCCCCGACTCCCCGCTGCCATTTCAGGAGTTATTTGAGCTCTCCGTCGACATTATGGAAGCGGAATCGAGAGACCTTGTCGGCAACGCCGATGCTGAGTTTCGACTCCGTGTCGCCGACACTACCGAGGGTATGCCCACGCAACTGACTGTCGATACCGCCGGCGACGGCACCTTCACGCTCCAGGGGTTATTTTTTCACGTTCCCCGGACCTGGGAACTCAGAGTGGATATCGACGACGGTGAGCTGACGGACCGGGCCAGTTTCGAATTCGAAGCGGTCGGCCTTTATGAGGGCGAGCTTCCCGACGATCCCACAGGGCGATTTTCCGAACGCGACTTACGCCATATCTTTCAGATGTCGCCGGCTCCACCGCCACCGCCGGACCCGACGAACGCCGTGGCCGATGACGACGACGCCGCCCACCTGGGGCAGTTTTTATTCTTTGACGAACGTTTCTCAGAGGATGGAACGGTTGCCTGCGCGAGCTGCCATGTGCCGGATCACGGATTTTCCGACCCGGAGACGCTCTCGCAGGGAATGGGCGAAACCGGCCGCCGCTCAATGCCGGCGCTCAACGCCACCTACCACCGGTGGTATTTCTGGGACGGGCGCACAGACTCCCAGTGGTCACAGGCTCTCGGTCCTCTGGAAAGCGAGGTGGAGCACGGTATCACTCGTACCCGCCTCGCCCATCTCATATACGAGGATGACGAGCTAAAAGACGCCTTCGAGTCGGTCTTTTCGGCATTGCCAGAGTTGAGCGATTCGTCGCGATTTCCAGACGACGCGCGCCCCGTGGTCGACGATCCGGAGCACGAACACCACCAGGCGTGGATGTCGATGAGCAGCGACGATCAGCATGCCATCAACGAGATCTTCGCTAATTTCGGCAAAGCCGTCGCCGCCTATCAGCGCCGATTGATTCGCAATGAAGCCCCTTTCGATGACTTCGTCGCCGCCCTGCGCGACGGCGACGAGGAGGGGCTCGAAGTCCTGTCTGAACAGGCAATCGAGGGACTTGAGCTCTTCGTCGGTGACGCAGAATGCGTCGACTGCCACGGTGGACACCAATTTAGCAATTTCGAATTTCATAACCTCGGATTAGAGCCCCGAAGTTGGATGCCCGACGACCCCGACGCCGGCCGATCGGAGGGACTTCACACCGTCATCGACTCCGATTTTTCGGCCCACGGTCCCCACAGCGACGCTCCCGACGGCGAGATGGCGCAGCTTTTGTCCTTTTTGCCGGAGCCCGACTTCCACACCGACGGCCGATTTAAAACCCCTGGCCTGCGCAATATTGCCGAGCGAGCCCCCTATATGCACGGTGGCCACGTGGGGAATCTCAACGAGGTCGTCGAATTTTATAGCGACCTACAAGAGGATCCGGTCATTGGCATCCGCGATCCGCTCCTGCAACAGGTCAATCTGAGCAATAGCGAGGTCGAGGCCGTCGTAGCATTTATGGAGAGTCTCACCGGGGCGCCGCTTCCCGACGAATTGATAGAAGCTCCCGACAGCCCGGCCCCCTGACGAAATAAAAAAAGGCCTGGCGCCGAAGATTCAGCACCAGACCAAAAGGGGAAATACCGCGACGAAGCGAAGTGCTACGTCACTTTATTTATTGGTAATCCTCCTCATCTTCTTCGTCCTTTTTGTCTTTTTCATCTTCGTCATCCTCTACTTCCGCCAGAACGTCTTCCGGCTTTTCATCCTTTTTTTCTTTCTCATCTTCGACTTCGCCGAGCACGTCTTCCGGCTTTTCATCCTTTTTTTCTTTCTCATCTTCGACTTCGCCGAGCACATCTTCCGGCTTTTCATCCTTTTTTTCTTTCTCATCTTCGACTTCACCGAGCACATCTTCCGGCTTTTCATCCTTGTCTTCAACTTCACCGAGGACGTCCTCCGGCTCTTCGTCCTTCTTTTTCTTCTCGTCTTTATCCTTCTTTTCATCCTTGTCTTCGACTTCCCCAAGAACATCCTCGGGGTCTTCATCCTTCTTTTTCTTCTCGTCTTTGTCCTCGATTTCTCCCAGTACATCGTCCGGACAATCGACGTGGAGCGGCACAGTGATCTGATCGCGAGATTTCACCTCGCCGTAGCCCTCCCGGTAAAACCACTCCTCGGCAGTGACCACTTCACCATCGTCCATAAACTGGTCGAAGGCGGTCAATTCGAATCTATAATCAGCCGTCTCGTCCGGAAGGGTAAATTCTGCACACATTTCGGTGGTATTGTCGTATTCGGCGAAATGCGTCTCTACAGGTCCCTCAGTTGGCTCCGGGCCCTGAAGTTGTACCCAGTCAAAGACCACCGGATCCTGGTCGGGTTCGACGACGGTGGCACATAATTCGACGACGGCCGGGCAGGTCAGTTCCATCGATGGCTCGACCTGCACTTTTCGAATCTCCGGCGGGTAATTTAACGCCGTCACCACATCAAGGGAGGCTTCATCATCCTTTGGCTTCGTCGGCTCGTCTGTCTCCTCGACGCGCGTGCATTGACTGACCAATAAGATCTCTGTCGTCTTATCTTCGACGACCTCCACATCATCGGCGCGGGCCGATTTACAGTCGGCGACGATATCGCCTGTATCGTCAACAGGTTCTACCATCACGTCGTAACATCCGGCGTCGAGATAGGTGAAATACTGAGCGAATACATGCTCAGACCCGTCGATGAACGGGTCGTCTAAGAATTGAGGCAACTCCTCGGGTAATGTCATCTCCTCTACGGTCGTCTCATCGATCGCCAACGGTTGGTCTTCGCCACATTCGAAGATCGTGACTCTCACTCCGCCCACATAATCCAGGTCTGTGACGTCCAGGGTCATATTGACCCCGGTACTCTCGACTTCACCTTGCTCGTCGTCTCTGTCCGCATCGGCGCAGGCGACGACGCCTGCAAGCCCGAATAGGAGCCCGACGATAATTGCACGATATTTCATACTTCCCCCTTATACTGCTTGGGATGGGGCAGACAGTCCTCACGATTCTCAACCAATCGAGCCCGATCGATGCGTTCGCCGGACCACTCTCGCCTTGAGCGTTGAGGACCGCCGCCTTACGGCTTTATGACTTGATACAGCGAGCGATGCGTCGAGAACCTTACTTCATGAATCTAAACAACTTCCCCGTCTCACCACAGAATCAAGTCAAGATGTAAGCGTTCAGCCCCCGGGGTCCGCGGCCAGCCTGGCCGCATTTCGGGCCGTCAGCCCGACCCTTTCAGGGCGCTTTGGCGCATGACTTCGTCACCCCACTGAACGCTTACGTCAAGATGCCATCGCAACCGTCATTACTTTCTGGTGCATTATTGCCATTGAAGCACCGGACGGTCATCTCCAGCCTGGTCTTGGCCCATCTCCCAGACATCTTCAAAATCCCATCCCTCGCCGATGAAAAACGATTCATCCGCAAACCAGTTGGTCATGAGCGAGCTCCCACCGTCGCTGTCCGTGTACTGACTGGTATCCCTATCCCAAAACGAGGCATGCACATCGCTGGTGCCGTCCGAAGAAACTCCGATAAAGCCTCCAACAGCGACGTCGGCGTCGTTGTCGTCAATCACGATCAATCCGGCGGAATAGCTATTTTCAATCACTCCGGTGGTTCGGTATCCAACTAGCCCACCCACTCCGCTGGACGAGTCATATGGGGAGGCTGCCGTCACGGTGCCCATGGCGTAGGAATTCAAAATCGAAACTCCCGATTGTGCGTCCCCTACCAGACCACCGGCCACGGCAGCCGTCACCTCGACCGTCGAAAAGCATTGTTGGATTCTACTATTAGAGGAGTGTGTGGCCACCAATCCGCCGGCGCGCATCTCCCCCTCCACATTTCCCTGCGACCAGGAATTCTGAACAATGCTATCGCCCCAGGCGGTTCCGACGAGACCACCGATGCTATCCTCACCCACCGCCTCAATATTGGCGTGCGAAGCATATACGTAACTCGTATTGAGTTGCCCGATCAATCCACCGATGCGCTCGTCTCCCATCACATATCCCGATGCATGTGATGCGAAAACCTCACCGTGTCCGCTGGACTGACCGATCAAGCCACCAACCCGCTCAGTTCCTCTTACGTTTCCAGTCACGCTGGAGTCGCGAACAGAGGTCGATTCCAGATATCCGATCAGCCCTCCCACCTGTTCTCGCCCCTCTATATCCACCTGTTCCAATACCACATTGCGCACCTCGGCCTGCTCACCCTGGACGACCCCGAAAAGCCCGACCTGATCGCTGCCCGGGGCCTGGATCATCAGTCCACTGATCACCCAGTCACCACCGTTAAACTCACCGACAAAGGGATCGCTTTCATCGCCGATGATATTGTAGTTGCCGCTCACCGCGC
>SKQC01000200.1 GCA_007119175.1 Myxococcales bacterium | reverse complement strand
GAAGAGGTGCTGGGTGATGTCGGGATCGGGCTCGTCTTCGAGCACCGAGATAAAGGCGGCGTCGGTCTGAAAACGCCGGCCCAGAACACGGACCTCCTGACTGGCCGTGGCCGACATCAAGAGGGTCTGGCGCTTTTGGGGCGTCGCTTCGGCGATCTCGGCGACGTCATCGACAAAACCCATGTCGAGCATCCGGTCGCATTCGTCAAAAACCAATGTTTCGACCTTCGACAGATCGACGGTCTCGCGGCGCAGGTGATCCAGTAGCCGCCCCGGAGTGGCGACGATGACGTCGACGCCGTGTTCCAGTGATACAATCTGGCGGTTGATGGGAGAGCCGCCGGTGATGGTCTCTACGTTGGTGTGGGGAAGGGGTCTGGCCAGGCGGCGAATTTCGGCGGCCACCTGGGCGGCGAGTTCGCGGGTGGGACATAGGACGAGCGCACCGGGGAGGTCGCTTGCGGGTTCGATCTTCGCCAGAAGCGTAAGGGCGAAGGCCGCCGTCTTGCCCGTGCCCGTGCTGGCCTCGCCAATGACGTCGCGGCCGTCAAGCATCAGCGGCAGGGCCTCGGCCTGAATGGGGGTCATCGTGGTGTAGTCGAGTTGATCGAGGTTTTCGAGCCAGGCCTGGCTCAAGCCGAGTGAGGAAAAGGTGTGGTGGGTCATGGGTACTGCTCGCGTGGCATAAAAGGCTGAATAATTGAAGCTAAGGGGGAGTGTGGGAGTCGGGCTCCCTTCGAGGCGGGACATTACACGTATCGACCCCGGTGGGCCAACGGCGTGTTTCGTATGGCGTGAAGTGCGAGGCGCCCATTTTCCGCCCGGACTCGAGTTCACCAGGGCCGACGGTGATTTACCTCAAGCCAGATATCGTGGTGGTAGTGGGCAAGTTCGAGGATGCGATGGAGGTCATCGTGGAGTGTGCGCCACGGGCTCCAACCCAGCTCGGATTTGACGTGAGTGAGGTCGAATTCGAAATGCTCCTCGGCAAATTGAATCATCCATGGCTGCAGAAAACGCCGCTTGCCGGTCAGACTGGAGAAGGCGCTCAAGAGATGGGCGCCGAGGTAGGCAAATGACGCAGGGACACGGAGAAGAGGTAATTTCTTTCCGTAAAACATCTCACCGGCCAGGCGGTGGATGTATTCATAGGACACCGCTTTTTCCTGACCGATCAGAAAACGATGCAGGCCGGGGCAGCCAAAGAAGGGCTTGAGTGCGCGGATAAAGGCGTCGACGGTTTCTGTGATGTGGACGTAGGCCAAACCTCGATCGGTGGGGCCGGGATACATGAATTTGGCGATGGACCGGCTGCGGACGAGCTCGATCTGATTGAAGAGAGGTACGAGCTCTCCGAGGTCGGAATAGACGGCGGCCAAAACGAGCTCGACGACGGGTCGCTCCTGGGCGGCCTGGCGGAGAATATTTTCCGCCTCGATTTTCGAGGCGGGATAAACCCAGGACCCGTGCCGTGCGCTCTCCTCGGTGAGCGGCTTACCCGGGTCGGTAGGTGCAAGCGACGCCATGCTGGAGGCATAAATCAATGGCACGGCGCTGTCGACGTGTTGTCCGAGAAGTTGGATCAAATGGTGCAAGCCCGTATGGAGGCGGTCGTAGCGGGGATCCGGTTTGTTGCGAAAATCGTAGTAGGCGGCGAGGTGGACGACTGCCAGAAGGCGGCTGGTCTCGCCGGCAATGGCTTCGAAGAACTCCTCGAGCTGGGCCGGGTCGCCCAGATCGAGGCGAAGCAGGCGCTCGCTGCGCAGATCCTCGTCGCCAACTCGGGCCCGGACCGGCGTAAGTGGTCGGATATCGACGCTGAGTAGCCGATACTGCTCATTGAGCCTGTCCCGAAGGTGGCTTGCGATGAAGCCCTGAGCGCCCAGGATGAGTATAGTGTCGCGGTCAGTCATTTACTGACATGGTCGTCATAGCCGGGAATTAGTCGACGTCTAAAGGGGGTGAGCATCTTTTCGCCAAGTCCTGGGAATTGTTGAAAGACTGCCGCAGCGATGCGATTCCCAACGCCCGGGATGACCAGGCCTTTTCGATCTGCGATGCACTCGACAATCGCCTCCGCGATTTTCTCCGGAGTGGCCCGGGGAAGTCGGGATGTCATCTGCTCCGTTGCCGCCGTATTCGTCAGTCCCGGCAAGACGATGCCGAAATGGATTCCCTCGCCTCTCATCTCAAGCCGCAGGCTCTTGATGAGAGATAAGAGTGGCGCTTTGCTCGCGGCATAGGTGGCATTGGAGGGAAAAGGCAAAATCGCAGTGAGGGAACCGATGACGATGACGTGGCTGCGTCGTCGCTTCAGTTGCGGGAGGAGGGTATGAAGGAGGGAGACCGGGGCCAGGTAGTTGACGCCGAGCTCGTAGACGATCTCGTCGAGGCTCGCCTCCTCAAAAGGCTTGTCGTTGGACATGCCCGCGTTCAGGACAAGTATGTCGATGGCCTCACAGCGCTCAGCAATTTTGCGGGCCGCCTCACGGGCCACATCGACGGTGGAAAGATCTGTGACAAGATAATCGGCGTGGACTCCCCGGTGGGAAATCTCTTTGCAGATGCTGTCGAGCTTATCCTCCGACCTGGCAAGCAGAATCATCTCCATACCAGGTTCGGCGAGGCGCTTTGCCGTTGCCTCTCCGATCCCGCGAGAGGCGCCTGTGATAACGACCGTTTTTGTTCCGCCTCTTCCCACGAATGACCTCTCCGTACTGCGTGACCGCCACTATCGGTAGCTCGATGGGCTATCGTCGAAGATAGACATAGAGACGAGACCACGAAATTTTCGCTGTCATCGCATCATGTCGCCTCGACAGATGGGCGCTTTTTTAGGAGGCGGTCGGAAGAGGGTTTGAGGTTGCTTCAGTTTCTTGGACACATCCGTCACTTTGCTGAAAGACGCGCTGCTGGTAGGCGTCGATCGCCTCCTGTTCGAATTCGTCGGCCACCAGGATTGCTCCGCCGATATCGCCGGTTTTAATGCGCGCTCGCTTGGCGGCCTCGGTATCGTCGATCAGGGAGTTTAGCTCCTCCACGCCACAGCGCGTGATGCGTCGGGCTACATGTAAAAATTTTTGATCGTCGTCGAAGGTGATCAGATCGAAGGGGTCGTGTTCAGCGCTATTGGGCCGCGCTAAGTGGTGGTACAACTGGGCCTGCCGGTGAAGCTCTCTTGAAATCGAAAACGGATGTGCATCGGCGGCGAGCGGAAAGTTTTTCGCGAAATCTGCGGATGATGATGATAGGATCGACGCGCTCACACCGGCGCAGACTCGGAGGTTGATAGCCGGCTGCGCATCGTGAAATACAAGGTGCTGAGCGAAGTGCACGAACGTCATCTCTAATTTGTAGGAAAGTGCATCATGTGGAAAGCAAATCCGGTCATTTTCTTACTCATCGGCATCTGCGCATTGGCAATGGTTGCCTGCAGCGACGATTCTCAGGAGCCCGACCCGACAAACCAGCAATGTGAAGAAGGGACGCTGGGATGTGCCTGTGGGCCCGATGATAGCTGTGAGGGAAGTCTGATATGCGAAGCCGACGTCTGCGTCGACGCGGCGATAGACGCGGGCATAGACGCGGCAGGCGATGATGCCGGTCTGGACGCCGATGATGTCTCACCAGGAGACGACACTTCCCATGCGGGTGACGACACAGGCGATGCGGACGTCGAGGAGCCGTGCCCCGACACGGTTTGTGGCGAAGAATGCGTCGATCTTGAGACCGACGAAGAGCATTGCGGGGAGTGTGATCGCTTTTGCCCCGGGGACTGCGATGACGGAGGGTGCATTACCCCGTCCTGGGTTCAGGGGTTCGGTGACGCGAGACCTCATTCCAATGGACGAATAGCGGTCAGTTCAGATGGGACGGTGACAATCTACGGGCTCCTGCGGGGGACTATTGATTTTGGTGGCGGGCCGCTGACTTCGGAGGGAGAAAGTGATGTTGTGGTCGCTCAATTCGATATCTTCGGAGAGCATCGCTGGAGCCGGCGCTTCGGCAATCAAGAGCGGCAGGTTCCTCATCGAGTCGCCACCAATGACGACGGTGAAGTCGTCATCTCGGGAGTGATCCGCGGAGACGTCGATTTCGGTGGTGATGCGCCGCTGGAGGCCAATGGCGCGGGACTCTTTGTCACCAAGCTCGACAGCGATGGCGACTATCTATGGAGCCAGGCATTTCCACTTACCGGCTTTTTCATCACCGGGGTCGAGCTGAGCGAAGACGGCAGTGTCTTTATGGTTGGAAGCATGAGCCAGGCGATTGACTTCGGCGGTGGCGATCTGACGGGCGAGCCCGACAGCTCATCCGATATCGTCGTGGTAAAATTCGACAGCGACGGCGAGCATGTCTGGAGTGACCGCTTCGGTGATTCGGAAGGCCAGTACAGCAGTGAAATCACGCTGGCCGAGAATGGCGACATTCTTCTCGCAGGAGAGTTCAATGGAACTCTCGACCTGGGAGGCGAGCCTCGAGTCAGTACGGGCGAAACCGATGTCTTCGTGGCTCGATTTGATTCCGAGGGCGATCATATCTGGAGTCGCTCCTTCGAAAGCTCTGCGCGCCAGACAGCCTATGGCTTGGATTTAGATAGCGAAGATCGGGTGATATTGGGCGGAAGGATGTCGGGAAGCGTCGACTTCGGAGGCGGAACCCTGGTTTCGGCGGGTGCCTCGGATATCTTCCTGGCTCAGTTCTCGGCTTCCGGCGATCATATCTGGAGCGATCGCTTTGGCAATGAGCAGGAGACGAGAATGGGCGGTCTGGCGACGACGACGGACGATTCCATTGTGGTCGCTGGCAGCTTTGTCGACGATCTGGAGTGGGACGGCGAGACGATATCGGGTCATTCTGAGCGAAATGTACTGGTCTTTGAGCTCGACTCCGCTGGTGACCATTCCTGGAGCACTTACGCATCCAATACGCAATATCAGGCATCCACCGGTATCGGCGTCGACGGCGACGGCAATTCCTATATCATCGGATCCTTTTCCGGAACGCTGGACTTTGGGGTGGACTCTATAGCCTCGACGGGCACAGCGAACGATTGGGACTACTTTCTTCTCAAACTATCGTCGGCCGAGTTTTGAGTCTGCGCGTCGAGGAGTCGGAAGAAAGCGACTCTTCAAATGGCGAGGGAGATGACTCAACGGCGGAACTGACATTGGACGGGAGCGATGAGAGTTCGTTCGATGCGTCGTGGAATGCCATTTCCGATGCATTGCCAAAAGGAGAAAGTCAGCGATTTGACGTTGCCGTGGTCTTGGCCGTCTTCGATGAGCTATCTCCGGAGAGCTCAGAAAAGATAGGAAAAGTCGAGGTTGATTCCGCCGAGGTGCTCAAAGCGCTGGACGGCAAGACGCCGGAGCAGGTCGTCGATCGCGCCGGGACGCAATTCAGGGAGATGAGCGGCATCGACATCAATGACTTGACGGCCCGTGGCGTCGATTGCTCAGTCATAACGCATCCCTTACGATAACACAGAATGGTATTCAGTAATGGCAACTGAGGTTTGGACTAGGTGCATCTATTTAGTGGACATCGCCCGGGTCGATGATGAGACGCGTGACGAATAAGATTCTGGTTGCATTCGCCGTGCAGGTGCTGTTGATGATGGGCGCTTCTGTGGCCTTCGCTGAAGGGGGCTCAGCGCCGCAGTCCTACGGTGGGGTGGTGCCCGATTCGTCGGATGATACGTCGGCTCAGGACAGATCGTCGCAGGATCCCAATGTATTGACCTGGATCGGTTTTCAGGCAGACGCGGATAAAACGCGCGTATTTGTTCAGACCAGGCGACCGGCGAGCTATGAGATCAATGATGCCTACGATGAGGGTCGAATTGTGATCGCCATGGACGATGTGCGCATTACGCGATCGAATTTCCGGCGGTTTATCGATACCAGTCAATTCGAGCGCAATGTGGATCTGATCGAGGTCGAGGAGCCCGGGCGAAACCGGGTCGAGATCGTCTTGACGTTAAGTGGCGACGAAAGGCCGGCGATATCGGAAACTGACGGGTATCTCTTTTTGGATTTTCCGCATGACGGGGAGGCAAGAACACCGCCGGTGGCGGATGCCGAAGATGAAGGGCCAACAGAGTCGGCAGATATGGATTCG
>SKQC01000377.1 GCA_007119175.1 Myxococcales bacterium | reverse complement strand
CTTCACCGCCCGAACTCTTCGCGATCAAAGAGCGAAGCCGGCAATTCGACCTCCGTATCGAGGTCTTCTATCTCGATCGTCGTATAGCCCCCGGACTCGGCACGCAGTGTAGCCCGCTCGACATAGGTGACGTCGTCGCCAGTGCTCTCCAAACGCTCTGTAAATAGCGTCTTATCCAGATCTCCGTCGCGGTCGTAGAAGCGAATCCGCAGCGGGATATAGTCGCTTTTGCGCACATAGGCGACGACCCGCTCGTAATCGCTCTGCTCGGGCTCGTTCGGTCGCGCCTCGACGACGTAGACATCGTGATCGCCGATGGTCTCGTCAGCCTGACGCCGGTGAGTCGCGTCGCGCAGATCGCGACTCTCCAGATCGGCGAAGGTAAAATGGGTTCCCAAAAACGAGCTTCGCCGCTGGCTGCCCTCCACTCGCCGGGTGACCTCGAAGGCCGGCACATACATCCACATATCGTCGTCGCTCTCCGGGTTTTCGACGAATAAAAATGCCTGATCGCGCACCTCTGCTGGGGCGGTCAAGGTCATCACCGTCCGGCCTCGATCGTCGTCACGCCGGGAGCGCACGTCGAGTTTTCGATCCTGTTTTTCGCCTTCCCGATCGAAGACGGTGAGGCTGACCTGAGCGCGGCCCGCTTCAAAGCCCAGCGCGTTTCGCTCCACGGCCCGCTCGATGATCTCGGTGGCGCTCTTCTCGTCATCGTCCTCGGCGAAAGCCACGGCCGGCATGAGAAAACAACTGGTCATTAATACGCCCGCCGCCAGTGCTATCGATCGCTTTGTCATCCATCGATTCATCGCAATTCTCCTGAGCATCAAATGTGGCGTAGAGGCGTATTTAACCGGCTTCCGACTTCTGTGGATCGTCGTCTTCTTCGACGACGTCGTCCTGATATGCCTTCAAAAATTCCATCTCCAACTCGCCCTGAAGGTCGTCGCGATCGAGCTTCTCGGCAAGTTCTTCGGGGCTTAATTCGACGATGCTCTCCAGAGTGTGAAGCCGATTTGAGAGCCGGTCGATATGGCCGAGCAGATCACGGACGATACGCTGAAGCGGGTCGGGGAGCCGGTCGTGTTCCAGATCCGGATAACCGACGGTCTTACGCGCCTCTTTGGAGACGGTGCGTCCCGGAATTCCCACCACCGTACCGTATTGCTCGACGTCTTTGACGACCACCGAGCCACTGCCGATACGCGCTCCGTCACCGATCTCGACATTGCCCAGAATGCAGGCATTGCTGCCGATGGTCACCCCTTTTCCGATCGTCGGGTGGCGCTTGGTGCGCTTGAGCGTCGTTCCGCCGAGGACCACCCCTTTGTAGATCAGGCAATCATCGCCGATGATCGCCGTCTCGCCGATGACCACGCCCATGCCGTGGTCGATAAATACCCGGCAGCCGATCTGTGCACCGGGATGGATCTCGACGCCTGTAATATGCCGATTGTAGTGGCTGAGCATCCGCGCCAGCAGTCGATTTCCGCGCTCCCACAGCCAATTGGCGATCCGGTGCAACCACAGTGCGTGGAGGCCGGGATAAGTGGTCACCACCTCGGCAAATGTTCGCGCCGCCGGATCGGCCCGCTGCACGGCGCGAATATCCTCGATGGCGTTTTTCAAAAAACCGTTTAGCCCTTCGCCCTGACAGGAGGGCGGGGTCGGCCCCGGCGTCGAATCGCCCTGTGCATCGTTATGCTTCATCATTTCCTCGCCTACTTCCCAGCACCCACCTGGCTCATATCACAGATCGCGAAAAAGCGGGGTCGACAGATAGCGCTCACCGCTATCGCAGAGCACGGTGATGATCCGTTTTCCCTCAAATTCGGGGCGTCGCGCAATTTTTAAGGCGCCGGCGACGTTGGCCCCGGAGCTGATGCCGACGAGCAATCCCTCCTCGCAGCCCAGTCTGCGCGCCATCTCCATGGCCTCGTCGTCGTCGACGGCGACGATCTCGTCGATCAGATCGCGGTCCAGAATATCCGGCACGAAACCGGCGCCGATTCCCTGAATTTTATGAGGTCCCGGAGCACCTCCCGACAATACCGGGCTTCCCGCCGGTTCCACGGCGATGGCGCAAAAATCGGGGTTTTTCTCCTTGAGGACCCGGGTGACACCGGTGATCGTGCCGCCTGTGCCGACGCCGGTGACGATGGCGTCGATATCGCCGCCCGTATCCTCCCAGATCTCAAGGGCCGTCGTCTCGGAGTGAATCTCGGGATTGGCCGGATTCTCAAATTGATGGAGCATCACGGCGTTGTCGTCTTCGGCGACGATGCTGCGCGCCCGCTCCACAGCACCGTGCATCCCCAGCGCTCCCGGCGTCAGCACCAGCTCTGCGCCGAGTGCTTTCAAAAGAGTTCGCCGCTCAAAGCTCATCATATCGGGCATCGTCAAAATCAGATCGTAGCCCTTCGAGGCGCATACATAAGCCAGGGCGATACCCGTATTTCCGCTGGTGGGCTCGACGATCCTCGACTCTTCATCGAGGATTCCCCGGCGCTCGGCATCGGCCACCATATTGGCGCCGATCCGATCTTTGATGCTCGCCATGGGATTGAAAAACTCGGCCTTCGCCAATACCTCGGCGCCGCCGCCGACGAATTCCGGCGACAGGCGTACAATCGGGGTCTTCCCCACCAATTCGACGATGCTATCCACTATGGCCATTGGCTTATCCTGCGTCGGGTTCATCGCCGGGCACGCTGTACCCGTCGAGGCATTCTAAAATTTCCAGGGCGGCGACGTAGCGGCGAAACGGCGGCATAATATAGGCGCCGACGACGCGGTCGTGCACTCGGTGAAGCGTCTCCTGGGCGATGCGCACGCCCTCCTGCTTGGCCTCCGGGCCGCTGCCGACTTTTTCCATCCGGCGGCGAATCTCTTCCGGTACAGCCATACCGGGCACCTCGTTGTGTAAAAACTCGGCATTTCGAAAGCTGGCCAGCGGCAAAAGTCCGACCAATACCGGCATATCGAGGTGTTCGGTATCTCTTAAAAACCGGTCTAAAACTTCCGGATCGTAGACCGGCTGCGTCATGATAAATCGAGCGCCACTTTGCTTTTTCTTCTCCAGCCGTCGCAGCTCGCGGTCGTAATCCGGACTGGCCGGCTCGGCACCGCAGGCGCAATAAAAGGACGTCGCCTGACCGACGTCTTTGCCGGCCGGATCGATGCCCTGGTTGAAGTTCTGAATCATCCGCAAAATTCCGATGCTATCGAGGTCGAAGACCGCCGTGGCGTGCGGATAGTCGCCCACCTTGGGGGGATCGCCGGTGATGACCACCAGGTTTCGAAGGGCCATGACCTCAAAGCCCAGCAGATCGGCCTGCAACCCCAACAAATTGCGATCTCGGCCGCAGAGATGGAGGATGACCTCAATGCCGAGCTCCTGCTGAAGAATATTGCCCAGAGCCCAATTCGACATGCGCACCGACGCCCGAGGGCCGTCGGCGATATTGATGACGTCCACTCCGCCCTCGATGAGCATCCGCGCGGCATTGATCGCCTTATTGGGTCGCAGCCCGGCCGGTGGATTGACCTCCACGCTGACCACGAAATTATCGCGATTGGGCTCGCCGCGGGTCCCCTCTTTCATCTGGCGGTGAACGCGCTCGATCTTGTCGGCGAGCTCCGTGGGCGCCTCGGAGTCCCGGTCGCCGAGCTCCGCGGTGACCGGCGCCGACGCCGGTCTGTCGTCGCGCTGCGGTGCCACCTCCAGCTCCACTCTGCCGCCGCCGAACATCCTCGCCGCGGCGGCGATGCGCCGAACGTGTTCTGGCCCGGTCCCACAACAGCCGCCGACGAGGCGAACCCCGGCCTTAAAATAGCGCCGGGCATATACACCGAAATACTCGGGGGTCGCCATATAGACGAGGCGCTCTTCGATCTTTTGTGGATACCCGGCGTTGGGTTGGGCGATGACGGGCACACCCACGTCGAGCATCTCCGTGACCACATCGTACAAAATATGGGGCCCCTCCATGCAATTGGCGCCCACGACGTCGGCGCCCCACTCCCGCAGCAACATGGCCACCCGATCGGGGCTGGCGCCGTCGGCCGTGGTCCGTTCGGCGTCAAACGACATCTGGGCGACGATCGGCAAATCGCAGACCTCCTGAGCGGCCTCGAGGGCGATCCGGATCTCCGCCATCTGCCGAAATGTCTCCAGGACCAACACGTCGACGCCGCCCTCGGCAAGGACTGTGGCCTGCCGCCGAAAGGCGTTTCGGATCTGCTCTAATTCCCCCTCGGTGAGCATCGTCGGCGTCTCCCCGGTGGGTCCAATCGAACCAGCCACATAGGCCGACCCGTCGGCGGCTTCGCGGGCAATGGCGGCGCCGGCGGCGACAATGTCGTCGGCCTCATCCTCGAGTCCGTGCCGTCCCAATTTGACTCGATTCGACGAAAATGTATTCGTCGTCACCACCTGGGCGCCGGCGTCGAGATATTCGTCGTGGACCGCCCGCACCAGATCGGGCCGGCTGACGTTGGCGTAGTCAAAGGATTTGTTGACGTAGATGCCCCGCTCGTACAACTGGGTCCCGATCGCTCCATCGAATACAATCGGACCGTCCTTCACGGCTTGAAGAAAAGGCGTCTTCATCGTCGATTGACTCACTGTGTCTGGGTGGGTTAGTTCGGATTAACTCTCAGGCTGCCGAGCGCCGGCAGTATAGACCACAATCGAATCGGTCTCCATCGAATATGATCGTCGAACTCGTAAAAGAATTTTCTTTCGAGGCAGCCCATCTGCTTCCGAATGTTCCCGACGGCCACAAATGCCGGCGCCTCCATGGCCACTCTTACCGAGTGACGGTCACCGTCAAGGGCGAAGTCGATCCTGAGATGGGATGGTTGATCGATTACGGCGACATCAAAGCCGCCGTTGAGCCGGTGAGAAAGCGCCTCGATCACTATTATCTAAACGAAATCGAGGGGCTTGAGAATCCAACCTCCGAGATACTCGCCCACTGGATCTGGGAGCGCCTCGTCGACACACTTCCCCAATTGCACTCTATTCAGGTCCACGAGACCTGCGAGTCGAGTTGCATCTATCGCGGCACATCCGAATAAGGGTAAGTCGTTACCTTCCGGCAGGTGGGGCAACTTTCATCTACCGAGATCTCCGTCTTCACTTCGGAACATCTCGTGTGTGGCCGGGGGTAACTCGTGTGTGGCCGGGGGGAGGGCAGGCGGGCTGTCGTCTTCTGCGACCAGTCGGCCCGCCATCTGGTGGACGATCTCTTCGCGGCGAGCACTCATGGTCAGCGATACCGACAGCCCCAGAGAGCCCAGACCGACGGTGATGGCGAAGGTAGAGCCTATGGTGATCTCCGGAGCCACCAGAAGACTCACAAAACAGATCACCGTCACCACGGCCGATACCATGGCGCCGAGAAGTCGGGCCTGGATTCCTCGGCTCGCTGATTTGGCATCCACCTTCATGGGGAAATAAATCTGACTTGCCGGTCGGTCGCGGCGATGGGCACGGCGGCGCCGGCGCCGTGCCGGCACCGTGTCTCGTGTATCCCTCCAGCGTCGTCGGCGACTCCTGGACATATGATACCGCTCGGCAAGTTTAAAAAACGACACCTCCGGCGAATCGGATCTTGTCTCCATGGTCGCTCCCCCTTTGACTCTTTTGGGGGCAAGGCGACCGACGCCCGACTCGCATCGACAACTCTAGCAAAAGCCCCCTGTCCTCGTCCACGAAGACGGTGGCATTGCACCGAGTGCAACCGCCCCCAACCACTGCACTCGCAGTGTCGATCGAATCCAAAATAGACACGCATCGCCCGAGGCAAAGTCTCGATGCGATCGCCGGTGGATGAGGTCGCGACTTTTTTTGCGAAAATTCATTGACACCTCGCAGAGGCAAATGTAGGTATACAGACCGCTCGGGGCGACCCTCCGAGTTGAATGAGCCGCATGAAGGCTGGATTTCCCCCCTTCGCGGTCGAACTTTCAACCCTGTTTTTGGGTTCGAGAGCATTCGGGCCGTTAGCTCAGTCTGGTAGAGCAGCAGACTTTTAATCTGCGGGTCGGAGGTTCGAATCCTCCACGGCTCACGTCCCCTTCGTCTAGCCTGGTCCAGGACACTGGCCTTTCACGCCAGCGACACGGGTTCGAAT